>CAYHEX010000392.1:0-3475 GCA_964355365.1 uncultured Solibacteraceae bacterium | reverse complement strand
TCTCGGCTACCTGACGCCAGCCGAGTTCAAAGCACAGGCGTCAACAACAACTCGGGGCGCCACTTTCTAGTTATGGCTGGTCCGAAGAACCCAAGCAGGTCAGTTCGACCGTTGGCAGTTGGAGCCGCAATCTCCATGGGGCCTTCGCGGCGTCGTCGCAATGGTCGCGATCCTCATTTCCAGAGGCCGCTGACCGTATGTTCGTTTCTCGCTGGGCGGCTGCGCTGTTTGTGTATCTGGCCTTGGTGAGTCAGGGGGCCGCCATTGATTGGATCGTACCCATTCCCGCACGGGGAACACCGGTGGTCGACGACAACGCGGTTTACTTCGTGACCCGGTCGCGAGACGTTGTGGCTGTCGCGCGCCATTCGGGGCGAATCCTGTGGAAGCGGGCGGTAACAGGCCCGCGAACCAATCTCGCAATCGCCGGCGATTTCCTTCTCGTCGGCGATTTTGAGATCACGGCGCTGAGCCGCCAATCGGGGGAGGTCCGTTGGGTATTTAGTTCGTCGCAGGCTTACGGTCTTGGTGTGTACCTTGGTGATGTTCGTGGTCCTCACGTGTTCTGCGGATCGGCGTCGGGTCAGCTCATCGCGCTGAACTGGCAAGACGGCAGCGTCGCCTGGAGTACGCGGATTGGAGATCCTGAAACCACAACCGTGTTTCCACCGCGAGAGGACAACGGTCGGGTCCTTGCAGGCTATTCAGTGTTCCGTTCGCAAGTGGCCGGCGGCATCGTCTCACTCAGTGAGACAAATGGAGAGATCAATTGGAAATCTCCGTTCCCGAAGCACTCCGCATCCTCGTACCACGGCTGGGCCGGCGGGCCGGCAATTGTCGGCGGCCGGCTCTTTGCGGCCGACGGCACCGGCGCAGTTACGGTTTTCGCCGCGGACACTGGGGCGGTTGTCGCGGCCTTGAAACCCGTTCTTGCCCCCGGGTCTGAGGACTTTCGCGCTATGGTTAGTTGCGATCGCGCAGTGGTTGTTGGCTCAACGTCCGGAGTGGTCGTCGCGTACTCTGGAGAGACGACTCAGGAGCTGTGGCGTATGGCTGACACCGGCAGGGGCACCGTTGGATTTAGCCTGTCCTGCGCAGGTTCGACCGTCGCCGTTCCGTTCGCCGGGTCCCTCGCGCTTGTCGACACGCGAACGGGGAAGATCGAGTGGGATGAGGTCGTGGAGAACTTTGGCAACTCCTCCCCGCCTGCCATCGATCGAGATTGGGTGTTTACCGTAGCCCCCCGCGGTCTAATAGCGTTTCGGTTTCGGCCTGGGAGAAAGCAGTGAACACACGTGGAGTCGTCGCTCTACTTGCCGCTGGTTTGGGCCTGATTTCAGCCTGTGGGAGTCCGAACGCACCGTCGCCATCGTCGTTCAAGGCGGGTAGGTACCTCTTGGCGTTCAACAACGGCAACCTAGTGACTGGGGCCGCGCCGTGCGCCGGACTCTCGTTCAACAGCACGCACGGTGTTCACGTGCAGTTCGATGCCGACGGCATCGGTTTTCGGGGCCGCGGTGTTGGCGTGAATGCCGCGGCCACCCTCGACATTCGTCTGCAAGTCGATGGCAACCAGCTCACCGGGACCATCAGCGGAACATTTAGCGATGAGCTAACATCTCCGCGCCCCGGCCCGGCGGTCTTGGCCTTCCCGGCGAATAGTAGCGGCGCGCTCGAACGGTTTGTGGGCAGCTTCAGCGCAGCGCTATCAGCTGGCAGCGGGTCGATCGATGGCCAGCCGACGATTTCTGTTCCCACTAGTCCCGCTGTGATGGGTTCTTGTTCGTCTGGGCAATTGACATGGTCCTTGGTGGCGAGTGCTTCCTAGAGCACGAAACATGGAATCCGTGGTTCGAAGGTCAGCGACTCACGACGGCGGAAAATGCCATTGTCCAACCTATCGCACGACCCCGTATCGCTACCATAACCACAACGCATGCGCGCAACGCTGACAGGAGCCACTCTCGGTGTTGCCGCAGCGGGGCTCGCGCTCGCGCTCTCCGTCACCACGTTCGGCATCGGCCTCGAGAACAGCAGCTACGACTGGCGCATGCGCGTGACCGCGCGGCCGGCCACGGCGCGCGAAGACATCGTCTTTGTCGAGATCAACGACTCGTCGATCGCCGCGCTCGAGCCGGTGTTCGGACGTTGGCCGTGGCCGCGTGTCGTGCACGCCAGCATCATCGACTACCTCACCCGCGCGAGGGCGCGCGTGATCGCGTACGACGTCCTGTTCCTCGAGGGCGACACGCGCTCGTCGTTCCCCGTCGGCGATCGCACGATGACCGGCGCCGAGTCGGACGCGGCGCTGGCCGCCTCCATCCGGCAGGCCGGCAACGTCGTGATGCTCGCCGACGCGACGTATGAGGGCCTGCAATCGGGCGCGGACGCGGCTACGCTGGTGCCGCCCTCGCTGCCCGGCCGCGCGTGGTCCGTGCCCGGTTTCGAGTCGAGACCTGGGCTGCGGCTGCCGCGGCCGCTCTTCGGATCCGGCGCCGCGGCGATCGGCCACAACCTTTACATGCCCGACGAGAACGACCGCGGCACCGCGCGCAGCTTCAACCCGTTTCTCGCGATCGGCCCGCACACGGTGCCGTCGCTGGGCATGGCCGCCGCGCTCCTCGATCTGAAGATCGATCCGCGTGATGTCACGCGGACGCCGACGACGCTGAAGCTCGGCGCGTCGGATATGCCGCTCGTGAACGGCACGCGGGTGCTGCTCAACTACCGTGGACCCTTTCAACGCGGCACGGTCGCCGCGCCGCAGCGGCTGTACCGCACCGAATCGGCGTTCGATGTGCTGCTGTCGGAGGAGAAGGTGTCGGCGGGTGAGGCGCCGCCGATCGACCCAGCCGTGTTCCGCGACAAGATCGTGTTCGTTGGCGTCGGCGCCGCCGGTTTCTACGACGTGGTCGTCACGCCGTTCGCGGAGTCGGCGAGCACGCCGGGCGTGTTTCTTCATGCGGCGCTGGCTGACGATGTGGTGTCGTCGCGGTTTCTGCGTAAGGCGTCGCCAGCGAGCACCTGGATCATGAGCGTGGTCGGGGGCGTGGCGGCCGGCGTGATCGCGCTGCTGCTGCCGGTGTGGTGGGCGATTGCGGTGGTGGTGGGCGTGGTGGCGGCGTTCAGCTGGTGGCTCACATTTCAATTCGGGCACAACGTCTGGTTCGCCGCGGCGGCGCCGGTGGGCGCCACATCAATCGCGCTGTTTGTCGGCACGGCGTGGAACTACTTCGTGGAAGGCCGCGAGAAGCGGCGCATCAAGCAGATCTTCGGCCGCTACGTGTCGAAGACCGTGTTCGATCAGCTGCAGGCGAATCCCGCGCTGGCCAAACTGGGCGGCACGCGGCGCGAGATGTCGGTGCTGTTTTCGGATATTCGCGGGTTCACGGCCGCGTCCGAGAAGGCGACGCCCGAATCGGTGGTGGCGCAGCTCAACGAGTACTTCAACGAGATGGTGCGAGTGCTCCACAAA
>CAYHEX010000391.1:0-3514 GCA_964355365.1 uncultured Solibacteraceae bacterium | reverse complement strand
CGTGTGAATCGTGTCGGTTTTGCCCGGTCGGAAGTCGCCGTTCTCGAGTTGCTTCCCGATCGGATCCTGCCCCGGCCACAGTTGCTCTGCGAATCGCTCATTGATGATCGCCGCCCGCGGACCATCCGGCCGATCGTCCTGGCTGAAGTTGCGGCCACGCACGATCGGCAGTTCGAGCGCGGGGAGGAAGTCTGGCGAGATGATGTTCCAGTCCGCCTCGCCGGCGCGCTCCGCGGCAGCGGTGGTTGTCTCGCCTTTGCGGCGAAGCTGCCCGAGACCAAGGCCGCCGCCCTCGAGCGGCACCATCGCAGCCACCGCGACGCGTGACACGCCCGGGATCGCCTGCAACGCGGCGCGGACCCGTTCGGTCATCGCCGGCGCCGCCGCCTCACTGTAGTTGCCGAGTCCGAGATCGACGTTGGCGACGCGAACGCCTTCGACGCGAAAGCCGGGGTTCATCGCGGCCGCAGCGCTGAGCGAGCGCAAGAGCAGGCCGGCCACGACCAGCAGGAGGAGGCACAGACCGATCTGGGCGACGACGAGCGTGTGGCGCAGGCGCTGGCGCGACGGCGCGGATTGATCGGCCTTCATGCTCGACGTGAGATCCGGGCGGCTGCTCTGCCACGCCGGCACCACGCCCGTGGCCAATCCGGCGATGAGCGCGAGGCCGAATGTGAAGGTCAGCACCCGCCAGTCCATCGCGAGTGAGATCGTGATCGGGAAGGGCAGTGTGGGCAGCAGCGACCACAGCGCGCGCGTCATCCAGAGGGCGATGAGCACGGCTGCCGCGCCGCCGGCGACGAACAGCACGACGCTCTCCGCGAGCAGTTGCTGCACCAGGTCCCATCGACGCGCGCCCAGAGCTACACGCACGGACATCTCGCGGCCGCGCGCGGCGGCGCGTGCGAGCAGCAGCCCGGCCAGGTTGGTGCAGGCCAACAGCAGGACCAGTCCGACGACGGCCGACAGCACGCCGATGATGGGCGCGACCACATCGCCCATCTCGCCGGGCAGGCGCGCTGAAGGGGTCACCGCCGCCGTCATGCCGTGGATAGCATCCGGAAACTGCGTGTTGAGATCCGCCATGATGGCGCCCAGATCCTGACGCGCATCCGCGATCGTCATACCAGGCTTCAGCCGTCCGCCCGCGATCAGCCAGGTGTTCTCGCGGCCGCGAAACAGCGTGTCGGCCGGCAGCGTGCGCGCGTACGACGTGAGCGGCACCCACACGTCGGGCGCGAGGATCGTCGTTCCCTGAAACCCTGCCGGCGCGACGGCTGCCACGGTGAAGTGATCGCCGTTGATCAGCACATCTCGACCGGCGACCGCCGCGTCAGCCGCGAACTGCCGACGCCAGAACCGGTCACTGAGCACGATCTGACGCAGCGGCGTCCCGATCGTTTCCTGATTGGCATGGAAGAACTGTCCGAGCGACGGCGTCACGCCGAGCACGTCGAAGTAGCCTGCGCTCACCAGCTGACCGTAGATGCGCACGGCGCCGTCCGTCTGGCCGAGGCTCAGCGCTTTCGGTTCGAGCTCATACGCGTACATCCCGCTCATCGTCCGACTGCGATCGCGCAGGTCGGCGAAGTTCAGGTACGACATCGTGTCGAATGTGCTGTTCGGGCGAGTGAGCCCGACGTCGACCAGCCGGTCCTGCGCCGCGATCCCGGCGGTTGGCGCTAGCAGCAGGCTGTTGGCCACCGAGAAGATCGTGGCGTTCGCGCCGATGCCGATGGCCAGCGAGACCACGGCCGTCAACGTAAACAACGGCTGACGGGCGAAGAGGCGCAGCGCCTGGCGAAGATGTTGTGTCATGACGGTCACTACGCGCATCGACGACAAAGGTGAACGCGTCATACTAGGGCCGTGGCGATTGATCCTATCTGTGGCATGACGGTCGACCCTGCGAAAGCCAAGTGGACTCACACACACGACGGCGTCGACTACTTCTTCTGCGCGGAAGTCTGCAAGATCACGTTCATAGAGACGATGAAGGTGCCCGGGGCGGCGGTTCCGTCCGCACCGGCCCGCACCCGCCCGCACCTGTCCGCACCCGCCGGCGCGCACCCGTCCGCACCAGTCCGCACCGGTCCGCACCCGTCCGCACCCGGAATCTACATCTGCCCTATGTGCCCGTCGGTTCGCAATGAGGGCCCGGGTGACTGCCCGATCTGCGGCATGCCGCTCGAGCCGGAGATGCCGTCCGCATCGGCCGATGACGCCAGCGCGCACGAACTCCGGGATCTGAAGCGCCGGTTGATGATCAGCGCGGCGCTGGCCGTGCCGCTCATGGTGCTGACGATGGGCGGCTATGCGTATCCGTGGGTCGAGTTGCTGCTCGCCGCGCCCGTGGTCCTGTGGACCGCATGGCCTTTTCACGTGCGCGCGTTCAACTCGGTGCGCACTGGCAATCTGAACATGTTCACCCTCATCGGGATGGGCGTGTCGGTGGCGTTCATCTACAGCCTGGTGGCCGTGATCGCGCCGGATCTGTTTCCGGCATCTGCGCGCGATCACCACGGCGACGTCGGGCGGTACTTCGAAGCGGCAGCCGTCATCGTGGCGCTCGTGCTGGTCGGTCAGGTGCTGGAACTGCGCGCGCGCCTGGAAACGGGCGCGGCTGTGAAGGCGCTGATGGGGCTCTTCGCGCCGGTCGCACGGCGTGTGACTGACAGCGGCAACGACGAGGAAGTGCCGCTCGAGCACGTGCATGTGGGCGACCGTCTGCGCGTGCGCCCGGGCGAGAAGGTTCCGGTCGACGGCATCCTCGTGGACGGCGAGTCGTCGGTCGATGAGTCAATGGTGTCGGGCGAGCCGTTGCCGGTCGACAAGCGCGCCGGCGATCGCGTCGTCGGTGCCACGCTCAACGGCACCGGCACGTTCGTCATGCAGGCGGAGAAGGTCGGCGCCGACACGCTGTTGTCGCGCATCATCGCGATGGTCGCCGAGGCGCAGCGATCGCGCGCGCCGATTCAGCGCCTCGCCGACACGGTCTCCGGTTATTTCGTCATCGCCGTGATCTCGATCGCGGTGATCACCTTCGGGATCTGGAGCGTCTTCGGCCCCGAGCCTCGTCTCGCACACGGCCTGGTCAATGCGGTGGCGGTGCTGATCATCGCGTGCCCGTGCGCGCTGGGGCTCGCCACGCCCATGTCGATCATGGTCGCGGCCGGGCGCGGCGCCTCGATGGGGGTGCTCTTCCGTAACGCCGAAGCCATCGAGGTGATGCGCGCGGTCGACACCGTGGTCATGGACAAAACGGGGACGTTGACCGAGGGTAAGCCGAGTCTCGCGGCCGTTGAGCCCGTGGCCGCGCTGAACGTCAGCACGCTGCTACGTCTCGTGGCCACTCTGGAGCGCGCGAGCGAGCACTCACTCGCGTCGGCGCTGGTGGCCGGTGCCGCCGCGCGTGGCGTCACGCTCGGCGAGGCCGGCAATTTCGGCGCCATCGCCGGTCGCGGCGTTCGCGGCGAGGTGGACGGGCATGTCGTGTCGGCCGGCAATGAAGACT
>CAYHEX010000390.1:0-3539 GCA_964355365.1 uncultured Solibacteraceae bacterium | reverse complement strand
GCGGTGAAGCGCCGGTGCTCGACCTGGCGCGCGAGAAGGCGCTGCACGAGTTGCTGGTGGAAATCATCGGCGCCGGCTACGCGCGAAGCGCGCATGATTGCTCGGACGGTGGGCTGGCCGTGACATTGGCCGAGTGCTGCTTCGACAGCGGGGCCATCGGCGTGAACGTCACCGTGAAGGCCGCGTCGAGCGACGGCGGTGTGGATCTGGCCGCGGCGACGCTGTTCGGTGAGTCGGCGTCGCGGGCCGTGGTGAGTGTTGATCCGGCGAATACCGAAAAGGTCCTGAGCGCGGCGGCTCGTTTGCAGGTGCCCGCCGGGAAGATTGGCGTGACCGGCGGGGGCGATATCACCATCGCGATCGCGGGCCACGGGGTTGTGGTGCAGTGTCCGGTGCCTGAGGCGGAAGCCCGCTGGAGCATGGGATTGTCGAAGTGGTTTGGCGGCAGCGCCGCATAAGGGGCCATGGACAAGTTTCAAGAGGAATGCGGCGTCTTCGGGATCTACGGCCACACCGAGGCCGCCAATCTCACGTACCTCGGCTTGTATGCCCTCCAGCACCGCGGACAGGAGAGCGCCGGCATCGCGTCATCCGACGGCGAACGGCTCGTCGCGCACAAGTCCATGGGCTACGTGGCCGACGGATTCGGTGAACCCGAGTTCGCGAAGCTCGCGGGCACGAGCGCGGTGGGGCACGTCCGGTATTCCACGGCCGGAGAGAGCGGGCTCAAGAACGCGCAGCCGATCCTGATCGACTGCGCGCACGGCGAGATCGCCATCTGCCACAACGGCAACCTGGTCAACGCGCAGGAACTGCGCGACGCGCTGGTGGCGCAAGGCTCGATCTTCCAGACCACGAGCGATACCGAGGTGCTGCTCCATCTCTACGCCCGGTCGAAGGCCCCGACACCGGAAGAGGCCCTGATCGAGGCCGTCTCGCAGGCGCAGGGCGCGTTCTCGCTGGTGCTGCTCACAAAGGACCGGATGATTGCCGTGCGCGATCCGCACGGCTTTCGCCCGTTGACCCTCGGTCGATTGGACGATGGGTGGGTCGTGTGTTCCGAAACGTGCGCGCTCGACTTGATCGACGCCAAGTGGGTTCGCAACATTGAGCCCGGTGAGGTATTCATTGCCGGTCCGGATGGGGTGAAGTCGATTCATCCGTTCCCGGCCGCGCCGAAAGCGCACTGCGTGTTCGAGCACGTGTACTTCGCGCGGCCCGACTCGTACGTGTTCGGACAGAGCGTGAACGAAGTCCGGACGGCGTTCGGTGAGCGGCTCGCTGCCGAGCAGCCGACTGACGCGGACGTGGTCGTCCCCATTCCCGACTCGGGCGTGTGCGCCGCCACCGGCTACGCCGAGGCCGCGGGCTTGCCCCTGAAGATGGGGTTGATCCGCAATCACTACGTGGGCCGGACGTTCATCGAACCGCAGCAGAGCATCCGCCACTTCGGCGTGCGCGTGAAGCTCAATCCGGTCAAGAGCATCCTCGCCGGCAAGCGGGTGGTGCTCGTCGACGACTCCATCGTGCGCGGCACGACCAGCCGCAAGATCGTGAAGATGGTGCGCGCCGCCGGCGCGACTGAGGTGCACCTGCGTATCTCGTGTCCGCCCACGATCTCGCCGTGCTTCTACGGCGTGGATACCCCGCGTCGCGCCGAGTTGATCGCGGCCACGCACTCGCTCGATGAGATCCGCCGCTATATCGGCGCGGACTCTCTCGGGTACCTGAGCCTCGAAGGGCTGCTGACGTCGGTCGGGTCGACGCGCAGTGCGTATTGCACGTCGTGCTACACGGCGGAGTACCCCGTGGCGTTTCCCCGCAACCAGGCCGCCTATCTGCAACTGGCGCTGAAGCTCGTCAAATGAGGGCCGCGACCCGCTCAGCGCGCGTGGTGATGGTGGTGCTGCTGGCCGCCGCTGCGATCGTCGTCCAGGCGGCGGCGCAGACGCCGGCCGCGCCGTCTGCCACGGTCTCCGACAAGGATTTGGCGTCGGCGATCAACGCGCTGGGCGCGTTCGATTTCCCGGCCCGCCTGGCGGCGTCACGCACTGTCCGGCGCGCGACACCGGCGCACGTCGTGCCGGCGCTGACCGCGGCCGCGCAGTCGCACGCCGACAGTTACGTTCAATACCGCGCCCTGGTCCTGCTCGCGGGTTTTGACGACTCGTCGACGCCGCAAGTGATGCAGTCGCTGATGGCCAGCCGAAACGACCGGCTGCGCGCCGTCGCCTACGCGTGGTTCGGCCACCATCCGTCGCCGGCCATGGTCCCCGCCCTGATCGACGCGTTGTCGCGCGAGATGTCGGAGTTCGTGCGCCCCTCGCTCACGAGAGCGCTGGCCGCACACGCGTCCGATGCGCGCGCGCGGGCGGCGCTGGTGCCGCTCGTGATGAGCGGCGAGGATTTCTTTCGCGCTGAAGTCATTCAGGCGGTCGGCGACCATAAGGTCGCTGAGGCGCGCGATGCCGTGTTGGCCGTCGCCAAGCTCGATGGTCCGCTGCGTGATGATGCGGTGTTGGCGCTCGGGAAATTGGGCGAGAGTGCGGTGCTGGAATCGCTGGCGCAACTGCAGCGCACGGTGCCGCGCGAGCGTCAGCCCGCCATTGCGGCGGCGCTCTGCATGCTGGGCGTGAACTGCGAGGCGCACTACAAATACCTGGCCGATACACTGAAGTACGCCGCCGACACGTCGGGCTTTCAGTTGCTGCTGCGCAGTTCGGCGCGCGCGCTGGGCGCGCTGGCCGGTCGCGGGGATCAAACAGCGCTGACGGCGCTGTTCGACGTGGGCATTCCGGCCGGCGATGCGGCACGGGCGCCGGTCGCCCTCGCGCTTGGCGAGGCCGCGGTCCGCGGCCCCGCGGCGTTGTTGCGCGCGCTCGGCGACCGCACGGATCAGGCGGCCGCCATCGAACTGCTGCGCGATGCGTTCGACATGCTCGAGGAAGACTTCGAGGAAGAGCTGTTCTACGTGCAGGTCCGGCGCGCCTACTGGGCGTCGGCCGAGGGGTCGGCGGCGCGGAAGCTCGCTGAAGCCGTGATCCAGAAACTGGAGTTTTAGCGCGTGTCGGGAATTGATTACAAGCAGTCGGGCGTCAACATCGACGCGGGCAACGAAGTCGTTCGCCGCATCAAGGCGTTGGCGCGTGGTACCTACACCCCGAACGTGCTGTCGGGCATCGGGTCGTTCGGCGGCCTGTTCCGCATGGATCCGTCGCTCGCGGAGCCGGTGCTGGTGGCCAGCGCCGACGGCGTCGGCACCAAACTCAAGCTCGCGTTCATGACCGGGGTACACGACACGATCGGCGCGGACCTCGTCAATCACTGCGTCAACGACATCCTCGTGCAGGGCGCGTCGCCGCTGTTCTTTCTCGACTACCTCGCCACCGGCCGCCTGTCGCCCGATGTGGCCGAGCAGATCGTGAAGGGCGTGGCGCGTGCGTGCGGCGAGAACGGCTGCGCGTTGCTCGGCGGCGAAACGGCCGAGATGCCCGGGTTCTACAACGACGGCGAGTACGACGTCGCCGGCTTCATCGTCG
>CAYHEX010000389.1:0-3544 GCA_964355365.1 uncultured Solibacteraceae bacterium | reverse complement strand
GCATCATTGGGTCAGGCGACCCGACGCCATCCGTAAACGTACGCTGCGAGTGGAAGTGGACACGAACCAATGTACCTAGACGAGGAGCACGAGACTTTCCGCAACGAACTGGCCAGCGTCAACAAAGATGGACGACGCAAGTGGATCTACGCGCGAAAGCCCGCGGGGCGGTATTTCCGGCTGCGCACGATCCTGAGTTGGTTTCTGCTGGTGTTTCTGTTCGCCGCGCCGTTTGTGAAAGTCGGCGGCCAGCAACTGGTACTCCTCAACTTCCTCGAACGTCGATTTGTGCTCCTGGGGCTGGTCTTCTGGCCCCAGGATTTTTACCTGGTGGTGGTGATCGCCCTCACCCTCCTGGTCACATTGGCCCTGTCCACCACGGCCGTCGGTCGTGTCTGGTGCGGCTGGCTCTGCCCGCAGACCATCTTCATGGAAATGCTGTTCCGGAAGATCGAATGGGCCATTGACGGCTCGGCGGCCCAGCAGATTCGGCGCCACAAAGGTCCGTGGAACGTCGATCGGATCTGGCGCACGGTCGTCAAGCAGGGCATTTTCTTCGGCCTCTCCTTCGCGATCGCGAACGTGTTTCTGGCCTACATCATCGGTTCCGATCAACTGATCGACATCATCACCGCGCCGCCCGGCGAGCACTACCGCGGGCTGGTGGCGATCACGATCTTCAGCCTGGTCTTCTACGGTGTCTTTGCCCGATTCCGCGAGCAGGCCTGCACGCTGGCCTGTCCCTATGGCCGCGTCATGTCGGCCCTGCAGGACGAACACACGATTACCGTGACGTACGACAGATTCCGCGGCGAACCGCGCGGGCACGCCAAGGCCGGCGCGAGCGATCGCAGCTACGGCGACTGCGTCGACTGCGGCCAATGCGTCACGGTCTGCCCGACCGGCATCGACATCCGCAACGGCATCCAACTCGAATGCGTGAACTGCGCCGCCTGTATCGACTCGTGCGACGAAGTGATGGCGCGGCTCGAGCGCCCGGCGGGGCTGATCCGCTTGACGTCCCATGAATCGCTGAAATCCGGCACGGTGCACTGGCTGAGCGCGCGCGTCAAGGCCTACGCCGCCGTCTGGAGCGCCCTGGTCATCGTGGCCGTCACGCTGTTCGTGATCCGGCCCGATCTGTCGGTGCTGATCCTGCGCCAGCCCGGCACGCTCTACGCGGAGATGGAGAACGGGTCGGTCGGCAACTTCTACAATGTCCAAGTCATCAACCGCACCGGCCAGACACACGCGCTTGAATATGTGGCGTCGCTGCCGGCCGGCGCCAGCATCACGGCGCTCGGCCCGATCAACTCGATCGATCCGCACACGGTCCTCGAGAGCCGATTCCTGCTGCAGTTGCCGGAAGGGTCGCTCGGCGGCGCCAGCACGCCGGTGCAAATCGAAGTACGCTCCGATGGTCAACTGTTTCAGACCATCAACTCGTCGTTCCTCGGGCCGGCCAAACACGAGCGCCGCCAGGATGACGGCAAGGAACGCGACAAGGAGAAACGCCCGTGAGCCTGCGGTGGAACTGGGGACATAGCATCGCCACCGTCTACACCGTGTTCGCGGCGTGCACGATCGGGTTCGTGGTGTACGCGATGAACCAGCCGGTGGATCTGGTGAGCAACGACTACTACGAGCAATCCGTCGCGCTCGACGCGCGCCGCGCCGCCGAAGCGAACGCCCGTGCGCTGGGGTCCGCGTTCGCCATCACCGAAGCGGCCGGCGGCCAGGCCGTCACCGTCCAGTGGCCGACACCGCTGCCTCCGGCGACGGCCGGCGCCCTGACGCTCTACCGCCCGTCAGACGCCACCGCAGATCGCCGCACGCCCATGGCGCCGGATGCCGCCGGACTCCAGTCCGTCTCGTTCGCGAGCCTCGCGCCCGGCCGATGGATGCTGCAAGTGGAATGGACCGCCGGTGGACGCGCGTTTTACTCCGAACACGAAGTCATCGTGCCGCCGCGCGTCGGCGCGACCGGAAAATGATCCCCGAAATCGGCGTCGCGTTGAGCGGGCTGGTGCTCGGCGCGGCCGGCAGCGGACATTGCGCGGCCATGTGCGGCCCCCTCGTCGCACTGGCGAATCCGCGCAGCAACGAGGCCCGCGCCGTCGGGCGCTCGCAACTGGCCGCCCATGCGGCCCTGTACCACGGCGGTCGCCTCACCACTTATGTTGTGCTCGGCGCCATCATCGGACTCACAGGCAGCGCCCTCACCAGCGCCGGCCTCGGACGCGCGCTGGCGTACGCGGCGGCGGGCGCCGTCCTGCTCCAGGCCGTCGCGGCGTGGCACGCGTTTCGTGGCGGCTCGCGCGGCGCCTTTGGCGCGCGTGTGACGCGCGCCATTGGACGAGCAGGCGCGTGGATGCGGCAGCACCGCATCAGCGGTCCTGCGGCCTTTGGCGCCCTGACCGGGCTGCTCCCCTGCGGACTCGTCTACGCGGCGCTCACCGCCGCCGCAGGCTTCGGCAGCATCACCGAGAGCGCCCTCTTCATGTTCGCCTTTGGATTGGGGACCGTGCCGCTGCTGGCCACGGTCGGGCTCTCGGCAGAGCGCCTCGAACGACGCATGCCGGGCCGCCTGAAGAAAATTGCGCCGCTGGCCCTGGCGGCCGTCGCGCTGTTGCTGCTGGCGCGCGCGAGCGGCGGCCACATGAACCACGGCACGCCGGCCGGGCCCGCGGCCGCGCCCGCGCATCAGCACGGCCTGTGACCGGGCGTTACGACGCGGACCCCACCGGCAGATAGTCGGCGCATCGGCCGATCCGATCGCCGAGCGTGGATCGCTTGATCCCCAGGCGCAATGCCGCCTTCGACTTGTTGCCGCCCGTCTCCGCCAGCACGGCGCCGATGATCTCCGCCTCGATGCGACGCAGGCGCTCATCGAGCGGCAGGTCGGGATAACTCTGCGCGCCCAGTTCGAGCGCCGCGCGATCGTTCGTGGCCATGCGGGCCGCAGCGCCATTCACCACACCGGTATCCATAACTTCCATAGCGGGTTCTCCAAATCCAGACTCTGACGACGGAAAGAGCACACTGGCGCCGAGGCATCCGACGCGCACATGGCCGCAACTGCAGCTCTCGGCGATGCGCTCGCACGTGTTCTCAAGCTCACGCACGTTTCCCGGCCAGTCGTAGGCTTGCAGCGCCATCATGACGCCCTCGGAAATGGGCGGCAGCGGCTGCTGCCGGCGCGCGAAAAACTTCCGAAGGAAATGCTCGGCCAGCGTGGACAGGTCGTCGCGTCGCTCACGCAACGGCGGCAGCGTCAGTGACAACACATTCAGCCGGTAGTAGAGGTCCTCGCGGAACTTGCCTTCCGCCACCATCTGCTGCAAATCGCGCTTGGTGCCGGCAACCACGCGCACATCGATGGGGATCGCCCGCGTGCCGCCCAATCGCTCGACCGTGCGATTCTGCAACGCCCGCAGCAACTTCACCTGCATGCTCAGCGGCACATCATCGATGTCGTCGAGAAACAGGGTCCCGCCATCAGCGCGCTCGAACCGACCGGGCCGGGCGGCCACCGCGCCGGTGA
>CAYHEX010000388.1:0-3544 GCA_964355365.1 uncultured Solibacteraceae bacterium | reverse complement strand
TTTCTGGGCATGATCATCGGGATCATCTTCGGCCACCTGGCGCTCGGCATGGTCTTCGGGTTGCTGATCGGCGCTGCTGTCGCCTCGAGGCGAACCCGCGAAGCCAATCACCCGGACACAGCCAGCTGATTTGCCCGGTGCCGAACACCGCCGTTCGGCCCAGACGCACATGAGCTACGCTGCTCGTCGATCTTCGATACCGACGTAAGGAGTCTCCACCATGCGCTTTCGAATGTGGCTGGCAACGGCCCTCACACTCGTCGCCACTCTCGGCGCAACCGCGAGCCCGCCTCAGGCGCAGCCCGCAGGCCTGCAGGCGTTGGACGGCGAGTGGGTCTACGTCGAAGATCGCACCGAAGGCCGCACCAGCGAACAACAGGGACCCAACACGGGCCCGAGAGTCCGGGTGCGCGTCGAGAAGGACGCGGTCGTGCTCGTGCGCAGCGACGGCGAGATTCGCATGCCGCTCGACGGCTCTCCCACCGACGTGGTCCGGTCGTTCGGCACGTCGCGCTACCGCGGTGAATGGAAAGACGGCGCGTACGTGTACGAGAGTGTGCCTGTGCGCGAGGGAGACACGTCAGGCAAGGGGCGAATCCAGTGGCGGCTTCGCGTGACGGCCGATGGGATACTCGCCGGCGTGACGCTCGATCCGCCCACCGGCACGGAATCGCTGTCGCTCTTCCGCCACCCAAACGACATTGCCCTGCCCACGCCGGCGAAGGCCACCATGGACGGCCTGGCGTGGCTGGCCGGCGCGTGGGTCGGCACGAAGGGCGCGGCGGCGCTCGAAGAGCGATGGAGCCCGGCGGCTGGCGGCGCGATGCTCGCCGTGTCGCGCACCGTGTCGCGCGGGAGGATGACCGCGTTCGAGTACCTGCGCATCGTCGAGCGCGACGGCGGACTGGTCTACATCGCGCAACCCGGCGGCCGCGCGGCGACCGAATTCGTGCTCACCGCGTTGAGCGCGACGCGCGCGGTGTTCGAGAACCCACGCCACGACTCCCCGCAGCGCATCGTGTACGAGGTGTCACCTGATGGCCACCTGAGCGCCTCCATCGGCTACATGAAGGGCGGGACACCGCAGCGATTCGAGTTCGCGCGGGAACGCTAGCGAGCGTTCACCCGTTCGCTCGTCGCATCGCGCGATGCGTTTCGATAGCATCGAGGCCATGAGCACAGTACGCGTGGCCGCCTTCGCCATCTCGCTCGACGGATTCGGCGCGGGACCGGATCAAAGCCTCGAGAACCCGCTCGGCGTCGACAACGACTTCGCCGCGCGCAGCTTCGAGAACATCGGCGCGTGGATCCTCGGCCGGAACATGTTCGCCCCTCGCGCGGACCGTGGGTCGACATGGCGTGGAAGGGCTGGTGGGGCGACAACCCGCCGTATCACGTGCCGACCTTCATCCCGACGCACCACGCGCGTCCGCCCATCGAGATGGAGGGTGGGACGACGTTCCACTTCGTCACCGGCGGGATCCATGAAGCGCTCGACCGCGCGCGTGAGGCCGCGGCCGGCAAAGACGTGCGCATCGGCGGCGGCCCGAACACCATCCAGCAATACCTGCGCGAGCGCTCAGCTACGAATGCGTGAAGTCGGTGGCGTCGGAGAAGGCCACCCACGTGATCTTGCAGCGCCGGTGAGCTGAGCGTCTGCGCGGCTTTACATTGCAAAGTTTTCGGCACTAAAGTGGGTTTGTGACCTCAACCGTGCAACGCCGCAGCCTCTGGACCACACCGGCCATCATCACCGTGCTCCTCCTGATGATCCCGACGCTGGGCAACCAGTTCGTCGACGGATGGAACTGGCCTCTGCGCGGATTCGTGCTGTTCGGCACGCTCATCTTTGGATTGGCGCTCGCGTTTCAGCTCATCACCCGCAACATCGACGCCGCAGCGTATCGGCTCGCACTGGGCATCACGCTCGTCTTCTCGTTCGGCGTCTTCTGGGGGAACTGGGTTCAGGCGGCCGACGATGTCAATCCGGCCGCGTTGATGTATCTGATCGTGCCCGTCGTCGGCGTCATCGGCGCCGTCATCGCGCGATTCAGGCCGGCAGGCATGTCAGTGGCGCTATCCGCGATGGCAGTGACACAGGCAGTACTGCTCGTGCGCGCCTTCGTCATCCGGAATCCCGACCTCACGCCATGGACCGCGGCCGTCATTCGCGGGTTCGTCGGCAACACGGTCGACCTCGCAGCGTTTGTCGTTGCCGCGTTGTTGTTCCGGAAAGCTGCGCAACAATAGCGTCGGTGCCCTTCACCCTCCGCCCGGCCCTGCCCAGTGACGCCAGCGCGCTCGCGGAGTTGGCCGCGCGCACGTTTCACGAGACGTTTGCCGCGGATAATCGGCCGGAAGACATGGCGGCGCACGCAGCGGAGTCGTACGGGCCGGCACAACAAGGAGGCGAGATCGCCGATCCGGATATCGTCACCGTCCTCGTCCATGCACCAGATGAGAACGACGCACTCGTCGGCTTTTCGCAACTGCGGCACGGGCCGGCGCCGGCGTGCGTGAGCGGCGAGGCACCCGTTGAGGTGTGGCGCTTCTACATCGCGAAGGAACATCACGGCACAGGCATCGCGCAGGCGCTGATGACCCGCGTGCACGCCGACGCGCGAGAGATGGGCGCGCGTACGCTGTGGCTCGGTGTGTGGGAACGCAACGAACGCGCGAAGGCATTCTACCGCAAGTGCGGCTTCACTGACATCGGCGCACACGTCTATATGGTCGGCGCCGACGCGCAAACGGATGGGATCATGGTGGGTGAGGTCAACAGAGATCTCACGATCAATCGGCTATCCTGAACGTCAGAGGAACACACGTAGATGCCCCAGCGTTTCGCAACACGCCTCGCCCTGCTGATCACCCTGCTCGCCATCGGGGTGACGAGCGTGCGCACGGAGCAGGCGGCGAGCAGCGCCCGTTCGCAGGCCACCGCCGACATCTCCAGCCGCGTGGCACGCGTGGTGAACGGACTTCGGCCGCGCATCGAAGTCACCGGCGCCCCGGTGCGCTGGTCGCTGGCGGCACGGATGGCCGAGTACAGGGCGCCAGCCGTGAACATCGCCATCGTCGACGACGGCCGCATCGTGTGGGCGCAAGGCTTCGGCGTGCAGGAAGTGGGCGACACGAGCGCGGTCACCGAGACGACGCTGTTTCAAGCAGGATCCAACAGCAAGGCCGTGACCGCGTCGGCAATGCTGCGCCTTGTGCAAGCCGGCACGCTGTCGCTCGATGCGAACGTGAATCAGTACCTGACGTCGTGGAAGCTGCCCGAGAACGAGTTCACCGCCGAGGCCCCTGTCACGCTCCGCAGGCTGGCCACACACACCGCCGGAACAACGGTGAGCGGTTTCCCGGGATACAAAGTCGGGGCGCCTCGGCCAACGGTGCCTGAGTTGCTCGACGGGAAGGCGCCGGCCAATACCGCGGCGGTGCGTGTCGACACCGTGCCCGGCAAAGCCTTTCGCTACTCGGGCGGCGGCGCGACGATCATCCAGCAATTGCTCGTCGACGCCACACGCACGTCGTTTGCATC
>CAYHEX010000387.1:0-3566 GCA_964355365.1 uncultured Solibacteraceae bacterium | reverse complement strand
CCCACCACCGCGTCCGCCTCCCTGGGCAGCCGCGGCCGGCGCTCCGCCGTTGCGGGCCGCCGCAGCGGGCCCCGCCGGGTTGCCGACACCGCCAACCCCCTGCTGCGATTGGAGTCCAAACGGCGTCCCCGGCCGGCGCATGAACGCGATCTGCTTGCCGTCATGCGACCACGTCGGATTCGAGTCGCGATCCACGCCGGGTTCGATGAACGACACGGTCCGCGTCTTCACGTCGTAGAGACCAATGAACGCGTGGTCGGTGCGGTTGCTCGAAAACGCGATCTTCGTGCCGTCCGGCGACCACCGCGGCCCGCTGTTGGTGCCCCACGACGTGATGAACGGCTTCTCGCCCGTGTCCATCTTCTGTGCGCGCGTGACGCCGAGCATCGGCGGCATCGGCGCGACCTTCGCGCGATAAATCTGGCCGCCCTTCACGTACAGCACCGACTGCCCGTCCGGCGACAGCGCGGGGCTGTTGCCGTCCGCCAGCCGGAACGCCGGCGCGCCGACGCGCGCAGCCCAGATCGCGCGTTCCGCACCATCCGGATCGCTCGTCGGATTCGCGTACCACCCGACGTTGTTTGGCCCGGTGCCGCGCACGAACACGAACGTCCGCCCGTCCGAGGAGATCTGCAACTCTGTCAGATCAATACCGTCGTCTTTCGTGAAGGACGTGACGCGTGTTGCTCTGAAGTCCGGCGCCGCCGCGGTGAAAACGTTGCGCTTGCCTTCTTCGTACGCGAGCCACGCGACACGGTCGGCCTTGTCGGCGGACACGAGCTCGTAGGGAAACCCGGGTTTGAGAAACTGCTGGATGGTCGGCTTACCGGCCGCCGCACGCGGCGCCTCCGCGCGCGTCAGCGCGGTGCCGGCGAACGCGACGAGCAACAGACAGGAAGCGAGGCGAACCACACGAGCCATGGGCAACACTCCAAGACAATGACTTCGGGAGCGTAACACGCTCACCGGGCTACCTGGGGACGCGGAACGACCGGGCGAGCATCAATCCCCAGAGCACTAGGCCGACAACGAAGCCCGCGCCCAACACGCCCGCGCCGCCGGCCAGGTGCGCCGTCCCCTCCGGAGGATTTGACCGGACGATTGACTCGAAGATCGCGAGCAGAAAGGCCTGAACGATGCACCCGAGCCACAAGCCGAGGTAGGTCAGCCGGTTTAGTGACGCCTCGACGCGTTCCGGCGCGAGCCAGTAGTCGCGATTCGGCAGGTTCAACAACCGCAATGGGAGCACCCGAGGCAACACGCCCACACAGGCCACCAGAAACGGCGGAAAGATGAAGCACACCGACGTCCCGATGACGATGAACTTCACGCGGTCCATCCATCCATCGGGCTGGCCGGCGGAGTCGAAATGCACCGCCAGCGTCGGCGGAAACCACTGGCCGTAGTAGATGAAGAACGCGAGTGCACCCGCTGTGAGGATCAGCAGCAGAGCGAGCGGCACCGATACGCGCGACGTCATGACGGGAACCACTCCAGCGGACGATCATTCGCCAGCCCCAGGGCGGCGGCCTCCTGGTAGTACCGCTGCAACCCATCGACGGCGCGCTGATCGAGCGAGAAGCGCATATTGACGCGCAGGTAGTCGCGCGCGATCGCCTGCCGCGCGTGGTCACCGGCGCAATAGTCGTCGGCCACCGCATCGGTGTTCGCGCGGCCGATCGCAGCGGCCTCGTTCAGGATCGAGACGACCGAGGCATCGGCCGCACCGGCACCGCCCGACCAGAAGGCCCAGACGAATGGGAGGCGCGTCAGAGCGGTCCATTCGGCGCCCAGGTCGATCTTGAGCGCCCGGTGCGCGGACGGATCGGTAAAGAGCGCGGGATCGCCGATGAGCAACGCCGCGTCGGCCGTCGCCAGCATGCTGTCGAGGTCCGGGCCGTGCGACACGAACGCCGGCGCGATGTGGAACAACCGCTTGCAGAGGATGCGCGTGAGCACCGCCGACGTGCGGGAACTCGAATCCAGCGCGATCGATCGCACGTCGGCGATCGGCTTGCGCGTGAAGAGCGCGACCGACGCGACGGCACCTTCGGAGCCGATGCACACTCCGGGAACAATCCGGTCGCCGGGCCGATCGAGATACGTGATCGACGGCACCATGCCGAGGTCAATCTCGCCGTCGGCGAGCAGACGCGCGCAGAGTGACGGCACATCAAATCGCAACGACACGCCGGGCCGCTCCGACAGTCCCTGGACGAGCGGGCGCACGTTCAGGTAGCTGACGGCCCCCAGGCGCACGCGGCTCACGCCAACAACTCGTAACGCCCGTCGCGCTCGGCCGGCTCGGCAAAGGCGGAGCGAATCTGACGCTCGATGTCCTGCTTCGGCGACCGGCGGGCGCCCATCAGTTCCACGTCCACCGAGGACACCGCGTCGATGTCGTCGGCGCCGTACTCGATCGCGACCTGCGCGAGTTTGGGCCCATACAACGCCCAATCGACCTGGATATGCGGAATTGAAGTGGCCATCAACCGCGCGGCCACGATCGTCTTCACGTCGTCGTACCCGGTTGACGGTGCGTCGGCCGGATCCACGCGCGGCAGCGGCGCGAAGGCCCGGAGCGCCCCCGTCTCTTTCTGCAACGCGACCACACGTTCGATCAGATCCAGCCGCGCCGCAAACGAGGCCTCAATGATCGTGGCGCGGCGCACCGCCAGGCCGCCGTGCATCACCGCACGCACCAGTTCCGCAGGGTCCTCACCGAGCCGGTCCAGCGGCACCTCCGCCACGCCGTGCAAGCCGGCCGCGCGCAACGCCCGCGCCAACTCCGCCAGGACGATGTGATCGCTGTCGGCCAATCGTGCGAGATCCACAAGCGAAAACCCGGTCACCGGAATGCCGCCGGCAAATGCCGACGCCGTCCGCGCCCACTCGATCGCCTGTTCGGGGAACGCCGGAATCCCCGTCACGCGGATTTCGCCGGCATCACCACGTTCGGCCGGCGCCACGCCATCGGCGACCACGGCCACGCGGCCGTACGTCACGCGCGCGCCGTGCGTCGCTTTGCGCGCCATCGCGCCCAGCACGCCCACGCTCACCAGATCAGGGCACGCCACCACCCGGTCGACTTCCGCGCGCGTCAGGGCGACACCGGTGCCGGCCTTCACTTCGAGATCACTCAATGCATGCATGGTTGTCACAGTGTCTATCGCTGCGTCAGGTTCTTGAGAATGCTCGTCGCGCGCGCCGCGGCGGCATCGGTCATCTTCAATCGCTTCGGCCACTCACGCGTGAATCCTTCGGACGGCCACTTGCGCGTTGCGTCCACGCCCATCTTGCCGCCAAAGGCCGGCAGCAGCGCCGCATCATCCAGATCATCCACCGGCCCCTGCGTGATCACCACATCGCGGATCGGATCCACGTGCGTGCCCACGATCCAGGCGACCTCCGCCGCGTCCTGCACGTTGACGTCCTTGTCCACGATCACGACGCACTTCGAGAACATCAACTGCCCAAGTCCCCACACCGCGCTCATGATCTTGCGCGCGAGGCCCGGGTAGCGCTTGTCGATCGACACGAGCACGAGGTTGTGGAAGATGCCCTCG
>CAYHEX010000386.1:0-3628 GCA_964355365.1 uncultured Solibacteraceae bacterium | reverse complement strand
GGCGTACCGCCTCGCGCGGTCCGCGTCGCCGATCGAGGGCGGCACCGATGGCCACATCGCCCAGAAGATCATCGAGACCAGCACGCGCAGTTGGGCCGAAGCGGACCTCAAGTCGCTCACGCAGGGCGGCGGCGCGGTGTCGATGGATCCGGCCAAGGGCGACAAGCCGGGCCCGGTGGCGATCGCGTCGGCCGTGGCCGCTGCGGCCACCAATGCGCCCGCCAGCACGGATCCCAAGGCGCCGAAGCCCGAAACCCGCGTCGTCGTGATCGGCGATTCGGACTTCGTCGGCAACGATCTGATCTCGTTCCAGGGCAACGGCGACCTGTTCATGAACATCGTGAACTGGGCGGCGCAGCAGGAGAACCTGATCGCGATCGGCCCGAAGGATCCGCAGGATCGTCGCATCACCCTCACCGAAGCACAGCGTGAGGGCATCTTCTACCTTGCGATCTTCATGATCCCGGGCATCTTCCTCGCGGCCGGCGTCGCGACGTGGTGGAAACGACGATAATGCGAGGCGGCAAATCGTTCCTGCTTCTGTTGGTGTTGGCCGCCGCCATTGGTGGATACGCCTACTTTGTTGAGTCGAAGAACGAGCCCGGCGGGCTCGATGGCGCGGCGAAGCGGGAGAAGGTCTTCGCCGTCGAGAGCGAGAAGATCGACGAGATGACGATCACGTCCGACAAGGGCGAAGTCACCAAGGTGAAGAAAGAGAACAACACCTGGAAAATCGTCTCGCCGGCGGCGCTCGAGTCGGATCCCGCGGAAGTGTCGGCGATTACGACCGCACTCGCGGGCCTCGAACGCGAGAAGGTCATCGACGAGAAGCCGGCCTCGCTCAAGGAGTTCACGCTCGAACCCGCGCGCATCTCGGTCACGTTCCACGTGGCGGGTGAAACCGGCACGCACCGGCTCGACGTCGGCGTGAAGACGCCGGTCGGCGCGGAACTGTACGCCAAAGTCGACGACAAGCCCGCCGTGTTCCTGATCGGCGCGTACCGCGAAGACGCCCTGAACAAATCCACCTTCAACCTGCGCGACAAGACGGTGCTGACGTTCGACCGCGACGCCGCCAACTTCCTGAAGATCGACGACGGCAAGAAGCCGACGGCGATCGCGAAGACGAACAACCAGTGGCGCCTCACGGCGCCGATTGAGACGGCGGCGGATTTCACGGCGGCCGACGGCCTCGTCAGCCGGCTGTATCAGGCCCGCATGAAGGCATTCGTCGCCGATGACGGCAGCGCGGATCTGAAGAAATACGGCCTCGACAAGCCGCAGGTCGTGGTCACCGTGGGCGCCGGCTCGGCGCGCGCGGCACTGGCGCTGGGCGCCAAGACCGAGGACGGCAACGTGTACGCGCGCGACCTGTCGCGACCGATGATCTTCGCGCTAGAAAGCGCGCTGCTCGACGACCTCAAGCGGCCGGCTGCTGAGTTGCGGATGAAGGACATCTTCGAGTTCCGCACATTCACAGCGCTGAGTCTCGACGTCACGCATGGCGGACAGACCTACACGTTCGCGCGGCAGACCCAGCCCGCCGACGGCTCACCGGGCGAGTGGAAGTTGACCAAGCCGGCCGACAAGGCGCTCGACACGACGAAGTCCAACGACATGCTGGTCAACTTCTCGAGCCTTCGCGCCGACAGCTTCATTGACGCGGCCAGCGCGGGTCCCGAGACAACAGTGACCGCGAAATTCGGCCAGGCGTCGGCGCCACAAACAGAGACGGTCAGCTTTCGCGTGATCCCAGCAAAGGGCAAGGACGGAACAGTGACCGTTCACGCCATGCGCAAAGGCGAAAAGGGCGCGATGGTCCTGTCGGCGCTGGAATTCGACAAGGCCATGGCGGTCTTCAAGGAACTCACGGGCGCCAAGTGAAACGCGCGCTCGCGGCGGCGATCACTGCCCTGGTACTCGTAGCCGCGGGCCTTCAGGCCCGCGGACAGTCGCTGGCGGCCGAGCTCGACGCCATCTTCTCTGACCCGGCCGTGTCGCGCGGCCTCATCTCCGCACGCATCGATTCGCTCCGAACCGGTGAGACGATCTACTCGCGCAACGCCGACAAGCTCGTGATGCCGGCGTCGAACATGAAGATCCTCACCATGACGGTGGCAGCCGAGAAGCTCGGCTGGAATTTCACGTACGAAACCCGGCTCGAGGCGGCAGGCACCGTCACCGACGGCGTTCTCAACGGCGACCTCATCGTCGTGGGCGGCGGTGATCCGACGATTCTCTCGAACGACGCGGGGCCGGCTCCGCTGATGGCCGAGTGGGCCGCCGCACTCCGCAAGGCCGGCATCAAGCGCGTCAACGGTCGCATCCTCGGCGACGACTCGTACTTCGATGACGAGACGCTCGGCATGGGGTGGTCCTGGGACGACATGGTCTTCGGCTACAGCGCGCCGATCGGCGGCTTGAGCTACAACGAGAATCAAGTCGTCGCGCGCGTATCCCCCGGCGCCAAGCCAGGTGATCCCGCGGCAATCGAGCTCCTGCCCACCTCGGGGCACGGACTCGTCGTAACCAATAGGGTCGTCACTGAGGCCCGACCCGCCGGCGCTGCCCCGGATGCGCGCCTGCGCGCGGCAGTCAGCTTCGATCGCCTCTTCGGACAGAACACGCTTGTCGTCGCCGGCACGATTCCTGTTGGCATCGCGCCTGCCGTCCAGACGGTCGCCGTGAACAACCCGACGCTGTTCTTTGTCGAGTCGCTGCGCCTCGGCCTCATGGCTGACGGCGTCATCGTCCGTGACGGCGCGTTCGACATGGACGAGATCACCGCGCCGCCGGCGACCGGGGCGCGCGCACTGATCACCAAGCGCA
The DNA here is from genome assembly GCA_964355365.1 of uncultured Solibacteraceae bacterium. Lineage (GTDB taxonomy): Bacteria > Acidobacteriota > Vicinamibacteria > Vicinamibacterales > SCN-69-37 > SCUN01. Next base: position 799 of record CAYHEX010000386.1, on the reverse strand, counting down.
CGTCGCCGCCGCTCAGCCTCATCGGCCCCTACTTCATGAAGGAGAGCCAGAACTACATCGCCGAGACGCTGTTCAAGACGCTCGGCAGGGTCGTGAAGGGTCAGGGCACCGCCGCCGCCGGCCGCGCGGCCGTCACCGAGACGCTGACAGGCTGGGGCGTGCCGGCCGACGCGATCGTCATGCGCGACGGCTCGGGTCTCTCGCGCTACAACTACGTCACCACCAGCGCGATCGTCACCACGCTCACTCGCATGTGGAATGACGACGCGCTGCGCGGACCGTTCGCGGCCGCGCTACCGGTGGCCGCGCATGACGGCACGCTCAGCAATCGCATGAAGAACACGTGGCTCGACAACCACGTACAGGCCAAGACCGGCACCATTTCCAACGTGCGGTCGCTGTCGGGTTATCTCGAGACGAAGTCGGGCGAGCGCATCGTGTTTTCGATCATCGGAAACCACTTCACTGTGCCGTCGTCGCAAATCGACGCGATCGCTGAGAAGGCGCTCGCGCTGGTCGCAGACAGACGCTAAGAACAGCTCTGCGTTCCGTGTCGAGTGGTCCCGGGTCCGATCGGTCCCGGTTCATTCGGGTTCAGGCCTTGAACGAGGGACGACGGGCGAACGGGGAACCCGGGACGCGGGACCTGGCACGACGCCTGAGCGGCTCTGAAGTAGTACTCTGGAGACTCTGGCCAAACATTCCATCGGTATCGACTTCGGCACGACCAACACGTCCATTGCCATCGTGCGCCCGAATGGCTCGGTGCAGCTTGGGCAGTTTCCGTTTCTGGGGAAGA
>CAYHEX010000385.1:0-3635 GCA_964355365.1 uncultured Solibacteraceae bacterium | reverse complement strand
CGGCATCATGAACATCATGCTGGTCTCGGTGACCGAGCGCACGCGCGAGATCGGCCTGCGCCTCGCGATCGGCGCACGCAGCAGCGACGTGCTGTGGCAGTTTCTGGTCGAGGCGGTGGTGATCAGCCTTGTGGGCGGCGGCCTCGGGGTTGCGCTCGGTTACGGCTCGGCGGAGTTCGTGAAGTGGTACCAGAACTGGCCGGCCGTTGTGCCGCCGAATGCCGTCGCGATGTCGGTGGGCTTTGCCGCGGCGGTCGGGGTGGTGTTCGGGTTCTGGCCGGCATCAAGGGCGGCGGCACTTGATCCCATCGAAGCGCTGCGCGCGGAATAGGACAGAGACAAAGACAAGGACACCCGAACCTGTCGTTCGTGGGGTTCGAGGGTTCGAATGGTTCGTGGGGTTCTGTTCGGAAGGTTCCAGGGGGTGCGTGAGGTTCGTCAGGGTGGTTCGTCAGGTGCTTGTGCCTCAGTCGTAGCCGCGGACCTTCAGGTCCGCGGATCTGTGCTTCCTATTGACATTCTGTAGGTGTCGTGGTCTCCTATCGCTCGTCGATAGGAGTGCTCATGTCCCGAATGGATTTGCTGCAAGGCACACTGGATCTGCTGATCCTGCGGGCGTTGTCGACCGGCGAACTGCACGGGCTCGGCGTCTCGCGCCGCATCCATCAAATGACGGGCACGACGTTCGACGTGAAGGCGGGCTCGCTGTTTCCCGCGCTCTACCGCCTGGAAGAGCAGGGCTGGCTGAAGAGCGAGTGGGGCGAGTCCGAGAACAATCGCAAAGCGAAGTTCTACAAGCTGACGGCGGCCGGCAAGCGGCAGCTGACCGAGGAGACGCGCGCGTGGGAGAAGCTCTCGCTCGCGATGGCGAAGGCCCTCGAGTCGTAGAGGACGGTTCGAAGGGTTCGTGGGGTTCGTCTGGTTCGTGAGGTTCTGTTCGAAGGTTCGTTGGGTTCGTGAGGTTCGTGAGGGAGGTTCGTAAGGGCATGCGAACGCTGCGCAGGATGGCCGCCACTCTCCGCCGCTGGGTCTCGCGTGATCGCGCGGAGCGCGAACTCCACGATGAGATTCAGAGTTATGCCGAGTTGCGCGCCGCAGAGCTGCGCGCAGCCGGCGTGCCCGATGCGGAAGCACGTCGGCGCGCTCGGATCGAACTTGGTGGCATCGCGCAGGTCGAAGAGTCCGTGCGCCAGAGCCGCTCTGGCGCCCTCGCCGAGCAGACCCTCCATGACATTCGCTACGCGCTCCGCGGATTGCGGCGCACGCCGGGCTTCACCGTGACGGCCGCACTCTCGCTCGGGCTGGGGATCGGCGTAAACGTCGCGGTCTTCAGCGTCGCGAACGCCACACTGTTAAAAGGGATGCCGTACGACCACCCGGAGGAACTCGTGACGATGGCTCACGAGTTCAAGGCGCCGTCCGTGCAGAACATCCGGATGGTCGGGTTCACATGGCCGGAAGTCCAAGAATGGCGCGCTGAGCGTCACATCTTTTCCGGCGTTGAGGCGTTTCGCTCCGGAGAAGCGATGCAATGGCGGGAGGGCGCCACCGCTCTCAGCGTGTGGCGATTGACGGCAGGTCTGCCCGCGCTACTCGGCGTCGAGCCAGCGATGGGCCGGACGTTCAGCAAAGAGGAGGCTGATCGTCAGGCACCCGTCGTCATGATCAGCGACGCGGTGTGGGCGACGCGGTTTGGTCGACAGGTGGATGTTGTTGGCAGAGTGCTTACGCTTGATGATCTCCGGTACGAGGTCATCGGCGTCATGCCGCCGGCATTTCGCTACGGCCCGGGCGGTGGCGGTGGTGCCGTTGCGTGGTTGCCCTTGGCCGAGCGTTTCGACCCGACCGCGCCCAGGTCGCGGAGGGCGTCTCCGATTTTTCGGCTCCGCAGCGGTGTGTCGGTCGCCGAGGCGAATCGGCTGGCAGGAGCCGTGGGCGAGCGCATGCAACGGCTCCAGCCGGACGCCCAGTCGTGGTCGCCGCTCATCAAGCCCTACGGCGACGCATTGGAGTCGGCGCGTGCCGCGGCCTGGTCGCCGCTGACGCTGCTCCTGCTTGCGACGTCGGCGGTCTTGCTCGTCGTGTGCGCGAACGTGGCCAATCTGCTGACGGCGCGAGCGGTGAGCCGCGGCGCTGAAATGACGATGCGCGTTGCGCTGGGTGCCACTCGCCGTCGTCTGGCCCGGCTCCTCTTCGCTGAAGTCGGCGTCATCGTGCTGATAGGCGCCTGCACGGCGGTGGTGTTCGCGTGGGGCGCGCTGCGGGTTGCGATGTCGATCATGCCAGAGCGCCTGCGGGCGTCACTGTTCACGATCGCGTTGCCCATGATCGACTGGCGCGTGGCGGGCTTCGGCGCCGGGGTGCTCGTCCTGGCCGGCGTGGTCTCCGGACTGTGGCCGGCAATGCGAGGCGCACGTCTCGCCGTTGGTGTCGGTCGTCCCGTGGGACACTCGCCGCGCGGTCGTCGAATGAGCGCCGTGCTTCAGGCCGCGCAGATCTCGCTGGCGGTGGTCCTCGTCACTGTCGCCGGACTGTTTGCGAACAGCCTGGCGCGCACCGTGAATACGGATCTGGGATTCGATCCGGCGGGCTTGACGGTGACGATCGTTCAGCTGCCGTCGAGCTATTCGACAGCGGACGCACGGCGTGTGACGTTCGACGCCATCGTCGATCGTGTGCGGTCGGTGCCTGGTGTTGGCCACGCGGCGATCGGCGACCCGCCATCTGTTGGCGGCTGGACCGAGTTCGTCAGCGACGACGACGCTCAGGGGCGGCGTGCCGTGGAGTCCATGCGAACCGTTGATGGCGCGTATCTCGATACCGTCGGCGTGACGCTCGAGGCGGGGCGGAACTTCGGTCCCGCCGATTCCAGTGGGTCAGAGCCGGTGGTCCTGATCGACGAGAAGGCCGCCCGAGATCTGTTCGCGGGTGAGTCGCCTCTGGGGCGGCGGATCCGATACACGGCCAAGACGTTCAACCCCGACATCGTCAATGTCGACGGCCCACCGGGACCGTGGCGCCGAGTCGTCGGCGTCGTCAGCTCGGTCGTTGGCGCGGACTTTACGACGCGACGCCCGCGCGGTGCCGTGTATGTGCCTCGCGCACAGAACATGAGTCAGGGCGCCGCGCTGCTGGTTCGCGCGGACGGGAATGCTGGCGAGGTGATGGAGGCCGCGCGGCAAGCGGTCGTCGCAGTCGTGCCGGACGCGATGATCCCGAGCGCCGCCGCCATGACGGTTCCCTACGACGAGTTGGTTGCCGCGCCGCGCTATTACGCCGTCCTGATCGGCGTCTTCGCCGTGCTCGCACTCGTCACGGCCGCTGTGGGGTTGTACGGGCTGCTTGCCCATGCCGTCGGTCAGAGGCAGCGGGAGATCGGCGTCCGTGTCGCGCTGGGAGCCACGCTGCCCGAAATTCGGCGCCTCGTGCTCGCCGACGCGATGCGCCCGGCCATCGCGGGACTCGGCGTCGGGTGGCTGATCGCGTGGCTCAGCACGCGCGCCATCGCGTCGTTCCTCTACGGCGTGAGCCCCCGCGACCCGCTCACGTTCTCGGTCAGCGGGGCAGTGCTGATCCTGACAGCGCTGATCGCTGCTATCGGTCCGATCCGCAGCGCCACCGGCGTATCTTGGTCG
>CAYHEX010000384.1:0-3672 GCA_964355365.1 uncultured Solibacteraceae bacterium | reverse complement strand
GACGCGGGCTGCGGCATGGCGGGGCTTGTGGCGCCGCGCCTCTTCGACAAGCTCCCGTGCAAGACGACGCGGCTGTGCTTTGACATCGACGGCACGTTCCCGACGCATGAGGCGAATCCGCTGCTCGAAGAGAACCGCGCGGACATCACCGCGCGCGTCATCGCCGACAAGGCGGACATCGGCATCGCGTGGGACGGCGACGCGGACCGCTGCTTCTTCATTGACGGCACGGGCGAGTTCATCGCGGGTGACTTCATCACGGCGCTGCTCGCCGAAGCGTTCCTGCTCAAGCAGCCGGATGAGAAGATCATCTACGACGTGCGCGCCAGTTACGCCGTCAAGGACATCGTGTCCGCGCACGGCGGCACGGCGCTCATGAACAAGGTGGGCCACGCGTTCATCAAGCGCCGCATGCGCGAAGAGAACGCGGCGTTCGGCGGCGAAGTGACGGGCCACTACTACTTCCGCGACTACTACTACGCGGACAACGGCTTCATTCCGGCACTGCTCATCCTCGAGCTCATGTCGAAGAAGGGCAAGACGCTGGCCGAATTACTCGAGCCGCTGCGCGCGAAGTATTTCATCTCCGGCGAGATCAACACCAAGGTCGCCGACATGAGCGTGTCGAACGCGCGCATCGCAGACCTGGCGGCACAATACGCCGACGGCCACACCTACACGATCGACGGCTTCTCGGTGGAATACCCCGACTGGCACTTCAACGTGCGCGCCTCGAACACCGAACCGCTGCTGCGGCTCAACCTTGAGGCGCTGACGCCGGAGATGATGGAACAGAAGCGCGACGAAGTACTGAGGGTCATCAGACAGTCGTAGCGCGGACCTTTGAAAGAATCTCACGCGGAGCACGCGGACCACGCGGAGAAACCATTACTCTTCAAAACATTGCTGACAGACTGACTCGAGGATTGTCGAAAAGTAGCAGGGTCCTCCGCGCCCTCCGCGTCTCCGCGAGAGCTGCTATTCGACTACCGCGGGCGCAGGTGCATCGTGTGTGCGGTGTGTTGCGCTAACTTGGCTCGCGTGTAGAGCATCGGGAAATACTCGCCCTTGTCCCAGAGCGGCAGCAGGTTCGCGTAGAACTCGCTTTCCGGTTGTGCCGATTGCCCCGGCGCGTTGGTCACGACGGACCGGTCCCAGTCAGCGACGTCCATGATTTCGCGGTAACTTGCGCCGCCGGCGAACGGTGTGCCGGTGCCGCCGCTCCGCTCGAGCGTCGGCAGGTCGAATGCCTTCACGAACGGATGGCCGAACGCCTGCGTGTGCATCCGTCCCCAGCGCCACTGTGACCAGTCGGCGCCCTGCGTCTGCGCCAGTCGTGCGATCGCCTTCACTAATCCCGGCTCAACGAGAGGACGTCGGTCGTCGAGTGAGCGCGAGAAGTCTCTCGCGGGCGCGTCCGCGTCCTGACGCCACGTCTGGTAGATCGCGGCCGCCGCGCTGTCCTTGTCGAGCGTGGCATTCCAGCCGGCGACCATCGCCCGCGCCTTCTCCACATCTGCGGTCTTGCCCGTCCACCCGCGGAAGAGGTCCTGATCGTACGACGCCTGCAGCATGTAGGCGTCGTGCTGCAGCCGTTCGGAGTCCCGGATCGAGAACTTGCGCGGGCTCGGCCCAAAGAACTGGCGGCTCAGCACCTCGTTGATGCGCGTGATGCGGTCGAACGGAATGGAATTGAGCGACTTGAACGCCACCGGCGGCCAGTAGCCGGTGGTGTTGATGTTGTCGTTCGCGGTCGCGATGTAGCCGGCTTCCGGATTGATGCGGCGCGGCAGCTCCGCGCGGAAGCCGTCCCATTCGTAGTGGCCGGTACCGGGAACCGGCAGCCGTCCGTCCCAGCCGCGCCGGTTCGGTGTCAGCGCCGAACTCTGCAGGGCGATATTGCCGGTGACGTCGCCGCAATTCAGATTCTCGGTCGGCGCCTTCCAGTACATCGCGCGGGCCATGAAGTCTTTGCAGTCGGTCGCTTGTGCGAGTCGCAGACCGCCGAGGTAGTCGGCCGTGCCCGGTTCATTTGCGGCGGAGCGGCGCGCGTAGGCGCGGTGATTCGGCACATCCTCGAAAAAGATGGGGCCGTGACGGCTGATCTTGAACTCCACTGGCCGCGGCGCCTCGTCCTTGATCTTGATCTCCTCGCGAATGATCGTGAACGGCTCCCATCGGTCGAGGTACTTCATCTCGTTCGGATTCGCCGGGTTCGTTTCCTCCACGAACACGTCCGTCTGGTCGTTGCCCGCGATCGTCAGTCCCCACGCCACGCGTTCGTTGTGGCCGAGCGCAACGCCGACAAACGGCGCCTCCTGCGCGCCGATCACATTCCAACCGGGCGCCACCAGATGGATGATGTAGCGCAGCGACGGGGTTCCGACCTCGCGATGCGGATCGTTCGCCACGATGGGCTTGCCGGTCTCGGTGTATTTGCCGCTGACCACCCAGTTGTTGCTGCCGGGATCGGGATTCACGTCCTGCACAAGCTCGCCGGTGTTTCCGCCGGGGCCAAACCACGCGTCGTACGGCGCGACGATCTTCGGTTTCGGCAACGCGCCTCGTCCTCCCCTGCCCGCCGACACCTCGTCGCCAATCAGATTGAGGTCGAGTCCCTCGGGGACGATGAGCTCGCTCCACGGGTCGGGCATGCGCTGGCGCGTCGCTTCTTTCACGCCGACGCGTTTGACCAGCCGCGCGAGCGCGAGTTCCCCGCCGTCGCCCGAGCTGCTCCGCAGCAGCGGCGTCTCGGGCTTCCACGGCTCGGGCTTGAGCCCGGTCAGTGTGAACTCGACCGGCAGATTGTCCAGATGCGCGGCGATGTACGCATTCAGGCCGTTGGTCCACGCCGTGAAGATCTTCTTGCCGTCGGGGTGGTAACTCGTCCACTCCCTGTCGTCGTACGGACCACGGAACCGCCCGAGCCGGGTCTGCTTGTCCTGCTCGAAAGCCGCCGGACCGAGGATCTCCGACAACCGACCCTCGCGGGTCATCCGCCACATGTAGAGCTGCCACAGCCGGTCCTGCCCCATCACGTAGCCCTGCGCAAAGAACAGGTCCTCCTGATTCTTCGCGTAGATGTGCGTCACGCCCCACGTGTCGCGGATGATCTCGACAGGCTCGCGGACGCCGGGCACCGCGACGTCGCCGTCGATCTTCGCGAGCGACTGTTTCGCCAACGTCTTGAGGTCGCCGGCCTGCGGCGCGTCCGGCAGAGCGCCGGGCCGAGCGCCGGGCCGAGCGCCCGGCCGAGCAAAGATCGGCGCAGTCAGCAAAGCGATGAACACGACACACGCGGCGGCGGCAGTGGTGAGGATGCGCTGGGTCATCTGGTATGCTTTCCTAGCTCCTGAGCGGTTCGACTTCGCTCACGTCAGGGCGGGCTTAGCATAGTGGTAATGTTCTGGCTTCCCAAGCCAGCTAGACGGGTTCGATCCCCGTAGCCCGCTCCAATATTGACCTGGGGGCTTCGCCCCCAGACCCCCTACTCGCTCTCTCGTTCGCCGCTTCGACGGCTCACTCCGATCGCGAGGCCCGCTCACGGCGGTCGCTCGCTGCCGCCGGACCGGGGGGCGATGGCCGGCTCTCGATGCCACGCCCTTGAGACCCCACCGGCACTACCGGATCCCGTGCCGATGGCGCCCGCGCGCTCGACGACGCTAGAATGTG
>CAYHEX010000383.1:0-3697 GCA_964355365.1 uncultured Solibacteraceae bacterium | reverse complement strand
GCCGATCGCCGTCGGGCTGATCCTGATGATGTATCCGCCGTTGGCGAAGGTGCGCTACGAGGAACTCGGCCGGGTCTTTCGAGACACCCGAGTGCTCGCCCTGTCGCTCACGCAGAATTGGATCGTCGGCCCGTTGCTGATGTTCGCGCTCGCGGCGATCTTCCTGCGGCACCATCCCGAGTACATGGTCGGCCTGATCATGGTGGGTCTGGCACGGTGCATCGCGATGGTGCTCGTGTGGAACGATCTGGCGCGCGGCAGTGCCGAGTACGGCGCGGGCCTGGTCGCGTTCAACAGCATCTTTCAGGTGCTGTTCTACGGCCTGTTCGCCTGGATCTTCATCACCGTGCTCCCGCCGGTATTCGGCATCGACCTCAGTGGGGTCGTCGGCCTCGGCGGCCGCACGGTGGCCGACATCACGATCGGCGAGATCTTCATCAGCGTGATGATCTACCTCGGGATTCCGTTCGCCGCCGGCGTGCTGAGCCGCCTGATCCTCAGGCCGATGAAGGGCGCGGACTGGTACGACAAGACATTTCTGCCGCGGATCGGTCCGATCACGCTCATGGCGTTGCTCTTCACGATTCTGGTGATGTTCAGCCTGAAGGGCGACGTCATCGTGCAGATCCCGATGGACGTCGCGCTGATCGCCGTGCCGCTGATGATCTACTTCGCGGTCATGTTCCTGTCGAGCTTCTACATGGCGCACCGCTGCGGCGTCGACTACGGCCGGTCGGCCACGCTGGCGTTCACGGCGTCAGGCAACAACTTCGAGCTCGCCATCGCGGTCGCGATTGCCATCTTCGGCATCCAGTCCAAGGTCGCGTTTGCGGCGGTCGTCGGACCGCTCGTCGAGGTCCCGGCGCTGATTCTGCTGGTGCAGGCGTCGCTCTTCTTCGAGCGGCGGTACTTCGCACGCTGACGCGCTCGCCCACCGGGCCCGCTACTTGATCTTCAACACCTGCAGGTTGCCGTCGGTGTTCTCGAGCGTGAGCAGCGGCGATACGGCAATGGCCTTCACCGTGTCTTCGGGCATGTTGCGGCCGTCGACCAGCGCGTGCGTCACGCCGATGCTCTTCAAATAGGCGATGGACGACGCGCTCGGAAAATCGTGAACCCCGCGGTTGTGCGTGAAGACCGACGTGGGCATGTAGCCCGAGTAGCCGTTCATCATCGGCTTGAAGTGCGCCGTGGACTGCAACATGTACCGCGCGTTGAGGTTGATGTTGGCGCCGGGCGGGTAGAACGGGAAGACGATGATGGCGTTCACGTCGGGACGGTCGAGGGTTTTAAAGATGGGCGCGATGCCGGTGAACGCCTCGCACTTGGATTCCGGAGTACCGCAGTAGCCGATCGGCGCGCGCCAGGCTTCGGCGTTGACCGCGATGATGGCGACGATCCCCACGGTGAGGGCTGCGCGTCTCGGCATCTTCGTGGCGAGCCAGGCGAGGCCGAACCCCGAGAGCATGGCCACCGCCGCGAGCGCCATCTGGCCGAATCGGGCGGCACCGCGAACGGCCTGCAACAACGGAAACACCTTGTAGAAGAACGGATAGAGCGGAAACGCCGGACCAAACGACAACGCGAAGGACACGACTCCGAACGCGAGCACCATGCGCGCACGGCGATCCCGAACAGCGGTCAGCGACACGAGCGCGATCAGCATGAGCGTGAGCGCCATGACGCCCGGAAACAGGTAGTCCGCCGTGGCGTAGCCCTGGCTCCACCCGAGCGTCTCGGTGTGCAACGTCCCGGCCGATGCCAGGTAGTTCTTCCAGTGGGCGGAATAGCGGACCACTTCCGGCATCGAGCGCGTAAAGGCTTCCTGCTCCAGCCGTGCGTGGTAGTACGGCAGCAGAAATGGCGTGAGCAGGAGCAACGCTGCGCCGGCCGCCAGCGCGCCGTACTTGAGAAACGCGACCCTCTGTTGTCCGAGCCACTCCATCGGTCGCACCAGCGCGGCCGCGACGGCCGCAATGGTGATGAACACCAGGAAGTACACCGACGTGAGCGCCTGCAGCACAAACCAGCCGGCCAGTTTCAGCGCCGCGCGCGCGCGCGGCTGGCGCAGCAACTGATCGAGCGCCGCCAGCATCAGCGGAAAGAACTCGAGATGCTGCGCCTGGATGTGGACGAGCCGCGTCAGCGTATTGGCGTTGAAGGCCATTAAGCATCCGCTCACGATCGCCGCGGTCCAATTCCCCGTCCACCGATGCATCACGATCGCGGTCGCCCATCCGGTGAGCGCAAGGCCGAGGATGAGGATGATGTTGAACGCCGCGACCGGCGACACGCCCACCCAGTAGAGCGGCATCGCCATCACGCCCTGAACGATCAGGTTCTCGGAGAAGGCCAGCGTGCGCGGCTCGGGATAGAAGATGTTGGCGTTGAACAGGTTCACGGGATCGTGCACGACCTGATGCGCGACCCACGCCATGGTCCACTCGTTGAGCTGCGTGTCCATGTTGTCGTTGCGCGAGTAGCGATCCGGCCCGGCCGCCAGCGGCCAGGTGTGCGCCATCGCGAGCACGACGAACAATGCGAGCGCCAGCCAGGTCTTCTTAGTGGACATGTTTGTACAGGGTGAAGTTCGGGCCCGGGCGATCGACGCCGGCAAAATCCGCAAACGGAATGTAGAACGCGTCCTGCAGGTCGTACACACGCGGCCGGTCGATCGAGAGCGCCTTGAACTGCACTTCGATCCGGTAGCCCTGCGCCAGATACGCGGTCACCTGTTCCTGCGTGGCGTTGGGCAGCGGCGAATCCTGAATGAGGATGTAGTCCGGATTGCCCACCGCGGGCCGGCGATCCAGGGTGGTGAACAGCAGACGCCGCCCGTCCCACAACCACGGGTCGAATCGCTTCGGTGTGAACTGCACGTAGCCGTACGACGAGCCGCTCTGGAGAATGGACGCACCCGGGGCGATGTTGTCGTCGAACCAGCGCGCCACCACCACCCGATTGTCGGTCGCCGCAGCGATGCGATCAAAACGGATCGCGCTCATCGCGCTGGGCGCGATGATGACCACCGCCAGCGCCCACATGATCACCACCGACGTCGCCGGTGCCGACGATCCGCGACTCCGTGCCAACCGCCGGGAGAAGGCCACCACCGCCCACGCCGCCACCAGACACAGAAACGGCACCACCGGCACCGCATAGCGGAAGAACAAATTGCGCACGCTGCCGATGACGTAGAAGTACACGATCGGGAACGTGAGCAGCACGATGGTCACGCCCGTGCGGCGGATCAGCAGAATCACGGCCGCGACCAGCGAGAGGCACAGCAGCGGAAACCCCACGCCGTAGAAGAGCGAGAAGCGCAGGTGATGCAGCCAGCCGTTGCCGAGGCTGGCCGACACGCCGCCCGTGCCGAGGTTCATCGACTCGTTGAGCAGTGCCATCGCCGCGCGAAACCGCTCGTAGTCGAACAACAGAAACGGGACGCCGATCAGAAACGCCGCAGCGCAGGGCACGCCGAACCAGAACATGCGGCCGTCGAACGCCATCCGCCCGGTCGCGCGACGCGCGGCTATCATCTGGGCCGCCTGGCTCACCAGCACCGGAAACATGATGACGCCGGCGTTGTACTTCGTCGCCGTCGCAAGTCCACCCATCACGCCGGCCAGCACGAGCAAGCGCCGACGTCCGGTGAGGTGCCCATCCATCCACCACATCGTGGACAGCACGATGAAGA
>CAYHEX010000382.1:0-3714 GCA_964355365.1 uncultured Solibacteraceae bacterium | reverse complement strand
TTTCGCCTTCGAGCGTCAGAATCGCCCGAAAGACGCCATGGGCCGACGGATGCTGCGGCCCCATGTTCATGGTCAGCCGCTCACTGCCGGTGTAGTCGATTTCGCGAACCTCAGCCATGTGTCGTGAACCTTCTACCGGAACGGCGGATACGGCGTATCCACCGCGTACGACTTCAGCAGCGGATGACCGTCCCGGTCATCGGCCAGCAGGATACGGCGCAAATCGGGATGCCCGTCGAACTGCACGCCGAACATGTCGAAGCACTCGCGCTCCATCCAGTTGGCGCCGCGATACACCGGCACGAGTGACGGGCAGGTCGTGTGACCGGCGCCGAGCTTCGTGCGGAGCACCACCGAGAACTTGTCTTCCATGTTGTCGAGATACGCGACCACTTCGAGGCCGTCGGCCTTCCAGTCGATCGCGGTTGAGAACGCGAAGAAACCGCAGCCGATCGTCTCTTTCACGAACGCCGCCACCGACGCGTACTGCTCGGTCGGCACGTGCACCGTGAGCGGCGGTCCGCCGTCGGCGACCGTGACGCCGGTGATCTGTGAGAGCAACTCGCGCGCGCGCTCGTAGGTCACGTCAGTCTTCCTTCGGATTCGGATCGGCGCGGCGGCCGGTGCGGTGGAACGTGGCGATCTGCTCCTGCAACAGCAGCAGACCGTTCAACAGCGACTCGGGCGGCGGCGGGCAACCCGGCACATACACATCCACGGGGATGATGCGGTCGACGCCCTTCACCACATGGTAGCCGTGACGAAAGGGACCGCCGGAGTTCGCGCACGATCCCATGGACAGCGCCCACTTCGGATCGGGCATCTGGTCGTAGATGCGCTGCAGCATCGGCGCCATCTTGATCGTGACCGTGCCCGACACAATCATCAGGTCGGCGTGACGCGGCGATGCCCACGGCACCATGCCCAGGCGCTCGACGTCGAAACGCGACGCAAACGTCGCCATCATCTCAATGGCACAGCACGCGAGACCGAAACTGACCGGCCACACGGACGACTTGCGCGCCCAATTCAGGAAACTGTCGGCGGTCGTCGTAACCGCGAACCCGCCCGGGAACGAATGAATGCCTTCGGTCACCTGTTCGAACAGCGCCGAATGCTGGTCGCCCGTCTCAGGGCGACGCTTGTGAAGTTGTTGCCACTCCTGCAGGTCCTTGATGTCCTTCCAGATCGGAGCGGGGACCTGGGGGACGGGGGCTTTTATTTCCACGCTACTGCCGCCTTTACTTCCATTCGAGCAGTCCCTCACGATAGGCGTACAACCAACCCAGACCGAGGATGGCGATGAAACCAAACATCGCGCTCAATCCGCCCACGCCGAGCGCGCGAATCGTCAGCACCCACGGAAACAGGAAGACGGCCAGCGTATCGAATACCAGGAAGAGCAACGCGACCAGATAGAAGCCCACGGGAAACTGCACCCACGCCTCGCCAATCGGCTGCGCGCCGCACTCGTAGTTCTCGGACTTCGAGGCGTACGAACGCGTGGGACGAAGGAACCAAGCGCCGACCAATGAAATGGCGGCGAAGGCAAGAATGAGGGCGAGAAAAACGACAACAGGAAGGTAGCCAGTCAACTCGGGATCTCCGCCGTAGCAGAAACTTCGAAAGTATAACACGCAGACAAATACCAAATGGCGATCAACCTGCGCCGCTCGATCCCCCACCGGCGCCGCCACCCGCACCACCGGCACCGCCGCCCGCGTGCGACGCGCCCGAGATCGCGACCATCATCGCAATCGAGGCGCCCGCGTCCTCCGGCGAACCGATCGTCTTCAGCCACGCGATGTCAGCACCCGACGCGCGCAGCGGCGCATCGAATGTCTTGAGCCAACGCGCGCCATCGCCCGCGCCGATGGCGAGTGGAAACCAACGCTCGAAGTCGCGCAACGACACGCTCTCGCCGCCGGCGCGTATGACCTGCCGACATTCCGTCACCCGCGCGCGCCACCGCGCGGCCGCACGCTCGCCCGACACCGACAGGCGTGACAACGCCTCGGCGCCCAGCGCAAACATGAATGCGTCGATGGCGAGGCCGCCCGGAATCGCCATCAGCGCGGGGCCGAGCGACTCCACGAACCACAATCCGATCACTGCGGCCGTGATCGCCGCGGTGATCACCAGCACGACCGCGGTCGCATTCAGCGCCTGCGCCGTCGACGCGCGATCAGCATCCAGCAGCCCCTGCCCCACCATCTCCGCTCGCAGCGCGTCGTGAAAGCCCTTCGGCCGGCGCATGAACTTTGCGGTGAGCCGCTTCAGATCCACTCGCCCACCCTCTCCAGTGACACCGTCGAGAATCCACTGTTCGTGCGGGGCGGCCGCGCGCTGGGCATCGGCGCGCGGCATGCTGGTGGACACCGCGAACGTCGGCGCCTTGAACCGGCTCTTCTCGCCGGTCTTCTGCACCACGAGATAACCGTCGCGCACGAGCCGGAAGAACGCGGCCTGCAACGAGAGCCACCGACCGTTCTTGCCTTTGCTCAAGAGTGACGTGGCCACGGCCGGCGCCGCATCACCTTCCTCTGCAGGCCAGCTCGCCACATCGATGAGATCGATCTGTCGCGCCGTGCGCACGCGAATCATCAGGAGCGTGCCCACGCCGACCACCAGGGTAATCACCCCGCCGGCAAGGAACGCCGGAACCAGACGCCGCTGACGCTCTAATGTCGTGGTCCACGTCGGCTCCGACGGGGTGATCGTGCCGGTTGAGAACCTGACGTCGAGTGTGATGCCCTCGTCGGCAATCAACGCGCTGCGCGTCACCGTGAGGCCGTCCTGCCACGACGTGGCCGGCTGGATGTCGCCGCCTTCGGCCGACACGGCCACGGCCAGCGTGCCCTGCGGCGCGCGCAGCAGTACCCGCGCCAGACCGATCGGATACGCGTGCCGAAGCGGCAGTGCCTTCCACCGCAGATGCGGGCCGGCCGGCTCACGCGCCAGCACGCGCACCGCGCGATACCGCAGCTCGAATGTCCGCTCGCGATTCGCCATCGGCTCGAACTGCCACCGCGCGTCGATGCCGGAGCGCTGGCGCAGCCGCACGCCGACCCCGTCCTGCAGCGGCGGCATCTCACGGCCGTCCATCAGCGCAAGGACGTCGGTGAGGCCGTCGGTGCGCCGGTCGGACACTTTCCGTTCAAACCAGGTAATGGGCTTGGCGCCGACTTTCAACGTGATGCGCTCGACGACGTTGAGCGACCCGTCGGGCCTGACATCAATGGTGACGTCGTAGCGCGAGGCGGTGACGTTGGGCGTCGAGGCGCGCGCAGCCACCGGGGCCGGCGCGCCGATCGCCACGAACAACAGCACGAGCGCAGCCGACCAGCGGCACAAACTCACCTACGTAGTATTACAGCGTTTCCCAGCGGCGCGCGAACAGGCGCGCGAGTCCCATAAAGACAACGGTCAGCGACAGCAGCACGCCGACCTGGGGCCAGAGGTCCAGCACGCGCGCATTGCGCCAGAACACATTGATGTAGCCGTCGAGCGCCCACGCGTTGAACGTCACGAGCCCCATCTTCTGCATCGTCTCGCTCATGAGGAATCGCGGGAACATGCTCCCACCGAGCGCGGACATCGTGAGGATCACGATCGTTGAGATCCCGCCGAGTTGCTGCCGTGTGCGGCACACGGTGGCGTGCACCATGCCGAACGCCGCTGCGGCGCCGGCCGTCACGAACGTCATCGTGAAGA
>CAYHEX010000381.1:0-3737 GCA_964355365.1 uncultured Solibacteraceae bacterium | reverse complement strand
GTCGCGAGAGCAGGATCTTGCGCGCCTCGGCCTCGCTGCGCGCGAGCGCCAGCGCACACTTGAGCACGTCACCGGGCGGCAG
Source organism: uncultured Solibacteraceae bacterium (assembly GCA_964355365.1). Lineage (GTDB taxonomy): Bacteria > Acidobacteriota > Vicinamibacteria > Vicinamibacterales > SCN-69-37 > SCUN01. The sequence continues at coordinate 3,655 of CAYHEX010000381.1, read as the reverse complement.
CACGCCCAGTTCGTCCCGCAACTGACCGGACGAGCCGCCGCTGTCGAACATGGTCACGACCGCGTGCAGGTCGACCCACGGATTCGTTTTCATGCCGCCGAGGAGACTGGGGAGCCCGGTGCCGCCGCCGAAGCAGCCGACCTTGAGCGTGCGCAGACGCATGAACGACATCCTACAATGAGCGTATGGGTATGTTGATGGAGCTCACACCGCAAAATCGCCGGGCCTTCACCGAACTGGCGGGGGATCTCGCCCGGGTGTTCGGCGACCGACTGGTGGCCGTGGTCGCGTACGCGCCCAAACGCGCCGCCGCGTTCCCGCGGTCGCTCGAAGCGGCCGATCTGGACGCGCTGAGCGTGCTGGCTGACACCTGGCACAAAAGCGGTCTCGAAACGCCGCTCCTGCTCACGGTTGATGAGTTCCGCAAGTCGCTCGACGCCTTTCCCATCGAATACCAGGCCATCATCGATCGCCACGTGGTGATCAGCGGGATCCCGCCGTTCGACGGCGTCGAAGTAGGACGCGAGGAACTGCGCCGTGCACTCGAGGCACAGGCGAAGGGCCACCTGATTCATCTGCGTCAGGCGTGGGTGGACACGGCAGCCCACGGCCACGAGATGGCGCACCGGCTCGCGGCCTCTGCCATGCCGTTGCGCGTGCTGCTGCAGTTGGTCGCGCGGCTCGACGGCCACCCGGGGCAGGATCTCGCCGCATTCGCGGCCGCGCACTTCAACGCGGATGCCGACATTCTCCGGGCCGTCCTCGCACTCGAAGATCGCCCCGACGACGCGAAGGCGCTGCTGTCGCGACTGCCCGACTATCTGGCCGCCTGCGAGCACGTGTGGGCGTTTGTCGACGGATGGCGCGCGTGATCTTCCGTCAACTCGCCGCAGTGGTGCTGGCGCTCGTCGCGCTGGCGTCAACGGCGCCGCACGTGCAGGCGCAGGTGCCGCAGCCGACCCTCCCCTCGCTCACGCTGCCGGTCAACGACCTGGCGAACGTGATCGACGCGGCCAGCGCGCGGGAGATGGACCGCCGCATCCGCGCACTGCAGGCCGCCACGGGCGACGCCATCATCGTGGCCACGGTGCCGACTTTCGCACCGTACGGATCGATCGAGGAATTTGCCGTGCAGCTGTACGAGCGCGCGGGTATCGGCGTCAAAGGCAAGGACAACGGCGCGCTCATTCTCGTGGCCGTGCAGGATCGCCGCGCACGCATTGAGGTGGGCTACGGACTCGAAGGCCCGCTCACCGACGGGTTCTGCGGCGACATTATCCGGACGTCCATGCTGCCCGCGTTCCGGCAGAACGCGTACGGCCCCGGGCTGCTCGACGCCACGACGAAAGTGATCAACCGCGTTGCGGCCGAGCGCGGCGTCACGCTCAGCGACGTGCCGGCCGAACCCGTGCGGCGCGGCTCGCGTAACAAAGGCGGAGGGCTCAGCTCGCTCATCATCCTCATCATCGTCCTCATCGTCATTAGCCGCGGTGGCGGCGGCATGATGGGCTTCCTGCTCGGCTCGATGCTGGCGGGCGGCGGCCGGTCGCGTGGCGGATGGAGCGGCGGTGGCTTCGGCGGCGGCGGGTTTGGCGGTGGCGGTGGATTTGGTGGATTTGGCGGGGGTAGCTCCGGTGGCGGTGGCGCCTCTGGAAGCTGGTAGAGACAACAGGTGCGGGCCGGTGCGAACTGGTGCGTGCAGGTGCGGTAGAGTTCAAAAACAAGGGAGCGAGCGATGAAGGCATACACGAAGGTGGCGGGGTTGGCTGTGGCGTTGGTGGCCGCGGTGATGCTGTCGGGATGTTCGTACAACAAGTTCACGGCGCAGGAGCAGAGCATCAAGGGCTCGTGGTCCGAGGTCGAGAATCAACTACAGCGGCGGCACGACCTCATCCCGAATCTCGTGGAGACCACCAAGGGTTTCGCGGCACAGGAGAGCTCGGTGTTCCAGGGCATTGCTGACGCGCGCGCCAAGATGGCGGGCGCCGCGACACCGTCCGACAAGATCGCGGCCGGCAATGCAGAGAGTTCCGCGCTGGCCCGCCTGCTCGTGGTCGTGGAGAACTACCCGCAACTGAAGAGCGACGCGACGTTCATGCGCCTCATGGACGAGCTGGCAGGCACCGAGAACCGTCTCACGGTGTCTCGCAAGCGCTACAACGAGGAAGTGCAGGGCTACAACACGCTGCGCAACCAGTTTCCGTCGAACATGACCGGCAAGCTGTTTGGCTTCAAGGCGGAGTACCCGTACTTCGAGGCGCCGACCGAAGCGAAGGCGGCACCCAAGGTGGACTTCAAGAAGTAACCACCGTGACGGTGAGTGGCTCGCGCCGGCAGGCGGCGCTTCTGGGTGCGATGTGCCTTGCCTTCATCGTGCTGGCCACCGCCAACAGCGGCGGCTATCGGTACGGCATCGGCGATCAGGCCTTCTACGAGCCGGCCACACAACTGCGCCTGCACCCCGAACGCTTCCCGCGCGATCGCGCGCTGCTGGAATCCCAGGCAAAGCTGACTGTCGTGGACGAAGTGCTGGCCGGCGCCGCGCGGGTCACCGGCCTCGAAGTACCCGCGCTGTTTTTCTCGCTCTACGTGCTGTCGTTGCTGACGCTGAGCCTCGCGGCCTCACAGCTGGCGCGCGTGCTCGGGTTCTCGCCGTGGGCAACTGCAGTCTTTCTCGCGGCGCTGACTCTGCGGCACCGGATCGCGAAGACGGGCGCCAACACGCTCGAAGGCTACATGCACCCGCGGCAACTGGCCTTCGGCGTCGGCGTCCTTGCGCTGACGGCCTCGCTGCGAAATCGATGGACGTGGACGGGCCTGCTCTGGCTGCTGGCGGCGGTGATTCATCCCACAACCGCGCTGTGGTTCGGTGGCCTGATCGCCGGCGGAGTCGTGCTCGAGCGCCTCGTTCGACACCGCGAGGTTACGGTGCTCGGCGTGTTGCTGGCCGCGCTGCTGGCCGTGCGCGTGGCCGCACCCAACATCGCCGGCCTGCTCCACCTCCCGGCATCCTCGATGATGGACGCGGCGTGGGCTGCGGTGTTCGCGGACAAGGACTACATCTTCGTCTCTACCTGGCCGGCGTATGCGTGGCTGATCAATCTCTCGTACGTTCCCGTGCTTTGGGCCATCAGCCGGCGACGGCGCGCTGCCGGTGTCGCGCACCCGCATGAGGGTCGCCTCCTCGCCGGGGCTCTCGGCCTCTTCGCGTTGTTTGTTGCGTCAACGTTCTTCTCCGAATCGCGCGTCGCGCTCGCAGTACAGTTGCAGGTCTCGCGGGTGTTCTGGTTGCTCGACCTGCTCGCGGCGGCCTACTTCGCCTGGTGGTTCACGACGGACGTGGCGGCCGTGCGCGTCGCCGGTCACTTGACGCCGCGTCTCGCGCTGACCGCGCTCCTGCTCCTCTCCATCGGCCGCGGCATCTACACCGTCGGCGAAGGCGGTCCGGACCGACGGCTCGTCCGCGTTGACCTGGTGGACGACGACTGGTCACGAACGATGCGTTGGCTCGGCACACAGCCGGCCGACTGGCTCGTGCTCGCGCATCCGGACCACGCGTGGCTGTATGGCACGAGCGTGCGCGTGGCCGCGTCGCGTGATGTCGTACTCGAATCGGTGAAGGACAGCTCGATCAGCATGTACGACCGCGCGGTGG
>CAYHEX010000380.1:0-3751 GCA_964355365.1 uncultured Solibacteraceae bacterium | reverse complement strand
ACGACAAGTCGCAGCCCGCGAACATCAGCCACTCTCGCCGCGAGCGCTTCCGGTCTGGCCGGCGCCACGCGATAGTCGGCTTGCATGAACACAGCGAACGCTTTGCGCGTCACTTCAAGTCCCACACTGGGTTGCACCACTCTGCCGCCGTAGCCATTCGCGACCGTGACTGCTGTCTCCATGCGGCCAACCGCCAGTTGCGCGTAGCCGTTGATGAAGAAGTCGTGCCCGTCGGTGAGACGACGAGCCCACGACCGCCGAATGCCCGCGGTGCCGCCCGACAGACCGTAGGCCATGTCCGCGTTGCCCACGAGGGAGAGGCCGCGGCGGGCCAGAACCTCCGGACTCACCAGCAGCATCATCTCTGTCGTGCGGTAGCGGCGATCAGGGCCGATCGCCGGCACCTGATACGCGTTGGCGATCTGCACGCGCGCCGGTGAGATCGCAGTCGTGGCCGGCGCCGGAGCGTTGGCCTGCGCAAACACCGAGACCGGAATGACCACACAACCGAGCAGCAGCACCGAGGTGAGTTTCGTCATGCGGAGCATTGTGTGTGGCGCACCGCAGCCGCAAGCTGAGGCGTTGATGACGGTTGGCTGAAACAACAACGGGCCGCGTCTTCGTGCAAACGCGTCATAGTGACTACGTGCCCTCGTCCCCACTGATTCTCGTCTCCGGCGCCACCGGCTACATCGGTGGACGCCTGGTGCCCCGCCTCCTCGAGTTGGGATACCGGGTGCGCTGCCTCGTGCGCGATCCGGCGCGGTTGCAGGGACGCCCCTGGCATGCCCAGGTCGAGATCGTCGCCGGCGATGTGCTGAAACCCGAGAGCCTCGCCACCGCCATGGACGACGTCACCGCCGCCTACTACCTCGTGCACAGCATGGCCGGCGGCGAGGGCTTCCACACGCGCGACATGGACGCCGCCACGAATTTCGGCCACGCCGCCCTCAGCGCCGGCGTCGATCGCGTGATCTATCTCGGCGGACTCGCCGAATCGTCCGCCAACCTGTCGGAGCACCTGCGTTCGCGCCAGCAGTCCGGTGACGCGCTGCGCGCCACCGGCGTCGCCGTGACCGAATTCCGCGCCGGCGTCATCGTGGGCTCCGGCAGCCTGTCGTTCGAGATGATCCGCTACCTGACCGAGCGCCTGCCCGTGATGATCTGCCCGCGCTGGGTCGCCACGCGCACGCAACCGATCGGCATCCGCGACGTGATCGAGTACCTCGCCACCGCCCTCGCCGTGCCCGAGAGCCGCGGCCGCATCGTCGAAATCGGCGGCGCCGACGTCGTCACCTACGGCGACATGATGAAGATCTACGCGGCGGTGCGCGGCCTCAAGCGCTGGCTCATCTCCGTGCCCGTGCTGACGCCACGCCTCTCCTCCTACTGGGTCAACATCGTCACGCCCATTCCCGCGGTCATTGCGCGTCCGCTCATCGAAGGACTGCGCAACGAGAACGTCGTGCACGACGCGTCGGCCGCCGCGTTGTTTCCCGACATCCATCCCGTCGGCTATCGGATCGCCGTCGAGCGCGCGCTCGCGCGGTTGGAAGTGCGGGACATCGAAACAGCATGGAGCGACGCACTGAGCACGAGTCAGGGTGCCGCCACACCGGTGCAACTCACCACGCATGAGGGCATGGTCATCGAGCGGCGCGAGCGCGTCGTCTCGGCAGCGCCAGCACGCGTGTTCGACGTCTTCACCGGCATCGGCGGAGCGCGCGGATGGTTCTACATGACCTGGGCGTGGCAGATCCGCGGATTTCTCGACCGCCTGATCGGCGGCGTCGGCTTGCGGCGCGGCCGGCGCGACCCCGACCGCCTGCGCGTCGGCGACGCCCTCGATTTCTGGCGCGTGGAAGCGGTGGCACCACACGCGTCGTTGTTGCTACGCGCCGAGATGTTGGTGCCCGGCAAAGCGTGGCTCCAATTCCAGGTCACGCCGAGAGACGACGGAAGCACTCTGCTGTCACAGACGGCGTTCTTCGCGCCGAAGGGCCTGGCCGGATGGGCCTATTGGTACGGGCTGTACCCGTTCCACGCGCTGATCTTCAGCGGGTTGATCGACCAGATCAGGCGGCGGGCGGAACAGAAATAGCGTTCGCGCGCACGCGCCGAATGCGCTGCCGCGCCAGCTTCTGACTCGGCGATTCGTGGCCGAGCATGGCGCTCAACGCCTTCAGCATCACCCGCGCCAGTCGCAGCCACACGGCGCTCCGTTTCTTGAGACCGAGCATCCGCACGTCCTTCTCGTCGAGCGTGGCGATCGCCGCGTTGGCCAGCACGCGATAGAAGACCATGGCGGGCCGGCCGAACGGCGGATTGAGAATGAAGCGGACGACGCGGCGTGTCACGTCGTTCGCCACCAGATCGTGATCGCGGAAATCCTGCAGGGCGGCCTCGAGTTCGGCCACGCTCATCGGCGCGCCCGTCAGACCGAGCGGCCCCGCGCTGCGGCTCCACTCCGCCACGTATCGGTCGGCGCCACGCACGAACGGAAAGCCCAGACCTTGATGCGCCTTCAGAAACGAATCCGTGAACGCGCAGTGCACCCAGAGCAGAAACCGGGGATCACGAGCCGCGTACGGGCGCGGGGCGCCGGCCTTGTCGGGAAACTCGCCCGTGACGTGCGCGTGCATCGCGTTCACCCGCGCGGCTTCACGCGCCACCACCTCGGTCGCGCCAAACGTCGTCGTCACGAGCCATCGCGTCGTGCCGGCCAGCCGCCCCAGCGGATCGCTTTCATAGCGGGAATGCTCCGCAACGCCTGCGAGCGCGGCCGGGTGCGCCGCCTGGAGCAGCAGCGCGCGGATGCCGCCAACGAGCGTGGAGATCGAGCCGTGCACTTCCCAGACCGCGCTGTCGGGGCCGAACAGCCCCTCGTCATCGCCGTCGGCCATGCGTTTCGCCCAGTCGGGTGTGCCGTCTTTCGAACCCGACACGACGAGGCGGAAGCGATCAGCCAAAGGTTTGGTGAGTACGTCGAGCAGCGGCACAGCCCATTGTGACGCCCCGCAGGCCCGTGCAGATTCGCGGACCCAAACCCGCCGCGATCACGTAAAATCCGCGGCCATGCGCTCATTGATTCTCTGTCTGGCCGTGCTGTCTGCCGCGGAATCCGCCTTCGCCCAAAACGGACCCAAGCTGGAACCGTGCCCGATGACCGAGGCCCAGGTGGCCACGGCCGCCGGGATGAAAGTGACCAAGATGGTGCAGCACGTGTCGCAGTGGCAGGGCACGCAGTGCGACTTCACCATGGAGAACGGCGAGATCCAGTTGATGCGCGTCCCGCCATCGGCCCGCAACCTGACGACAGAAGCCGAGCTGGCGGCCGACTTCGCCGCGAAGGAAGCCCGCCGCGTGCTGAAGGACTTCCCCGTGCCCGCCTACTCCTTCGGCGGCGGCCTGTACGTCGTCACGCCCAAGGGCGTGTGGTCCGTTCTCGCGCGCCGTGGCCCCGGCGGCGGACTCGACCCCCAGAAAGTCGCCCGCGCACTGATCGAAAAGCTGCGCTAGCCCCAGAGGCTTTCAAAGAGCTCTTCGAAAAGCTGTTGGGGGTGGTGTTGGGGTTGGTTTTCCCCATGGCTCCCCATGGCCCCCCATGTTGAAGCCCCGACGGGCATGGTTCGTGCACTACGCCCATGCGTGTTCACGGATTCTCCCGGACTTCCGCACGTTCCCGCAGGAGGCAGCCGGTGCAGAACAGCAGCCAACGGCCCTGAGGGCCGAACGGCCGACAACCACGTCG
>CAYHEX010000379.1:0-3754 GCA_964355365.1 uncultured Solibacteraceae bacterium | reverse complement strand
GGCCGAAGATGACCCCGATGATCATGCCCAGACACATCCCGCCGCCCGCTGTGCGCCCCTTCTCCATTTCGCCTCCACCCGGCGTTCCCACTTGGTGCGGCCATACAGCGCCTGGAAGCCCACGCGCGCCGCGTTCCGATAAGACGCGCCCTCCGGCTGCGTGACCATCATCGCGAGATCGATGCCCTGCGCGGCCGCGTAGGCGAGGCGGGCGTCCAGCAGGGCCCGTTGTGCGCCGCGTCCACGCGCCGACGGCACCGTGCTCGCGCCCGCCAGGAGCGCGACGCCCGCGCCGAGATTCAGCGCCGCGGCGGCGATGGGCTGCGCGTCGAGCTCGGCGACAAAGCACACCACGCCGCGCGCCTGCGCCATGATGCGCCCGAGCTGCTCGACAAACGCGCTCAGCTCCGCGCCGCTATCACTCCAGCCCTGCGCGGACACCCGCGCCCACAGCCCGAACTCGTCGGCATCGACACGGCGGACGGCGATCGACGACGGGGGGCGATCATCAAGCGCTGTGGTCGCGCGCGCCCATACGGTCGAGTGCTCGATCGCCGTGTAGCCGCGAGCCGGCAACTGGCGCGTCACATCGTCGGAGGCGCTCGACGCGACTTCGTGACTCGTCGACGCCCCGCGCGTGCTGAAGAACGCCTCGACCGCGGCGAATGCCGTGTCGTCCACCGGCTCGAGCCCGAGGCCAAAGGTCTGGGTCAGCGGGGAGCCGACGCCATCGAACATCGCATACGCGCCGGCGACCTCGTTCCAGCACGCGCCGACCGCGGGTTCAACGCGCGCGCGCGCCTCCACGAAGGCCGCGTTCGCGGACGCTTCCGCCCGTTCGAGGCGGTGGACGAGTGCGTGATCACACGAAATCATTGTCACCGACCGTGAGGAGGAGACTGTGCATCTGTGGTCATCGGGGGTTCCTCGGCGATCATCGCGACTGTGGCCGCTCGACGCGCCGAACGGAGAGCAGGTCATCGTCCGCGACGTTGCGCAGGTCCGTTGGCTGCAGCGTGACGAGTGCCTGTGTGCGTCCTGAGGCGGCGACGAACTCGACGTCGATGCTGTCTGGTGACGTGATGTCGACGACGGCGCCGAGGTCGCCAGTCCGGAGGCCGTGAGCAGGGATGTCTTTGGTGAGGACCACTACGTCGAGCGGATTGATCGTCATCGGTCTCCTCCGGGATAGGCGGTCACGAAGTGGGGAATGCCCGACGCGGCGCGCACGAGCCACACGGTGATGACGTTGGCGGATCGGCCGTTCAGTCCTGTGAGGATAGCGCGGATCGTGAATGTCCGGCCGACGACATTCGTCGGTCCCGGCTCGGCCGGTTGCGTCAGGTGCTGGATGCGCAAGTCGGCTTCCAGCGCTAGCCAGTCACTGGCTCTGTAACCAAGCGCCCTGTGCCGTTCCTCAGTCGAAACAACTCGCGCGAAATCCGCACTGGATGTTCAGGCCACCGCCGCTCTTGACGCACACGGTTTACATCGGCGCAACTGCGGTTGTCCCCACTCCTGAGGTGAACCGTGAGGCCACCCTAGTCTTGCCCCACGCCCGCGCGCCGTTGCGCCACATGCCACAACACACCGCAGGGATCGATGAGGTACGCGACTCGAAGTCCCCAGGGCTGCATCGCTGGCGCCTTCGGCGTCGGAACGCCGAACCGCCCTGGAAGATCCAGGCTGAGGATGTGGGCCCACCATGCATCGAGGTCGTCCACCATCAACTGCATCATGCAGTCGTCGCTTGACGTCCTGCATGAATTCCCTCCTCGGCGCTTCCTCAAGAAATGAGCCTCGCGTCGCGGCGACATGATGGCATGAGACCGCCTGGGCTCGGGCGACGCTGTGCTCACGTAAAGGCTCGGCCAGCGTCAGCCCGGAACGGCCGGGATGTGTGCGCGGAGGTCGGGTTCGTTGTGGACGAAGGTCACATGCACGCTCCCGGCGATCTCGCCAGCGAGGTTCGCGGTTTGCGCGCGTTCCAGTGCGTCGAGGCTGTCCGCGGAGAGCACCATTGACAGCGCCACCAGCGCAGCACGCAACGGCGCCATCTTCTGCGCGGGCATCTCGAATTGGATGCTCAGCGCGATGTTCGAGAACTGGTGCGAGTCGAGCACGGAGCCGACCGCGTTGAGGGCGTCGGTGAGTTTGGCGACGAGGGCGTGGCGCGGGTGTGAAGTGACGGCGGAGAGGCGGAGGGCGGACACGTCGGTTGCTGGATAGGGGATGGTGATGTCGTCGGAGGCGTGAACGGGCTCCCCGGCCGTCAGTTCTCGCAGGTGCAGGATGTTACCCTCTGGGTCGCAGATGTTTCGGACCTTCATTTGCGGCCCGGGCCAGACTGGTCCCCAGACCATGCCACCGGACTCCGTCGCGACCTGTTCGGCGCTCGTAGAACGCGGAGACGTCTTCAAGGTGTTTGGCGTAGATCAGCACTCCGGCGCGCGCGGTGTTCGACATCACACTTCTCCTGTCGCAAAAGGATAACCTCGCCGCGCCGCCGGCGATGGCCGGATGCGGTCTGATATGGTCCTTGCATGAAACGTGTCGCTCTCGGGTCACAAGGCCTTCGCGTGCCGGCCGTCGGACTGGGTTGCATGGGCATGTCCGACTTCTACGGCTCGTCGTCAGAGGCGGCCAATCTCGCCGTGCTCCAGCGCGCCGCAGACATCGGCTGCACGTTCTGGGACACCTCGGACATGTACGGCCCGTTCACGAATGAGCTCCTGCTGTCGAAGGCGCTTCAGGGCCGCCGGGAGGCGATCACGCTGGCCACGAAGTTCGGTGTGTCTCGCGGAGCGGATGGTAGCTGGCAGGGCATCAAGGGCGGCCGCGACTACGTTCATGCCAGCTGCGATGCATCGCTCAAGCGTCTGGGCACTGACTACATCGATCTCTACTATCAACATCGCCTCGATCCGAAGACGCCGATTGAAGAGACCGTCGGCGCCATGGCCGAACTGGTGACAGCCGGCAAAGTGCGGTACATCGGTTTGTCGGAAGCTGATTCCGAGACCATCGCGCGCGCGCACGCCGTGCATCCCATTAGCGCGCTGCAGACCGAGTACTCGTTGTGGTCGCGTGATGTTGAAGCCGACATTCTGCCAACGCTCGAGCGTTTGCACATCGGGTTCGTGGCGTACAGTCCGCTCGGCCGTGGGTTTTTGTCGGGCTCCATTCGGTCGCGGGCCGATCTCGAACCCGGCGACTGGCGACTGACAAACCCGCGGTTTACTGAAGAGGCCCTTGCCAGCAATATCCGTCTGGCCGATCTCGTTGGCGACATCGCGAAGACACTGGGCGCCACACCGGCACAAATCGCGCTTGCCTGGTTGCAATCGCGGAACTTCGCCGTGGCCACGATACCGGGCACACGGAGCATTTCTCGACTCGACGAGAACTGGGCGTCGCAGGATCTTCAATTGCAGCCCGAACAACTGGCCAGGCTCGAGTCATTGATCAGCGACGGTGTGAGCGGCAGCCGCTACTAGATCTGATCTGGAAGGGATGTTCATTCGCGTCGCCGACGTACGCGACGGCAATCGGAGTATTCGGGGACCTGAAGGTCCCCGACTACGACCGCTGAAGGTCCCCGACTACTACGACCGCCAAGGCCACAGCGTCGCAGCCATTCGCGCATTCACCCGTTCACCCATTCACCCATTCACCCATTCTCAATCCCCCATTCCCCCATTCCCCCAATCACCCATTCCCCCAATCACCCATTAACGAAAGCGCGCCGGCCCCG
>CAYHEX010000378.1:0-3759 GCA_964355365.1 uncultured Solibacteraceae bacterium | reverse complement strand
CGACTTCATCAAAGTCGATGGCCGCCGGTTGAAGTTCACCGACCCCAAGCAGTACTACCTCCTCTACAAGCCGCAGGGCGTCGTCAGCACGCGTTCCGATCCGCAGCATCGTCCCACGGTCATCGAGCTGTTGCAGAAGCTCGGCGTGAAGGGCTACTTCTACCCGGTCGGCCGCCTCGACTACGACTCGGAAGGCCTGCTCCTGCTGACCAACGACGGTGACTTTGCGGAAGTCGTGACACACCCGCGGCATCAGCTGCAGCGCGCCTATGAAGTGCGCGTGCTCGGCGTGCCTGACGACCATGAACTGGACCGGTTGCGCAAGGGCGTGGTCATCGATGGTCAGCGGACGCTCGAAGCCAGCGTCTCGTTGCGCAAGGTGATGAAGGGCACGCGCGGACCGGAAGCGATCGTCGAGATCGTGATCACGGAAGGCCGCAATCGCCAGGTGCGTCACATGTGCGATGCCATCGGGCATCCGGTCATTCAGCTGAAGCGCACGCGCATCGGGTCGCTTACCATCGGGACGTTGCGCCCGGGCAAGGCGCGGAGTGTCGGTCCCGAAGAAATCAAGGCACTGACGCGGCGTGTGGGCGCATTGCCTCCGCGGCGCGAAGGCCCGGTGGTATCACCCCGTGACGCCGCGGAATCGGCGGGGCCCGTGGCGAAGTTCCTGAAGCGCGGCGAAGCGCCCTCTGCCGCGCGGCGAGACACCCCGTCCGCGACGCGGCGCAAAGCTCCGCCGGCTACGCGGCGCGAAGCACCGTCTACTACGCGGCGCGAAGCACCGCGGCCCAGAACTGAATCAGCTTCCAGACCTCCGCGACCGACGGCGCGCCCTCGACGTTCGCGTGAGAGATAAGCGGCGTCAGTAGCGAGGTCACGCGCGCGTTGCCCTGCGCGCGCAAGTACGTTTCCAGCTTCGGCGTTTCCGTGTACGGAATCACGTTGTCGTGTGAGCCGTGCAGCAGAAAGACCGGCGCGTGCGTGGCCGGTGATCGCTCCGGCGACAGCGCCGGCGCGCCGCCGAGTTCCTCGACGTAGGGCAGCAGCTTCGGTCCCATCGTCCGCACGTCCCGATTGTTGACCCACCCCATCACGGTACGCGCCGGTTCCGGCAGCGCCGCGCCGAGCGCGCGCGCCTCGGCGAATCGCGACAGCGCGCGCGCCGGATCGGTGACATCGTCGCTCGACGCATCGAGGAACTTCGTGATCGCCGCGCGCAGCGGCGCTTCCTGATCGGCCGGCACGAAGTGGCCGACGCCCGCGAGCAGAATCACCGCGGGACCGTAGTCGTGCTGCGGCAGCGTCGTGCCGTCGGGCAGCGCGCCTGTGCAGAGATAGCGCATCGCGCGCGGCAGATCGCCCTGACTGCCGAGCGCGGTGACCAGATCCAACTTGCCGTCGAGCGACGGCCGGCCCGCCGCGACCAGCGCCAGGCCGCCGGCGAAACTGACGCCGACGATGCCGATGCGGCCCGACGGCGTGAGGTCGCGCTGTGCGGCGAGCCACACGGCGACGTCTTCGATGTCGTCGGTCGATCGCGGGCGAATTGTGTAGACGCGCAACTCGGGCAGCGGCGCGGCGAGCACCGTCAGTCCGGTGGCCGCGAGCTTCGTGCACAGCGCGCTCATCCGTGGCTCATCGATGCCGCCGCCGTGGACGCCGGGGAAAACCGCGACGGTTTGGCGGGATTGCCCCACAGGCAGGTAGAGGCGCGCGTGAATCGTCCCGTGGCGAGCCGGCACGTCGACATCACGTGTCGTCACCGCGATCGCTCGCACGGGTAACCAGGCGCGCAGGCGCGGCGCGTTGCCGGTCAGGTCGAGGATCAGGGCGGTGGCGCGGACATACGGCGTCAAACGGCCGGCGCCGACGATGACGAGCGCGACGATCGAGAGGGCAGCGACCAGACGGAACTTCCGCGCGGAGAGCATTCCGCAAATAATAAGGGGAATGACGCGCCACGACCGCAAGCTCATCATCGCCATCGACGGACCGTCCGGCGCCGGCAAGGGCACGGTGGCGCGCGCGCTGGCCGTGGCGCTGCAGTTTCATCACATCGACACGGGCGGGATGTACCGCGCCCTGGCCTGGCGCGCGCTTCGTGAGGGCATCGCGCTGACCGACGAGTCGGCACTGGCCGCATTGGCGCGCGCCGCGGTGTTTGCGCTCGGCGACGGACGCATTGTGATTGACGGACACGACGTCACGTCTGCGATTCGCACTTCGGAGATGGATGCGGCGGCGGCCTCGGTCGCGCGCCTGCCCGACGTGCGCGCGGCGCTGGTGGCGCGTCAGCGTGCGTACGGCGATGCCGGCGGAGTGGTGATGGAAGGCCGCGACATCGGTACCGTTGTCTTCCCGAACGCCGACGTGAAGCTGTATCTCGACGCGTCGGCGGAGGAACGCGCCCGGCGTCGCGCGGGGGATTCGGCGCATGCCGCTGGTCGAGACAATGTGGGAGTGGCGAACGTTGCTGAGGCGCTCGCCGCGCGCGACCAGTCAGACCGGACGCGCACCGTGTCGCCGCTCACGCTGGCCGAAGACGCGATCTATCTGGACACCACCGGCCTCAGCATCGAAGACGTCGTGGGCAAAGCTCTGGCGGCAGTGACAGGGACAAAGACTCAGTAGGCACCAGAAGTTCGGAAGGTTCGAGAGGTTCTGTTCGTAGGGTGCACAGGGTTCGCGGGGTTCGTGAGGGTGGTTCGACTGGTTCACTGTCGCTGGCGCTCAGAGCACCGTGCGAACCACCCTCACGAACCTCACGAACCTTTGGAACCTTACGAACAGAACCTCTCGAACCCTACGAACCCACGAACCTTACGAACCTGGGGTAATGGTGCCTATTCGTTCCAGTCGTCGCCAGGCCCGGCTTCGAGGTCGTCGCCGTCTTCCTCGTCATCGGCGCCTTCGATATCGCTGAGCAAGTCGTCGGTCGAGCTATCGGCCGCGAATGCGTCCTGCCAGCCGGTGTCCACCGCCACCGGTGCCGCGACCGGGGCTGCTGACGTCAGGCGCTCGGTTTCGGGCAGCGTCTTACGCTCGCGGGCGATCGCGGGCGGGGCCGCCACGAGGGCCGGCTTCGCTTTGGCCACCGGTTTGACCTTTGGGGCCGGCTTCGCCTTGGCCTTCGGGGCCGGCTTCGCTTTGGCCACCGGTTTGGCCTTCGTGGCCGGCTTCGCCTTGGCCTTCGGGGCCGGCGTGGCTTTGGGCGCGGGCTTGGCCTTCACCTGAACCTTGGCCTTGGCCTTGGGAGCGGCCTTCTTCTTGGGCTGTGCCTTCGCCTTGGCCTTCGGCTTGGCCTTTAGGGCTTTTGCCTTCTTGACTGCCTTCTTCGCGGGTTTTGCCTTCTTCGCTGCCTTCTGCTTCTTCGCCATGGGGTCCCCTCACCGGTTTGGGTCCGTCACTTTGGTTGACCAGACGCCCGTAAGTACTGGATAATTCACTGCTTATCGCATCGAGTGCGGAGCCAACCTACAGCCCGCCGGAGCTGAGATCCGGCATGAGGAGGATCGACAACGCAATGGGCAATTCAGAAACCGCAAACAAGATCAAACTTTTCCAAGGAGGTGCAAAAACCGCATCAGGCTTCTCCTCAATGCTCGACGATGAGAACGATCGGATGGACCCGCAGGAGTTTGCCACCCTCCTGAACGCGTACGATAACAGCTTCCGGCACATCTCGGAAGGTGAAGTCGTCAAGGGCACCGTCGTGAAGGTGACGCCGACCGAAGTCGTGGTCGATGTCGGCTT
>CAYHEX010000377.1:0-3764 GCA_964355365.1 uncultured Solibacteraceae bacterium | reverse complement strand
CGCGAGTCGATCACCGTGGCGTCGTAGAGCAGCATGAACCCGACGACCGCGAGGGCGGTGGCCACGAGCTTGCGCCAAAGGGATCGAGTCAGAAGCATCAGCAGGCGCCCCGACCCGGATGCTCAAGGTCGTTGGGGCCTGACTAGCGTACCTCAGGACGATGCTGATGGAGACGTCGGCGAGCGCGGATGAACACCAGGCTGGCCCAGTAGGCCGCACCGGAGATGATCGCCGCAAGTATCGATGAACCAAGGAGATACGCCGGAAGCAATGGGCGAAGAAGGCCCCCAAGCGCTTCAAATCTGACCCACCAACCCGGCAGTTGCCAGAGCGCTTCCAGCCGCGGGAGGAAGTCGACGGGCATCCTGGCCCCCGTGATCCAGGCCCCGAGCGCCGTGGCCGCCGCGTAGTACGGGCCGATGAACCAGGGCAGCAACAGGTAGACCCCGAAGATGACGGCCACCCGATTCAGATTGAACGCGAAGGCGATGGCCAGGCCAAGGGCGGTGTGCAAACCGAGGAACGGCGAGAACCCGATGAATGCGCCTGTCGCAAACGCGACCGCCGTGCGCTCCGGCGTGTCGTGGATGTGCAGGAGGCGTTCGGACCAGCGCTCGATGGCCGACTTCGTCAGCTTCCAGACCATGGCTAGAAGTGCGAAAAGCCGCCACCAAGCGGCTCCAACAGGCCATCACGGTCGAGAACCACGTCAGCACCAGGAACGAGCTCTCCGATGCACGTGATGTCGACCTCACGGCCGGCGATCTTCTCGAAACCACGCCGCCGTCGTGCGGGCACGGCGAACAGCAGCTCGTAGTCCTCGCCGCCGCTCAGGGCCTGCGCCAATGTTGCGACCGAGTCCACAGGAACCTTTGACGCAAATACACGCGCCCCAGTGCCGGACGCTGCCGCCATCTGGCTGACGGCGTCCGCCAGACCGTCTGAGATGTCCATGCAGGCGCTGGCCGCCCGGTTACGGGCGATCTGTTGGCCGCAGTGGAGGCGGGACAACGGCGACAAGGGCGACAGAGTGCCGGGTGGCTGGGGGCCCGGTGCCGGGGGGCTCGCGCGCTGCGCGTTGGCGATCCCGGCTGCGACGCGGCCGAGTGTCCCAGTCACGTACAGCAGATGTCCCGCGCGCCCGCCGCCTCGCGTCAGGATCTTGCGCCGGCGAGCCGAGCCGATCAGTGTGACGTCGATCACGATGGGGCCGGGTGAGCGCGTCAGATTGCCGCCGACCAGCGGCACCCGCACTTCGGCCGCCAGCAACAGGAAGCCGTCGATGAGCGCATCGAAGTCGTCGACGGGCAACGACGCCGGTAGCGCCAGGCTCAGCGTGGCGCCTCGCGGCGTGGCGCCCATGGCGGCCAGGTCGCTCACGTTCACTGCGAGCGCCTTGCGCCCAATGTCATGCATCGACATCCAGTCGCGCTTGAAGTGAATGTCTTCCACCTGACAATCGGTGGTGATGATGTCCAACTCGCCTCGCGCCGGCTCCAGCACCGCCGCATCGTCGCCAATGCCGATCTGCACCCAGGCCGGCGACGCCGGGACGCGCGCGCGAATGCGTTCGATCAGTGCGCGCTCGCCGAGGTCGGAGATCAGCATCGTGTCGGTGAAGGTGGCGGTGGCGGTGGCGGTGAGTGAGTGTGTGAATGCGGTATGAAAAGCCGGTAAACCCCGCTTTGCCGTGTGGGGAAGTCGAGCGGACCTGCATAGCAGGTGGAACCACTATAAAAACCGCGCTTTAGGCTTCCTCACCACGGAGGCATGCTCACCACGCGGGATCGCGGCTCACTTTGTTGTGAAAGACATCGGCCCAGACGACATTCCGACCAATCACGAGCAAAGCAGGAACACCAGTATAGAGCAATGCCAATCGACAATCGCGAAACGCGTGTTAGCCCACGTTCTCGATGCGGGCGGCGTCATTAGCGTGGCCGAGTGCGGCGTCGACGAGTCGTTCGATTTCGGTCGTACGGTCCAGCACGCGACGCTCGAGGCCGGCGCCGGCGGCGCGGGCGCGGAACAGCTCATCGGCGAGGTTCAGGGCCGCAATCACCGCGACCCGGATCGCATCGGTGTTGGTCAGTTCGCCGGCCGCCATCTGCATCTTGTGGTCGACGTAGTTCGCGAGTTCGGCGATGTAGGCCGGCTCGAGCTCGCTGCGGACGGCGTACTGCTGCCCCTGCACATCGACGTGTACGACGCGGCCGCTCATGCTCAGACTCCGAGTTTTTCGATCTGCGAGATCATCTCGGCCACGCGCGTCTTGATGAGCTCGCGCTCTTCCCGCAGCGTGGTCGCTTCCGCCGAGGCGCCTTCGGCATCACCCAAGCGCGCGCGCATCGTGTCGAGGTCGCGCTGAAGCCGCGTCACTTCGTCGAGCGCCCTGGCACGCTCGGCGCGCAACGCGTCAACCATGCCCACAAGCTGTTTGATTTTTTCTTCGAGCCGATCGATTGGCTGCAGATCTACTGAAGTCTTTGCCATTGCGGAAATCGTGCCACGAACACCCGCACGTGGCAAGGCGATAAAAGACATCGGGAGTCGTTTTTCAGAACGACTCCCGGTGTCTTTACCGCTCGACGGCCCCCAGGTTCGCGCGTTCGACTTCCCGAATCGCGTTGGCGACGGTGACGGCCTCTTCCGATGTCAGCGTCTGCGCGGTGGGCTGCAACCGCGCGCGCAGCGTGATCGACCGATGTCCCTCCGGAATGCCCTTGCCGCGATACTGATCGACGAACTCGATCGCCGCGATCAGCGGACTCACGCCGCCGGCCGCGCGAGCGATCTCGGCCCACGTGATCGCGTCGGGATAGGTGAGCGAGACGTCCACTTCCACCGATGGCAACTCCGGCAACGCCGCGTATTTGTTGTCGCGAGACGGCGACGACACCAAACCGTTGAGGTCGAACTCAAAGACCGCCGCGAAGGCGTGCTTGAGACCGGCCGCGCGCGCGCCGCGCCGATTCAGCACGCCCAGCTGACCGATCAGCGTGGGGCCGCTCATGATCGAGACGCAGGCGCCGGCGTCTGCCCACGCGGCGGTGCCGCCCGCGACCGTCGTGATCGTGCCGACGTGCGCGCCGTGAGCGAGCGCCTCGATGGCGCCCTTGGCGCTGCGGAACAGCGTGTCCGGGTCGTTGCCGACCCAGGCCGCCGCGATACGCGGCACCTGCACCGGCAACTGCTCGCGCGGGTCGTCGAGACTCGCGCGCGGGCCGGCAGGGAACACCTTGCCCGCTTCGAAAATTGCGAAGGTGTTCTGCCAGCGGATATTCGACTCGATCGCCTTCAGGAGCCCCGGCACCAGCGATGTCCGGAGCGTGGCCTGATCGGGCGCCGGTGGGGCGCCGAGTCGCAGCGGCGCGGCCGCGACGTCGCCCCCGGCGGCTGTGATGAAGCGATCGTCGATCCACGGATACGTGATCACTTCCCGCAGGCCGCAGACGCGCGCGAGGAACTCCTTCACACGCCGTTCGGTGCTATGCGCGAAGTTGCGGGCCGATGCGTCGAGACGCACCAGCGGCGCCTGAAACTCGAACCGCTCGTAGCCGTGGAGGCGGGCGATTTCCTCGACCAGATCGTGCGGCCCGGAGATGTCGCCCGTGTTGCGCCACTCGGGTACGGTCACCGTCAGGTCGTCGCCGTTGTTCGACACCCCAAAGCCCAGGCGCTCGAGCGGTGCGCTGAGTTCGGCGATCGTCAGCGGCTTGCCGATCCGGTCGCGCAGATACGCCGCGCCCACGTGAATCACGGCT
>CAYHEX010000376.1:0-3783 GCA_964355365.1 uncultured Solibacteraceae bacterium | reverse complement strand
CGAAGATCTACGCCAACGAGGGCATCGCCCAGGTGCTGTTCTTCCAGAGCGACGAACCGTGCGAGCGTTCGTATGCGGACAAGAAGGGCAAGTACCAGGCACAGACCGGCGTGACGCTGCCGAAGATTTAGCAAACGAACACACCGGTTTTCTCGTCAGAGAGACCATGAAATCCACCATCGCCGTCGGTGTCGCCGCCATGATTGTTCTTGTGGCGGCGAATGCGTACGCTCAGGGCCCCGCGGCGCCGGCTCCTGCGCCCCGTCAGTTCACCGTGACCCGCGCCGCGGGGCCCATCACGATCGACGGCGTGCCCAACGAACCGGCCTGGCAGTCGGCCACCGTGGTGCCGCTGACCTATGAGATCTTCCCCGGCAACAACACGCCGGCGCATGCGGAGACGACCTGCCTGATCACGTTCGACGGTGACCGGCTGTACGTGGCGTTCCGCGCCAGGGATCCGAAGCCGTCGGAGATCCGCGGGCATCTGGCAGATCGCGACGCGCCGTTTCAGGAAGACACGGTCGGGTTCATGCTCGACACCTTCAACGACGGCCGACGCGCGTTCCAGTTCCGCATCAACGCGCGCGGTGTGCAGATGGACGCGTTCAACAGCGACGTCGACGGCATCGAGGATTGGTCGTGGGACGCGATCTGGGACGCGAAGACGCAGATCGGCAACGACGGCTACACCGTGGAAGTGGCGATCCCGTTCAGTTCGCTGCGGTTTCCACAGGGCAGCGCGACGCAGACCTGGGGCTTTCTGGCGATGCGCGACATGCCGCGGTCCACGCGCTACCGGATGCGGTCGAACTACACGGACCGCGGCCGCCAGTGCCTCGTCTGCCAGTTCGACAAACTGACGGGATTCACGGACATCACGCCGGGGCGTAACCTGGAACTGGATCCCACGGCGACGTTTGCGCGCACCGACACGCGCGACGCGTTCCCGTCCGGCGGCATGACGGCGGGGGACCCGAAGCCGCGCGCCGGGGTGTCTGCCCGGTGGAGCATCACCCCGAACATCGTGGCCAGCGGCACGGTGAACCCGGACTTCTATCAAGTCGAGGCCGACGCCGCGCAATTGAGCGTCAATCAGCGCTTTGAGCTGTTCTTTCCCGAGAAGCGCCCGTTCTTTCTCGAAGGCGCCGACATCTTCGCGACGCCGATCAACGCCTTCTTCTCGCGTACGGTCGCGGACCCGAATTGGGGAGTGAAGATCACGGGCAAGCAGGGCGCCAACGCCTTCGGCGCGTTTGCCGCGCAGGATGACGTCACCGGCATCGTGATCCCGGGGTACGAGGATTCAGAGTCGGCGAACCTCACGAAGCGAAACCTGAGCACTGCGTTCCGGTTCCGGCGTGATCTGGGAGGCCGCGGATCCACGCTGGGCGTGATGTTCACCGGACGCGAAGGCGATGCGTACAGCAACCGCGTGGGCGGCGCCGATACGCTGATCCGGCTGAGCGATTCCGACAGCGTGCGCGCCCAGGGCCTGTTCTCCCGCACGGCCTATCCCGGCGACGTGGCGCGGGAGTTCGATCAGAGCGCCGCGCCCTTCGCGGGCGGCGCCTATGGGTTCGCGTATTCCCACGAAACACGCAACTGGGCGTGGGAGTTGGAGCACGGCGGCTACTCGCCGGGCTTTCGGGCCGACTCGGGATTCGTCTCGCAGGTCGGAATGCGTTCGACGCAGGCGGCCATCGAGCGTGTCGTGTGGGGCGGTCCCACGCGATGGTTCAACCAGCTGAAGTTCGGCGCGAGCACCGATCGCACGGAGGATTGGCAGGGCACGCGCGCGTCGTGGGGCTGCGACTTTCCGATCGAGTTCAGCGGCCGGTGGCAGATGACCGTCGAGTACACCGCCGCGTGCAACCACGAGTATTTCGACGGCCGCACCTACGATAACTTCCGGCACAACCTCGGCTGGAGTATCCGCCCGTCGGGCGCGTTCTCGCTCAACGCCAGCGCCACTCTGGGCGGGGCGGTCGACTTCGCGAACTCGCGCAAGGCGGATCAGGTGCGCCTGAACGGGGGAATCGGCTTCAACGTCGCGCGGGGGCTCGAAGGCACGGCGAGCTACTCGTGGCAGCGCCTGGATGTGGCCGGCGGCACGCTGTTCACGGCCCGACTGACGCAACTGCGGGCCCTCTACCACCTGAACCTGCGCACCTACGTCCGCGCGATCGTTCAGTACACCGATGTGGATCGGACTGCGTCGCTCTACCTCTCGCCCGTCACCGCCTCTGCCCAGCGCGCGTTCACTCAGTTACTGTTCAGCTACAAGCTGAATCCGCAGACGGTACTCCTCTTGGGGTATTCAGACAACGCACTCGGCGGCCTGTCGTACGACCTGACGCGCACCGACCGCACGGTCTTCGTGAAGCTGGGGTACGCGCTCGTGTTCTAGAGTAAACTCTCGACGTTCCAGCCCCGGAGGCAACGTCAATGAGTCTGCAGATTTCCTCATCCCGTAAATTGAGTCTTGGGCTTCTCGCGGCCGCGGCAATCGCCGTCGTGCTGCCGGCCCGTTCAGCCACCGTTCGCGCCCAAGAGCCGACGCCCAGATTCGAAGAAGAGCAGGGCCGCGGCGGCGGTGGCGGCGTCCCCGCGACGCCGCCTGAGGCGCTCCGCTTCCGCTACATGGGGCCCGCGCCAGCCGGCCGGATCTCAGCCGTCGTCGGTGTGCCTGGCGACCCGAAGACGTACTACCTCGGCAACGCGTCGGGAGGCGTCTGGAAGACCTCTGACGGCGGCACCACATTCAAGCCGGTGTTTGACGATCAGCCGGTGCAGGCCATCGGCGCACTCGCGATTGCCGATACCGATCCGAATCAGGTCTGGGCGGGCACGGGCGAATCCTGGTTGATCCGGTACTCCGACGTGATGGGCGACGGCGTCTACAAGAGCACCGACGCGGGCGGCACCTGGAAAAACATGGGCCTGAAGGAAACGGGCCGCATCGCCCGCGTCCTCGTCCATCCGACCAACGCCAATATCGTGTATGTCTGCGCGGTGGGCAAGGCGACCGGGCCGCAGCAGGAACGTGGCGTGTTCAAGACCACGGACGGCGGCGCCACCTGGAAACAGACGCTCTTCGTGAATGCGGAGACGGGCTGCTCCGGGCTGACGCTCGATCCGAAGAACCCGAATCACATGTTTGCAGGCACCTGGCAGGTGGAGCAGCACACGTGGGGCCAGTTCACGGGCATCAAGCCCGGCAGCGGCGTCTACGAGTCGAAAGATGGCGGCGACACCTTCACGCACGTCACGGCGGCGGGCCTGCCGAAAGACCCGCTTGGCAAGATCGATGTGGCGATTGCGCCGTCCAACGGGCAGCGCGTCTACGCATTGATCTAGACGAAGGATCAGGGCTCGGTGTGGCGTTCGGATGACGGCGGCGTGACCTGGAAGGTGACGAGCTGGGATCGTTCGCTGACGGGTCGCGCCGGCTACTACATCCGCATCAATGTGAACCCGTTCAACCCCGACGACGTGCTGATCTCGAGCAGCAGTCACCATCGATCGATTGACGGCGGCAAGTTGTTCAGTGGCAACGGCGGCATGCCCAACGTGGGCCCGATCAGCTGCGGCGACTGCCACGACATCTGGATGGATCCGAAGATCGAAGGCCGCTACGCGTTGACCGATGACGGCGGCGCGTCGCTGGCGCACGGCAAGAACGCGACGCCGGCGACGACGTCCGTGCGGCTGCCCAACGGGCAGATGTACCACGTGGCCACTGACAACCGCGTGCCGTACTGGATCTACAGCAACCGCCAG
>CAYHEX010000375.1:0-3807 GCA_964355365.1 uncultured Solibacteraceae bacterium | reverse complement strand
CAGATCCACGCGAAGACCTTCGAGCGTATGCACGTCGGCGTCGAGCAGGCGCTCGGTCTCGCCGATGCCCGCGTGCAGGTCCTCACGCCGCGCGTGGGTGCGCTCGATCTCGGCACGACGGCCGACGATGCGTTCGGCCAGTTCACGCGCAGCCGCTTCGAGGCGCGTCACGTCGGCGCCGAGCGAGGCCACGCGTTCGATCATCGTGGCCTGCTGCGTGCGCGCTTCGGTGACGAGCCGCAGCTTGCTTTCCGAATGGTCGCGGGCGCCCTGCAGCCGCGACAGCACATCCCCGAGCCGCGCTTCCGCGTCCTTGTAGCCGGCTTCATGCTCCGTGATGGCGGTCGCCGCGTCGTCACGGCGCCCCGCCGCGGCGCGCTCTTCCTCCTCGGCGCGGTGCTGCTCGGTGAGAACCACCTCGAGCCGGCGCGACACGCGCGTCAAGTCGGCGTCCGAGCGATTCGCCTGCGCCTCAAGACCGACGATGGACTTCTCGAAGTGATGATGCGACGCCACGGCCTCGGCCAGCGCGGCCTCGGTCACGTCGATCTGCAGATCCGCGCCGGTCTGGTCGTTGGCCAGATCGTGCATGGCCATGCCAACGACGTCGATCTGCTCGCGCAGTTGCGCGGTTTCGGCGCGCAGTTCGAGGATGCCGCGTGCGCCCTGACGGGCGCCGCCCTGAACGAGCCACGAACCGTGAAACACCTCGCCGCCCGGCGCCGCCACCGGCACACCGGCCGTGCGCGCCACATCGCGCGCGATGTCAAAGCTCTCGGCAATCAGCGCGTCACCCACGACATGCGCGATGGCGTCCGCATACTGCCCGGTCGCCCGCACCACCGATCGCAGCGTCCGCGTGCCGGCCGGCGCCTGGACGGCCGGGGCGAACACGCCGGCGCCGTCGAGCACCAGGAATCCGCAGCGGCCCGCGTTCTTCTCGCCGAGCAGCTTCAACGCGGCATTCACCTGCGCCGCGCCGTCAACGATGACGTGCTGCAGCAGATCACCGAGCAACGCGTCCACGGCGCGCTCGTACGTGCGCTCCACTTCCAGATGGTCCGCGATGGCGCCGTGCTGTCCGACCGCATGCGGCGCTTCGGCCAGCAGCAGACGCGCGGCATCACCGAATGTCGCGCGGCTGGCCTCGAGGCCTTCGAGCGAACTCAGGCGCGCCGCCAGCGTCGCGTGTTCCCGCTGCTGCGAGGCGAGCTCGTTGACGATGCGCGTCCGGCTGGTCCGGAGTTCCGCGAGTTGGGCTTCGGCCGAACGGCGGTTCGCCAGCACCATGCTCAGGTCCTCACGGGCCTGGGTCAACTCGCTGGTCGCCTGGTCGCGCAAGTTGCGCACGCGATCGGCTTCCGCCGACAACTCGCGGGCTTCGATCGCCAGACGGCCGAGTTCCGACGCCACGCGGTCCTTCACGGCGCCGGCGTTGTCGCGTGCCTGACGCAGCGCCGACAGGGTCGTGGCGGCGCCCATCACGGCAGCGCGCAGCTCGTCGGCTTCCTTCTCCACGCTCTGGACAGCAAATGACGACTGCGAGTAGTCGCGCTCGCGTTCCGCCACGAGATGCTCCGCCTCGATGACCGAGTCGTTGGCCGCGGCCGCTGCGGCGCGCTGATCCTCGATCGCCTGACGCGCGGGGTCTTCGCGGCCTTCGAGATCGCGCACTTCCACCGACAGCTCCTCGGCGCGCACGCCGAGATCCGCAATCTGCTGCTTGTCGAACGTGACCTGCTGCTGACGACGGCCGATCTCGAGTTCAAGACCGTGCGCCTGCTCACGCGTCAGGGTCGACAGCGCCTCGGCTTCCGTCAATCCAATGCGCAGGCCCTCGAGCGTGGTCTCGATCTCGGCGAGGTTCGCCGCGGCCACCGCTTCGCGTTCACGCGCGGACGCGAGCCGGGTATCGGCGCTCTCGATATCGCGCGAGAGCGTGCGATAGCGATGCGCGAACTGCACTTGCTCCCAGCGGCGCAGTTCTTCGCGCAGCCGCTGATACCGTCGCGCTTTGGCCGCCTGGCGCTTCAACGTGCCGCGCTGTTTCTCAACTTCGTAGATGATGTCGTCGATGCGCGTGAGGTTGCCCTGCGCGGCCTCGAGTTTCAGCTCGGCCTGGCGACGACGCGACTTGTACTTCGTGACGCCCGCGGCTTCCTCGATCAGCGAGCGCCGCTCCGCCGGACGCGAGGACAGAATCTGACCGATCTTGCCCTGTTCGATCACGGCGTACGCTTTCACGCCGAGCCCCGAGTCCATCAGCAGATCGTGAATGTCGCGCAGACGGCACACTTCGCCGTCGATCAAATACTCGCTTTCGCCCGAACGGTAGAGCCGGCGTCCAATTTCAACGTCGCGCACAATGATGGGACCATCGTCGAGCAGGTCCTGCACGGACGGCAGTTCGATGATCGGCAAACCCTCGGCGTCAACCGCGGGCCCAGCGCCCTCAACAGCCGGCGCATGCAGCGGGCGGGCGCCGAGCGTCCCCGTCTCCGATTTCATGGCCGCCTGCGCGACCTGGCTCAGCATCAGACGCACTTCCGCAGCCGACGTGGGCTTGCGAGAATCGCTCCCGCTGAAGATCACGTCTTCCATGCGCTCGCCGCGCATGCTCTTGGCGCTCTGCTCGCCGAGCACCCAGGTAATGGCGTCCACGACGTTGCTCTTCCCGCACCCATTGGGCCCCACGATGGCGGTCACGCCGTCGTCGAAGGCAAGCTCCGAGCGGTCAGGAAAGCTCTTGAATCCAGCAATATGAAGTTTTGCGAGGCGCATCGAAGGTTGAACGAAGTATACCAAGCCCAATTAGGTGGGGCTAGGGCAAAACCGGCCACAAAATAGGCTACTTCTTGGTGACGAGCAGAGCCTTGGCTTCGTCGAAGAAACCCAGCGCGAATTGGGCCTGTGGATCGACCTTCATGAGCTGACGTCGGGCCTCTTCCATGCCGAACAGATCGACGTCCACCTCGTAGTGGATCATCGCCTTGATGAAAGCCACGTCGGCCGCGAACGCCGCATCGTCCACCTTCATGTGCTGCGCAGTCACGTAGGTCTTGAACTCGCCGAGTATCTCGGGCGTGATCTCGAACCCGCGCTGAACCTTGCGCTGATTTCCGGCACGACGGTTGGCCGGGCGGTCGTCGCCTTCGCCCGTGAACTTCTCGGCAAAGCCCGCAAAGAGCTGGCGGCTGAACAGCTGACGTGAGGCATAGCCCGGGTTGAAACCCTCGATCGGGCCGGGCATGAAGTGATCCGGCTCAATGCCGCCGCCGCCGTACACCTTGCGGCCGCCGTCGGTGTACTTCAGTTCGCTCGCGGCATGATCGCGATGTTCCTGCTGATCGCGCAGCCCGTACGTCAGATAGTCGTCGAACGCGCCGTCCCACGGCCGCTGAATCAGGCGGCCGCTCGGCGTGTAGTAGCGCCCCGTCGTCAGCGCGAGGCCCGCGCTGTTCGCGATGCGGTACACCGACTGCACCAGCGCCTTGCCGAACGTCTGCTCGCCGACGATGATCGCGCGGTCGTGATCCTGCAGCGCGCCGGCCACGATTTCTGACGCGCTCGCGCTGCCGCGGCTCACCATCACGACCAGCGGAACGGTCGGGTATTCGCCGGCACGGATCGCCGGATAGTCCTTGTCGGCGTTCTGCACCCGGCCGCGCGTGTACACGACCATCTGGCCGCGCTTCAGAAAGTGACTCGCGATGCCGATCGCCGCGTCGAGCAACCCGCCGGGGTTGTCGCGCAGGTCGAGCACCAGCCGTTCCATGCCCTGCCCCTGCAGCGTCTTCAGCGCCGTCT
>CAYHEX010000374.1:0-3857 GCA_964355365.1 uncultured Solibacteraceae bacterium | reverse complement strand
TGGTCGGGATGACAGGATTCGAACCTGCGACCCCCTGACCCCCAGTCAGGTGCGCTACCAAGCTGCGCTACATCCCGGTTCGCGCGCGAAGCGCGCGAACGAACTTCAAGTATCCCACCGAACCACGCGCGAATGCACCCGAACTATTCGCGGACCTGAAGGTCCGCGACTACGACTGAAGGTCCGCGACTACGGCTTGCTCCTTGCCACTTTCTTCTTGCTCGTCGGCGCCTTCGTCTTCGGTTCTGCCTTCGCAGCAACCTTGACCGCCGGCGCGCGAAGTGCAAACTCGTTCTTGGCGCCCTCGCCGTCGAGCACACCCAGGATCCACTGCAGCCCGCGCTTCACGTCGCGAAGCCCGGTCTGTGCGGCCTGATCCATCATCGCCGCCACGTCCGAGTCGTTCACTTCTTCCGGCGGCGGCGCCGTAGCGCCTTCCTCGATCATCCGCTTCCGGGCGCCGGCCAGCGTGAGGCCGTCCACCAGAATCAGATGCTTGAGCCGCAGCACCTTCTCGACGTCCGCCCGGCGGTACACCCGAGGGGCACCGGCAGACTTCGCGACGCCGAGGTCCGGAAATTCCGCCTCCCAGCCGCGCAACACATACGACGGCACGGCGGCCAATTCACAGACCTCCGCAGCCCGAAACACCGACCGATTGGGGATTTCAACCGACGCCACAGCGGTTCAAAGAGTATAGCAGGAGGGGCGCAACAGACAGGGCACGCTAGTCGACTCTGCCCTTCTTCGCACGCCGCTTCACCTTCAGCCGGATCGGCGAGCCCTCGAAGCCAAACTCCTCCCGAAGCTGATTGGTCAGGAAACGCTCGTAGGAGAAATGCAACTCGGTGGCGACGTTCGTGAAGATGACGAACTCCGGCGGCTCGATCGCGGTTTGCGTGGCGTAGAGAATACGGACGTCCCGCTTGCCCTTCGCCGACGCCGGATGCGTCTTGGACACGCGCTCGATGAACTTGTTGAGCCGCGCCGTCGAGATCTTCTTGCGCCGCGCCTCGGCCACGCGCGCCACCGTCTGCAGCACGCGGCCCGTGCGGTCGCCCGTCAGCGCCGAGATGTGAATGAGCGGCGCGTAGTCCAGAAACTTCATGTGGAACCGCAGCTTGTCGTCGAAGTCCTTGACCCACTGCTGGTCGCGGCCCTTGACGAGATCCCACTTGTTCACCGCGATGATGAGGCTGAGCCCGAGCGTCTGCGCCTCGCCGGCAATCGCGGCGTCGCGATCCGTCGGACCTTCGACCGCGTCGATCACCAGCACGGCCACCTGGGCCTTGGTCATGGCGCGCTTGGCGATGAGCACGCTGACGGCCTCAATCTGACCGCCCTCTTTCACCTTGCCGGGACGTCGCATGCCGGCCGTATCCACCAAACGAAACTTCTGCTTGTTCCAGCGCAGCACCACGTCAACAGCATCGCGCGTGGTCCCCGGCATGTCGCTGACGACCATGCGGTCTTCGCGCAGCAACCGATTCACGAGCGACGACTTGCCCACGTTCGGCCGGCCCACAATGGCGACCGGCACTTCGTCCGGCATCGGCGGCACGATCAGCGGATTGGCGTCGAGTTCGGCCTTGACGTCTTCCGGCACCTCGACCAACTCGTCTGCGTCCCCATCCGCATCAGCACCATCGTCGTGCCTCGCGCGCCCGCCGGGGCCGCGTTCGCCCGCCAGCTCCGGCTCCGTCTCGTCGATGACCGCCTCGACGACGTCGCCGTCTTCGAGTGCGGCATCGGCTTCAGAGAGGGTCGCTCCCGGGAAACGGAACTTGATCTCGTCGAGCAGGTCGGCCACGCCGGTGCCGTGCTCGGCCGCGATTTCAATGATGGGCTCGAACCCGAACTGGTGGAACTCCGGAACGTTCTTGGCGCCCTTGCGGTCGTCGGTCTTGTTGACGGCCAGGATGACGGGCTTGTTGAGCTTGCGAAGGCTGCGGGCGATGTCGAGGTCGGCCGGGACCAGCCCCTCACGGGCGTCCACGACGAACACGACGAGGTCGGCGAGCTTGAGGTAGCGAAGCCCGTGTGCGACCACCAGCTCGTGCAGGGGGTCGGTCGTGGCGCCAAAGAGGCCACCGGTGTCGACCAGCTGGAAACGGTTCTGCTGCCACTCAGCGGGCTGCTGAATGGCGTCGCGGGTGGTGCCGGCAATGGGCGCCACGATCGAGCGGCGCGTGCCTGTAATTCGGTTGAAGAGGGTCGACTTCCCGACGTTGGGACGGCCCACAAGGACCACAGTCGGCCCCGAGGTGTGCTTGGCCATCGTTCATGAGTGTACTGCAGAATCACTTAGGGGATCGTTTGACAGCGTAAGTCCATGTGGATATAGTCACTTACGGGCGCGCGACTGCCCCTAAGTGACATGATCAAGGTCGATATCGTCAATCAGGTCTCGGAGCTGGCAGAGATCACCAAAGTCAAAGCCGAAGTGGCGGTTGACGCGGTGTTTGATGCCATGCGTGCCGCCATGATGCGTGGCGACCGGATCGAACTCCGGGGATTCGGGGTCTTCCAGGTGAAGCCTCGGAAGCGCGGCATCGGCCGGAATCCCCTTACCGGCAAGGAAGTCCGCATCCCCCCGGGCCGGACGATCCGCTTCAAGCCGGGCAAAGAACTCCAGAACATCGGCAGCTAGGCTCCCGTGGAACCTGAACCGTTCGACTGGCAGGCCTACGTGCCGCCGCCACCCCCGCCCAAGTTTCAGCACCGTTACATCATTCATATCGCGCTCTTTCTGGCGACGCTGGCGAGCACCACCTTTGTGGGCGGCTACACCGGCGAGGCCACCGACTGGCTCTATGGCCTCTGGTACGCCATCCCGATTCTGGTCATCCTGACCTGCCATGAGTTCGGCCATTACATCGCCTGCCGCATCCACGACGTGGACGCCACGCTGCCCTACTTTCTGCCGATGCCGTTCCTGCCGCTGACCGGCACGCTGGGCGCCGTGATCAAGATCCGCGAAGCGTTCCCGTCCAAGCAGGCGCTGTTCGACATTGGCGTGGCCGGCCCCATCGCCGGCTTCATCGCGCTGATCCCGTTTCTGATCTACGGCGTCGCGCACTCGACGGTGGTCGCGATCGATCCGCACGCGCCCGTGATCTGGCTGGGCGAGCCGCTGCTCTTCAAGGCAGTGAAGTGGCTCACGATCGGGACGTTGACGCCGGGCACGGACATCACGATTCACCCGATGGGCTTCGCGGCGTGGTTCGGGCTGCTCGCGACATCGCTCAATCTGCTGCCGTTCGGCCAGCTCGACGGCGGGCACATCTCGTACTCGGTGTTCGGCGCGAAGTCGCGCTACGTCTCGATGGCGACGCTCGCGATTGCCGTCGGCCTCACCGTCTGGTCGCTCAGCTGGATCTCGATGACGATCATGATGACCGTGATGGCCTGGTTCCTCGGCTTCGGTCACCCGCGCATCATCGACGAACACGAGCCGCTCGGCTCACGCCGCCGCCTGATCGCGATCGTCGCGCTGATCATCTTCCTCCTGTGCTTTACGCCTGTTCCGATCGAGATTCTGTTCGAGCGGTAAGACCATCTCACGCGGCGAGCGCGGAGAAACGCGGAGACCCAACTTCTTTTCAGAAAGCTCCATGACAGACTGTCGAAAGGCTCTTTGAAAAGCCTGTCTTTCTCGTTCTTCTCCGCGCCTCCGCGTGAGATCGGTTTACAAGACGCTGATCGGATCCACGTCGATCGTGACGCGACGACGGATCTCCGGCCGCTCGGCGAGCGCAGCCAGCACGGCGGTGCGCATGGCGTGGCGCTGGCGGCCTTTCACAAACAACTGCACGCGGTACTCATCTTTGATCCGCGCGATCGGGGCGGGTGCGGGG
>CAYHEX010000373.1:0-3861 GCA_964355365.1 uncultured Solibacteraceae bacterium | reverse complement strand
GCTGCCCGCGAAACTGGCCCATGCCGGTCACGATCGCATGGTCATCGCCAAAGCGCCGATCGCCGTGCAGTTCAATGAAATCCGTGATCAGGTGCTCCACGTAGTCGAGCATGCAGGGCCGATTCGGATGGCGCGTCACCAGCACGCGCTGCCAGGGCGTCAGCGTCAGGAAGATCTCGGCACGCAACTCCGTGACGCGGCGCCGGAGTTGCGCGATCGACGCGACGCGCTCCTCCGTCTGCGGCATCAGGCCCATGGCCTCGATCTCTTTCAGCAGCACGGCCACGGGTTCTTCAAAGTCGAATGTGTCAACAGCCATACATTCCTCAGCTCCTATTTCAGCTCAACCGAGCCCGCGCCGCAGAGCGCTTCCACGTCGTGCACGAACGCATCAGACGGCCGTACCTTGCGCTGGATCGCGGTCTTGACGCGCAGCCCCCCGGGCGCGCCGTCCGTCGGGCCTGACGCGATCACGATCGACACCCGCCGGTCCCCGGGATGCCGATCGAACACCGTCATCAGCGTGTTGGCGAACTCCTTCGTGCCCTGTTTGGACGCGACGGTGACCAACACTTCGCGGATCGACCGGTCGCGAATGACATCGAGCGGGACCAACTCGGCCGCCACCATGCGGCACGCGTCTTCCTCGCGCTCGAACTTGCCGCGCACCAACAGGAGCGCATCGTCCCCGATCAAGCCGCCATACCGCGCGTAGCATTCCGGGAAGACCACGACCTCCACCTTGCCGCCTTCGTCGTCGAGCATGAAGACCGCCATGCGATCGCCGCGTTTGGTCTTCAACTGGCGAATGCCGGTGGCGATGCCCGCCGTCGATACATCCGCCTCCGACTGCACCATCTCCAGCAGTCGCTTCGCCCCGGCGATCTGCAGCGCTTCGGCATAGCGTGACACCGGATGGCCGCTCATGAAGAGGCCCAGAGCCTCTTTCTCGAACGTCAGCCCTTCGGTTTCCGACCATGGTCGCGCGTCGGCCAGGCCGGAGTTCGGATCGGCGTCCTTTGGTTCAAAGTCACCGCCGAAGAGGGCGGTTTGTCCCTGTTCACGATCCCGCTGGGACCGGCCGCCGTGGTCGACGATCCGGTCGAGTCCGGCGACGATCTTGGCGCGCCAATGCAGCGGCCCCTTCGATGCGGCCGGAGCGAGTGTGTCGAATGCGCCGGCCTTCGCCAGGCTCTCGAACACTTTTTTGTTCACGAGCCGCATGTCGACCTGCTCGACCAGCTCGAACAGCGATCGGATCTGGCCGAGTTCCTTGCGCGCGGCCAGCATCGACACGATCGCGCCCTCGCCGACGTTCTTGACCGCGCCCAGCCCAAAGCGCACGCCACCCGGCTGCACGGTGAAGTGCAGATCGCTCTTGTTGACGTCGGGCGGCAGAATCGGCACATCAAGGTCGCGGCACTCCGACAAATACAGCGAGATCTTCTCCGAGTCCTGCGACTCGATCGTCATCAGCGCCGCCATGAAGTGCTGGGGATAGTTCGCCTTGAGATAGGCCGTCTGATACGCGAGCAACGCGTAGGCCGTCGAGTGCGACTTGTTGAAACCGTAGCCCGCGAAGTACTCCATCAGGTCGAACACCTTGATGGCCTTCTTCTCGTTGACGCCCTTCGCCTTGGCGCCGCTCAGGAAGCGCTCGCGCTGCGCCTGCATGACGGTGGCGCTCTTCTTCCCCATCGCCTTGCGCAGCAGGTCCGCTTCGCCGAGCGTGAAGCCGGCCAGCTCGCTGGCGAGGCGCATCACTTGTTCCTGATACGCGATGACACCATAGCTCTCCGCGAGCACGGACTCCATCTGCGGCAGCTCGTACTTGATCTCTTCGCGGCCGTGCCGTCGCGCGATGTAGCTGTCGACGACCCCGCCTTTCAACGGTCCCGGCCGGTACAGCGCGTTGAGCGCGATCAGATCCTCGAGCCGCTGCGGCTTGGCTTTCCGCAACGTGTCGCGCATGCCCGAGCTTTCGAACTGGAACACGCCGTGCGTCTGGCCCGCGCAAAACAACGCGAACGTCTTCGGGTCGTCCAGCGGCAACTGGTCGAGTTCGATGACGTCGCCCGTGGTCGCCTTGATGTGCTTGACCGCATCGTCCAGCAGCGTCAGCGTGCTGAGGCCGAGGAAGTCCATCTTCAGAAGCCCGACGCGTTCGATTTCCTTCATCGACCACTGCGTCGTGATTTCGTTGTCGTTCTTCTGGCTCTTGTAGAGCGGCACGAACTCCGTCAGCGGCTTCGGCGCAATGACGACGCCGGCCGCATGGATCGAGGCATGGCGGGTCATCCCTTCGAGGCGTCGCGCCACTTTCAACAAGTCGCGAACACGCTCGTCCTTCTTCTCGAGCTCCGCCAGCGCCGGGATCTCTTCGATGGCCTTGTCGAGGGTCATATCGAGCGTGGCCGGGATCAACTTGGCCACCCGATCCACTTCCGAGATCGGGAATTCCATCACGCGACCGACGTCGCGCACGACGGCGCGCGCCTTCATGGTGCCGAACGTGATGATCTGCGCCACGTTCTCGCGGCCGTATTTTTCGGTGACGTACGTGATTACTTCGCCGCGGCGCCGCTCGCAGAAGTCGATATCGATATCCGGCAGGCTCACGCGTTCCGGATTCAGAAAGCGCTCGAAGTACAAGTCGAAATGGAGCGGATCGACGTCGGTGATCTTCATGCAGTACGCGACGAGGCTGCCGGCCGCCGACCCGCGCCCCGGCCCAACCGGGATGCCTTTGTCGCGCGCGTACCGGATGAAGTCCCAGGTGATCAGAAAATACCCGGGATAGTTCATCCGCTTGATCATGGCGATTTCGTACGTGAGCCGTTCCTCGTACGCCGCCAACGGGTACCGCAGCGTGCCGGCCACTTCCATCGCTTTCAGCCGGTGCAGACGCTCGGCAAAGCCCTCGCGCGTGATGTGCTCGAAATATGTCTCGACCGTAAATCCCGGTGGCACCGCAAAATCCGGCAGGTGCGCTTCCCCACTCGGCAGCGTGACGTCCACGCGCTCCGCGATGCGGGCGGTGTTACTGAGCGCGTCCGGGAAATCGCCAAACACCTGCGCCATCTCCGCGCCGGTTTTCAGGAAGAACTGATCGCCGTGATACTTCAGGCGCTTCTCGTCGCTCGCGTTCTTGCCCGTGCCGATGCACAGCAGGATGTCGTGGGCGTGCTGGTCGCTCTGCTTCAGGTAGTGCACGTCGTTCGTCACGACGAGGGGCAGGTTCAAGTCCTTCGCGATCGGCGATAAGCCGATGTTCACGACGCGCTGATCCTCGATGCCCTGGTACTGCATCTCGAGGAAGAAGTTGTTGGGGCCAAGGATGTCGCTGTATGTGGCCGCCGCGTCCATCGCGCGCTTCATGTTGTCGGTGCGCAATCCCGTGGCCACTTCGCCCTTCAGGCAGCTGCTCAGTCCGATCAATCCCTTGGCGTGCTGCGCCAGCAACGTCTTGTCGATGCGCGGTTTGTAGTAAAAGCCCTCGGTGTAGCCGGAGGACACCAGCTTGATGAGGTTGTGGTAGCCCTCGAGCGTTTCGGCGAGCAGCACGAGATGGTTCGCGGTTTCGCCCGGCGTGCCCGACTTGTCACGCCGGTCGCCCGGCGCCACGTAGACCTCACATCCCAGGATCGGCTTGACGCCTCGTTTGCGCGCCTCGTCATGAAACACCACCGACGAAAACATGTTGCCGTGTTCGGTCACGGCCACCGCCGGCATCTTCAGCTCGGCGACTTTATCGAGCAGTTCGCCGATCCGGCACGCACCGTCGAGCAGCGAGAATTCTGTGTGCAGGTGCAGGTGAACGAAATCCGACACGCCGGCCTACTCCCACTCAATCGTGGCCGG
>CAYHEX010000372.1:0-3864 GCA_964355365.1 uncultured Solibacteraceae bacterium | reverse complement strand
ACGTGGTGATTCCAATCCCCGATTCTGGCGTGTGCGCGGCCGTTGGCTTCGCCGCCGGCGAGCATTGCTTCCGCGGGGATCATGGTGGTGGTCGCGATCGAGCTGCCGACGAGCAGCACGCTCATGATGATCGCCGCCGTCTTGAGCAGCTTGCGCGTATTGTCGACCCGGGCACGCAGTTCGACTGCCGGATCGGCTGCATGGCCTTCTACGCCTCGCACGAGTGGCATCACGGCCACGCCAGTTTCGAATCCCGAGAGCCCGAGCGCGAGCTTGGGGAACAAGACGAGCGCGAGGGCCACCATCATGAGGGGATTGGACTCCTGCGCGAACAGATTGACGCGCCACGCCCGCAACAGCTCCGGATGATGCGCGAGCGACCACAGCGCGTGTCCCACCAGCGTGACGTTCAACGTGAGATAGATGATGACCAGAATGACGGCCAGCCAGATCGCTTCCTGGAAGCCCTTCAGAAAGATGCCGCCGAGCGCCGCGAGCAGCACCAGTGTGACGGCCACCGGATGATCGATCCACATCGGCGCCAACGGGTTCTTGATGATGTGAATGGCGGCGTCGGCGGCCGACAGCGTGATCGTGATCACCCACGCGGCGGCGGCAAAGCCAAGCAGCACGAGCACAAACGCCTTGCCGCGCCAACGTGGCAGCCGCTCCTCGAGCACCGACAGGCTGCCCTGGCCGTGCGGGCTCAGGGCGGCGATGCGGTTGTAGACCGGCAGCGCGCCGAACAGCGTCAGGAGGACAACGACGATGGTGGCGAAGGGGGAGAGAAACTGCGCGGCGACGAACGCGATCGACGGCTGATAGCCGAGCGTGGAGAAGTAGTCCACACCCGTGAGGCACATGACCTGCCACCATGACGCTTTGTGGGGAGCCTCCGCGTGTGCGGCGGCCGGGGTCTGCAGTCCCTCGAGGAACCAATGCCGGAAAGTCACAAGCTGCTGATTGTATCCCTGTCGGCTACCGTGTCACGGCAATCAACGTGGCGTCATCCTGCACCGCGCCGCCGGTCCAGGCGGCGACCGCGGCGGTGACCGCGTCGACGATCGTCGCCGCCGTGGCGGCGGGACCGCACGATTGGGCTGCCCCGATCAAGCGGTCTTCGCCGAACTCGCCGTCGTCGGGGTGTGTGGCTTCGGTGATGCCGTCCGTGTAGCAGATGAGGCGGTCGCCGGGCGCGAAGGCGACCGTGCGGCTCTCGTAGAGGCCGTCCGGAAATATGCCGAGCACCGTGCCGGTCGCGCCCAGGTACTCGATCGAGCCGTCCGCGCGCACCAACAGCGGCGGGTTG
The DNA here is from genome assembly GCA_964355365.1 of uncultured Solibacteraceae bacterium. Lineage (GTDB taxonomy): Bacteria > Acidobacteriota > Vicinamibacteria > Vicinamibacterales > SCN-69-37 > SCUN01. The sequence goes on along the minus strand of CAYHEX010000372.1, from coordinate 2,555 downwards.
TGGCCGGCGTTCGCATACTCGATGGCGCCGGCCGCCGAGTCGATGACGAGATAGCAGAACGTGATGAACTTGCCGGCGGAGATATTGCGCGAGAGCAGGCGGTTGACGTTCGTCGCGACGTCGCGTGTGGCCGCGTCGGCGGTTGCGAACGCGCGCACGGCGGCCTGCAGGTTCGACATGAGCAGCGCGGCCGGCAGGCCCTTGCCGATCACATCCGCAATGGCGATGGCCGCGCGCGTGTCGCTGAAGCGCAGCACGTCGTAACAATCGCCGCCGATGCCCGAGGCCGGCTGCCAGCGCGCGGCGATGTCGCAGCCCTCGAGGTGCGGCATGACTGAGGGAATGAGCGCGCGCTGGATCAGGCCCGCGTCTTCCTGCTCGCGTGCGAGCCGATGGTCGCGCTGGCGCGCGGCGCGTCCGTCCGCCAGTTCGCGTTCGACAATCTCGACCAGCACCGCATCGTCCCACGGCTTCTGCACGAAACTCTTCGCGCCCCGGCGCATGGCTTCGACGGCGGTGTCGATCGATCCCCAGCCGGTCATCACCACAATGGGCAACGTGGGGTCGAGTGCGCGCGCCCGGTCGATCAGCGCCAGCCCCTCGCGGCCCGAGGTGGTATCGCGGGTGTAGTTCAGATCCATCAGCAGCAGGTCGTAGCGCTCACCCGCGAGGCGCGCCAGCACCGTGTCCACTGACTGCACGAGGTCCACTTCGCACCGAAGGTCGGTGAGCAGGAACCGCAGGGCTTCAAGCACGTCGGCCTGATCGTCAGCGACAAGAACGCGGGGCACGCGTCCTGCTCCTTCAAGTCCAGTGCCACGTTTGCTTGGCACGACTCTTCCTATTGCTTAGGTGTGAATGGCTGAAACCGGGCAGAATGAGCGCATGAATCCCGATTATGGGACTTTTGATTCCAGACTCCGGACCTTGGACGCTGGACGCTGGACGCTGGACGCTGGACTCTCAACCCGATGACTGGACGCATTCTTGTTGCCGATGACCAGCCGGACATTCTCGGCGCCCTCAAGCTGCTCCTGGGTGGCGAGGGGTTTGAGGTCATCACCGCCGCGTCGCCCGGTGAGCTGCTCGCGCTGCTGGAGCGCTCCGACTTCGACGTGGCGCTGATCGATCTCAACTACACCCGCGACACCACCTCGGGCCAGGAGGGCTTTGAGCTGCTCGAGCGCATCAAGGCGATCGACCCCACGCTGCCGGTGCTGGTCATGACCGGGTGGAGCAGTGTGGCCGGCGCCGTGGAGGCGATGCGCCGTGGGGCACGCGACTACATCGAGAAGCCGTGGGACGACGACAAGGTGCTCGTGGCGGTGCAGACGCAGCTGGAACTGCGGCGCGCGCTCAGACGGAGTCGCCGGTTGCAGGAGGAGAACACCCGGCTGCAGCGACGCGACCTGCCGACGTTCATCGCCGAGGCGCCCGCCATGCGCGCCGTGCGCGAGACGATCGAGCGCGTTGCCGCGTCGGACGCGAGTGTGCTGATCACGGGCGAGCACGGCACCGGCAAGGAAGTGGTCGCGAGCCTCCTGCATCGTCTGTCGAATCGGGCCTCGCGCCCGTTGGTGACGATGAACGCCGGCGGCCTGTCCGAAGGCGTGGCCGAGAGCGAGCTGTTCGGCCATGTGAAGGGCGCATTCACCGACGCGCGCACCGACCGCATCGGCTGCTTCGAACTCGCCGACGAGGGCACGCTGTTTCTTGACGAGATCGCGAACATGCCGGCGAAGCTGCAGCCCAAACTGCTGCGCGTGCTGCAGACCGGCGAAGTGCAGAAGGTGGGTTCCTCGCGCGTCATCTACGTGAACGTGCGCGTGCTGTCGGCAACCAACGCCGATCTCGCCTCCGAAATCGGCACCGGTCAGTTCCGCGAAGACCTGCTGTATCGATTGAACACCGTGGTGATTCATCTGCCGCCGCTCCGCGATCGCCGTGAGGATGTGATGCCGCTGGCGACGCATTACCTCGAGCGCTACGCCGAACGCTACAAGCGCGCGTTCGAGGGGTTCGATCGCAGCGCGCGTCAGGCGATCGACGCGCACCTGTGGCCGGGTAATGTGCGCGAACTCGCGCACGCGATCGAGCGCGGCGTGCTGATGGCGGGCGGTGCGCAGATTACGGCGGTGGATCTGGGACTGCAGGGCGCTGCGGCCGCGGGGCCGGCCGAGGAACTGACGCTCGAACAGGCGGAGAAGCTCTTCATCCAGAAAGTGCTCGCGCGTCACGCCGGCGACGTCCGCAAGGCCGCGGATCAACTGGGCATGAGCCGTAGCGCGCTCTATCGGCGGCTGCAGCAGTTCGGGCTCTGATGGACACCCGGGTGCTCTGATGACGCATCGTCCGCGCGCGCGCAATCTCGAACTGGCCCTCACGCTGCTCGTGCTCGGCGGCGGCGCGCCGGCCGTTGGCGTGGCGCTCGTGCTGCTGTGGCGGACGGCGATGCCCGTGGAGTTGCGCTGGACGCTGACCGCGGCGGTCCTGCTGACGTGGATCATCTCCGCATCGGTCGCGCGCCAGCTCGCCGTGCGGTCGTTGCAATTGGT
>CAYHEX010000371.1:0-3894 GCA_964355365.1 uncultured Solibacteraceae bacterium | reverse complement strand
AGCAGGGGGGCCAAATTTGGGCATCGAAGTGGGCCAGATCAGAGTAGCGAAATCAGGAGTGCCTCCGCTTGAATCCCGACAACGCGATTGAATGACTTCGTGGCCGAAACGCCCGCCGCCGCTCCAATGGCGCCGTCGATCACGGGATGCAGGTACGGGAGAAGGTCCGGTTCTCTCGCGTCCATGTTGATTCCGGCTTTGAGGTGGAGGACGACCGCGGATCTCGCAGTTGCAGGACGCTCTTCCACTGGCGTCGAGACTGATTGCGCCGCAGCCACACCAGTCATGCAGAACCACACGGCTGCAACACCCAGACCGGCGCCAGTTCGGCCTACTGACGCAACAGGGTGCCGACGCAATCAACACTCCAGATGACGTTGATCCGATCAGAGCTCGTTACCAGACGCTTCATCGAACGGTCATCGATGGCATCTTCATTCTTACTGAACCGTCACACTAACCGAGTAGGTCTGCGTGCCGCTTGCGTAGCTGTCAATCCACACTTTGAACGACTCATTGGCCACCACGCCAAACGTCACCTGCTCCCGCGTGCCCGAACCGGAGGCCGAGTACGTTGTGTACGTGCAGAACGACGGATCCGCGGCGTTGCAGGAAGTCGGGGTGATGTACATGTCCAGATCAACTGCCGACGAGGCCCATGTGAGAACCACCGTCGCGGTTCCCGCCCTTGGCGTGGAGACCGTGTGACTGGAAAGCCCAAACGAGTTCACCGAACCATTGAGCGTCTGAGAGAACGTCGAAGGAGCGGTCGGGCCACCTCCACAGCCGGAGGTCCAAATAAGCACCAAAACACCGAAGGCCCCGAGAATTCGCTTAGCCATAATCACTTTTGTCTCCGTTGGCAATACGTCATGGTCTTTCCTTTTCCCCGACTGTTATTGGCGCCTCCTGAGGCGTCAACGGACTGCTCGCGAAGAATGGGGCACGCGTCACACGCTCGCAAGCGACAAACTGCGCTATCCAGATACCGTCGGAAGTTGTCAGCTCGACACAAGGACACAAGAACGATGGCCGGTCCGGTTTTGTTGTGTTGGCTACCGAACTAGATTTCCAATCCAGTCCACTCGCCACCACACATTGATCCGGTCGGTGTTCGGGTCGTACAGCATGTCAGCCGAAGATCCCCCGCACGAACCGAAGAAGTTGGCCGACGCTGCACTGGGAGTCGACAGCGACCACACCCGACTCGTGGCACTTCCGGAATTCGCGCTGCAGTCGGTAATGACCTGGGCTCCATTTTGTGTGATCGTCGCGACGAGATCGGCGAAAGTCCCGGCGCAGGGAGCGATGGTGCAGTTGACGCGGCCATGCCAACGCCCGCTGAGGGTGCGCACGGACACCAAGACGGGCGGTGTCACCACCGTTGAGTTTTTGCCGTCGCTCACGCCGAGGCTGACGCTGTAGTTGCCAACCGTCGAGTAGACCTTGCCGACAGTCGGTGCCGAGGCCGGCGCGGCGGCCCCATCGCCGAGATTCCAGATGTACTGCAGCGCGTCGCCGTCTGGATCGGACGCGCCGGTTGACGTGAACGCAAACGCGGTGAAGCCGGCCAACCCGCTGCTCGCTGGAAGCACCTGAATGCTCCCAGCGAGCGGTGGCCGATTCGTAGCGGGCGCGGTCGGCCCTCCGCAACAACACGCCGCGAAGAGCATCGCGGCTAACCACGCCTGGCGCGTCGGCATCAGCGCTTCGTGGCGGTGAAGTTCTGCCCGGTCAAACCCGAATTGAAGATGCCGACCGTAATCGCGCGCCCTGTCGAGCTCATGGTTCCGCGCATATAGAAGTCCGTGAAGATCACGACCTTGCCCTTGATGTCGTCGTCGTCGTTGATGATGACGGGTTCGTGGGGGAACTAGATGAACCACCGCAGGCTTCGGTCCCAAGCACGCCTGCGAGCAGAGTCGATGCGACAAAGCGAACCGAGCGTTTCATCGCGCGCCCCCCCCTACTTAAACCGGTAGCCGAGCATGAGGGAAAACGCCCGATTCTTGACGTCATCAGGATTCGTCCCGGAGTCGACGCTGCGCATCCCGACCGTGTAGCGCGCATCAAGCCCGAACTGGCCGAACGTCGCGCCAGCTCCGAAGGTTAGGCCTAAATCGAGCCCCGAGAGCTCGCTGTCCTTCCACTCCGTGAGCGCCGCTCCGTTGTATGTCGCCGAGCTGTTCAATTTGAGTCCGATGGTCGGTCCAAGGAAGACATGTGCGCCGGCTGAATTCTTGTTTCCCATCGAGCCAATACAAAGAAGCAAGGGCACGTCGAGATAGGTGATGCGGACTTTCGATTGGTCTCGACCATCAACCTCTTTCGCGCCCTTCTGGCTCAGCAGGGCCTCGACCTGGAACCCAGCCATTTGGCCAATGGCGCCCGACACGAAGAGACCACCAGTGACTCCGGTGAGCTGAGTGGCTTTGGTGATGAGTGGCCCCGCGAGCGTCGATGAATTCATGCCCGCCTTGACGCCAACACCAACGCCAGAAGTCTGCGCCTTCGCAGTAGATGGAATCATCAGCAAAGCCGTGAGACTGAGGGGTAGAGCCACACAACGAGACGAAATCCGCATACGCACTCCTTTGGTTAACAATCCGATAGAAACTCGCAGGTCAGGTACCGCCGCCCCAACCTGGCCGTCCGATCCGCTCGCGCGTGTCGGACCCAATTCGCCAACGCGGAGGCCGTCAGATCGAGCTCGCGGGCCACCGCGCCGATCGTCCGGCCTTCGTCGAGCACCAGCCGGACGGCCCCGGCCATGAACTCCTCACTGAACTGCCGTCGTACCCGTCGCCCGCTCTTTGCCATCTTGCCCATCGTATCCACCTTTCAGAAGGTGTCCACGAAAGCGGGGCAAGCTCAAGCATGGCGAAATCCTCTGAAGTCGGAGACTGTAGCCCTGTGTTGATGCGGTGCACGAAAGAACACGCGTTGGAAGCGGCAGGCTCCTGCCGCCTCCAAGCTAGGTTGTCTACCAACGCACTCTGTAAGACACGTTCGCGCCACGGCCAACCCTCAGCGCAACGTCTTGATTGGTCGACAGGCTGATCGAGACGGCCTCGGTGCCGCCAGGGCGCTGAGCAGACAGTCGACTGATATCGCCATTGGCACCAATGAACTCAACCAAACCCCAAATAAAACCGACATCTCCGCCAAGACTCACGAGCCAGCCCATAGTTGAAAGCGCTGACTGTCCGCCGCATGTTGTGGTTGCCCCGGAAAAGACGGAATCCACGCAGCTGTTGACTGCAGCAACGCCTAGGATTGTTCCGCCAACGGCAGCGACACCTCCGAAGATCATCAGCTTCTTGCTCCTGGCTTTGCGACCTTCGGCCTCATTCATCTGCGTCTGCCACGAGTCCCTTGTCTGGGGCAACGGCGTCAGATCCAGCGGGGACACCGTCACCCGTGCCAGGTTCGTGACCGGCTGAGCCGACACTACAGCGGCCGTCTGCGTAGCGGGGCTGCCCCCTTGACCAATCGCTAGTGAAACCATGAGAACTGTCGAACCAATGATCATCAGATCCTCCTGAAAGTTGTGCGCCACACAGCCAAGACGTCTCGGCTGGCTGCGAATTGTCTTGGACTTCCCAGTAGGCGGCAAGCGACAACCTACGCTGTCTCTACACCGTCGGATGTTGTCGGCACGTCACAACTGCGCGGGGACGAACGCCAATTCGCGATGCCAGATCAACGTCGCACCTTGTCGTCCAACCGCGGCACGCGCAAACTAAGGAAGAAGATGCGCAACATCCGCGTTGCCCCCCGCAGCGGTCCGTAGATGACTGTCACCATCGCTTCTTCAGTGACCATTCATGCCAACCACGAGGCAGTGCGGCGCGACAAGTTCGGACACGCTCGACGGCTGAAAGAACATCGACA
>CAYHEX010000370.1:0-3913 GCA_964355365.1 uncultured Solibacteraceae bacterium | reverse complement strand
CGAACGTGCCGAACGTGAGCAGCTGCTGCACGGCCGGTGTTGACGTCGGAAAGAACTGGTGGCCGATGTTGCTGGCGAAGTAGCGGTAGACGGCGAAGTCGAACCACTCGAGCACGTTGCCGATGAGTCCTGCGAGTGCGGTGCGTAAGGCGGACTGCTGAGCAGGAACTGGTGTGTGTGCCATCTCTCCCCCGGGGATGAAAAGTGGGGAGATTCTACTGGAGATAGGGCACAGGGCAGAGGGCAAAGGGCAAAGGCGAGGGAAAAGGGGGGGAGGGAACAGGGTGGTTCGGGGTTGGCCCGCCATGAGCGAGCGATCCGGTTTCGCGGGAGCGAGTCGAATGGCGCGCCTGGGAGGTCTCGAACCTCCGACCCTCGGCTTAGAAGGCATCTCATCGGTTATAGCAAGACGGTTATGCACAGGCCCGTTTCGCGGTTGCGGATCGGGCTTTTTTGTTAGAGGTTTCTGCCAAATCGCGACGAAAGCCGTGCGAGGTGATAACCGATTGATTGCGGAACTACCAAGCGCAAGCGGGCCGGTCGGCTGACTAATGGGACAGTACGGTCCCGACACCAGCGACGCATTCTGTCGCGCCGCCTCGTAGCATCAGCGTGTCGGTCATGATTGGAACCGGGTCCGTTACTGATGTGAGGAGGCCTGATGTCTGCCAAGTGCTCGTACTGCATTTCGACGTCCTACGGTCCCTGTTCGTATAGTCCTAACAAACGCCACTGCATCATTCAGGAGGGCCGCTGCGCGTGGTGCGGTTCGACGGCTTACGGGCCCTGCCCGTACAGTCCCAACAAACGGCACGCCATCATGAATTCTGGCCGATGCACCTATTGCGGAGCGACCTCTGCCGGGCCGTGCTCTTACAGCCCGTCGAAGCGCCACGTGATGGGGACGTTGTAGCGGAACATCTTGAATCGATCCGAGGCAAAAGTGGCTGAGTGGGCTCCGCGGAATGACCAAGATCCTGACTCCCCCGTGTCTGGGCTCCTGTAAGATTGCGACGTCGTCGCTGAGATGATCCGTTTCTCGTCCGAAGCTCTGGTGGCAGGGCACTTCCTCAAACGCGAGTGCGATGAAACGTGTCGCTGGACGTGTCCTGACTGTGGTTCTGCCACCGGGCCGCCGACAGCGTCCGGCGCGTCGTGTCCGGCCTGCCCGGATCTGGTGTCCCCTCACGGCCGCTGTGGACGGTGCGGTGATTCCGTCTCGTCTGGTGAGAAGCCGCGGGCCTGTTGTTCTCAAGCTGTATACGAACGCACCGGAATCATTGCCTTTCGACAGGATATGTCGCTCTGGGAGGTCACGGAGCCGGGGCGGCCAGTTCGTGTCGTGTCGGATGTCGAACTCCGCGTCATCGCGGAAGTGGCGGCTCGTGGGAAACGGAATCCGACAGATGCTTCGCGCGTCATGGTGCGCGAGGAGCACATGCGCGAAGCCATTCCACTGTCGATGACAGAGCCTTTCAGGGCCGTTCGTGCGGCCAGTCCGCCGCCGGTGCCGACTCCACTTGGTTCCTCACACGGTGATGATCGCGGAGTCCTGATCGTTCTCGGACTCCTGATCTTTTTCAGTGCGTTTGGATATCGTCTGCTGCGAGTGCCGACGGATGTTGCCGTCAGCCAGCCGGCAAGCACGCAGCCTCCTCCGGCATCGAGGTCGCCGATCCCCCCTTCTGCTCCGATGCTGGCCGCCCTCCCACCTCCCGCTCCGCTGGTGACGAGCGTCCCCGACAGTACCGGCACCGTTAAGATCTCGACCGCCTATCCGGCATCAATTCGAATGGTTGATGGTGAGCTGGTTCATGTTTTCGAGCTGAAAGAATCTGGCGTGATCTCCCTGCCACCAGGCCGATACAACTTGTTCGCGTCATCGCCCAACGTTCTGCTCAGTGAGCGCGCCCTTGGCATCGTCCACCTCGCGGCTGGACAGGTTGTGGAACTGGCCCTGCCCAAAGTTGTTTCGCTTAGCGTCCATGGACTTCCCATCAGTTGCAGGATCTGGATTGGGGCGGTCGAAGTGGAGAATTCGTCCACGCTGAATGTCGCTGCCGGCACCGTGCCGCTTCGTTTCTCCTGGCTGAGTGGCGAGGAGAAGGCTTTTGATGTGGCGGTCGATCGAGACCTCTCCGTCACGATGGGGCCCGACTGGGCGGCTCCAACCGTCGCCCCGTGGGACGGAACTACCTATGGGAGAGTTGAAAGCGGCGCGCCGCCCCAGCAGCCGGTTCGCGTCGGCGGCGGCGTCAGCACCAGTGCGCAACCGGTGCCGCGGCCCGCGACGCCGCGCGTGGCGTCGCCCAGCCCTGTTGGGACCCTCGACATCGCCCCGCCGCGACTGCTGTCCGTGGACGTCTACGGCGTGCCTGGCAACTGCAAGATATGGGTCGACGGACGCGAGATCAGAAATCGTGAGTCCGTCAGTATTGCGCCCGGCTCGCATTCCTTCCGCTTCCTCTGGCCGACGGGCGCTCATCGCGAGTTTGAAACATCAATTGCTGCCTCGGTATCCATCAGCATGGGCCCCGAGTGGACGGAACCGAAGATCAAGACCACTGGAAAGTGAGCCGCGATGCGCATCGTCTCTTCCCGAATTCGGTCAGCCACCATCGTGTTCACCATGGCCGTAGTGCAGGCCATGCCCGCGTCAGCGGCGTACCAGACCGTCGCCCCGGTCGCCGTGACCCGCCAGTTCGATGCAGCCGTCAAGCAGTTCAATTCGCCGGAACATGAAGAGTCGGCGGTGGCGTTCCAACGGCTGATTGACACGCTGCAGCCGAGATTCGCAGAACTGAGCCCTGAGATCCGGGCAGTTCTCACCCGCAGTTACTTCTACCACGCCGAAGTTATGCTCGACACGAAACACACCTCCGAGGCCAGGGCCGACATTGTTCGCCTGCTGCAGTTGAGCCCCGGGGCCGAACCGGACCAGACCATAGCCTCCGCGGAGTTCGTGCGTCTCTTTGCAGAGGAGCGGAGGGCCGCGGCAAGACGTTCCGAGCCAGACGTCACACGCGAATCGGGAGCGCGGGCAACGCCCGCGCAACCAGTGGCCTTGTCACCGGACAAGAGCGGGGGCGGCGTGGCTCGTCGATTGCTGTTCGGAACGACACTCATCGCGGCCGCTGGATTCGCTGGGATGGCGGTCAAGGAAGATGGCGCAATGCAAAGGGACGCGTCGACGCTGTCGTCAATCGCCACCGGGCCGCGCGTGCCCGGCATTGCCAGCCAGTTCCAGATCGTGCTCAACTCGGCGCAGGGGCACGAGTCGAAGCGCAACGGTTATCGGAGCGGAGCGATCGCGGCTGGCGGTTTGGCCGCAATCATTGTTGTCGCGGGCCTGTTCGGCAGACACGATTCGCAGGCTGCAAGTTCCAGTACAGGCAAGCAACTGGCGCTCGAGACCACGGGCGGATTGAGGCTGACATATGTCCTGCGCTGGTAGTGTGCGGGCGCCGAAGACCGCAGGGAGGAAGCGATGATCCCCATGAGACTTAGGTGGAAGACCGCTGGCGCAGTGTTCACCGTGGTGGGGATGGCTGTGGGGTGCACGAAGTTGTCTGTGCCCACTTCACCCACAGATCCAGTGGCCCGGCTATCTCTGTCGGCCCCTACTGTGTCCTTTGGCTCAGTGGAGGTGGGCGCCACGGCGACCCAGCGCGTCTCGCTGCGAAATGATGGTGACTATCCGGCGACGATCACTAAGGTCTCGGTTACGGGAGTCGGATTTGCGGTTACTCATGATTGCGGCACGAGTGTGGCAGTCTCTGGCACGTGCACCCTGACGATGACCTACAGCCCAACAGCTGTGGCCGCATCTGCCACAGGCACCGTGACGGTCGAGAACAGCGGCGGTGGTACTCCCAGCGCGGCGCTGACTGCTGTGTCGGTGGCTCGACCAGTT
>CAYHEX010000369.1:0-3916 GCA_964355365.1 uncultured Solibacteraceae bacterium | reverse complement strand
GGTCGAAGATCAGACAGAGATCGTTGCCGAGCACGCGGGCGGCGCCGATCGCGGTGTCCGTGTAGCCGGAGAAGTCGCAGTAGATCTGGATCGCAAACAGCCACGTCGCCACCACCACCCACCCGCCGCCGAACTGCTCAGGATTGCCGTAGATGAGGTCCACGAACAGCGCCATGCGGTCGGCGATGACCATCTTCTTGAAGAGGCCCCACAGCATCAGGCGGAGCCCGTCGAACGTGCGCTCGGTGTCGAAGGTCTGCGGCACGCGGAACTGCGGCAGCAGATGCTGCGGCCGCTCGATCGGGCCGGCGACGAGCTGCGGGTAGAACAGGACGTACAGCGCGAAGATCCCGAGGTGATGCTCGGCGCGATGTTTGCCGCGATACACCTCGATCGTGTACGCGAGCGACTGGAACGTGTGGAACGACAATCCGATCGGCAGCAGCCAGCCGAGGTTCTCAATCGGATAGTGCCAGCCGATGGTCTCCGCAAGTGCGCGCAGGTTGCCGTTGAAGAAATCGAAATACTTGAACGACGCGAGGATCCCGATATTCGCGACGAGGCTCGCGCCGAGCCACACCTTGCGCCGCGCGCCCGCCGACGCCTCCATGCCCAGGCCAGCGACGTAGTCGATCGCGATCACCACCATCAGCACGAGCAGGTATTTGGGGATGAAGCACGCGTAGAAGAACGTGCTCGCGGCGAGCAGGAGCATCCAACGATAGCGGTGCGCGAGCAAATAGTAGAGCGCCGTGGTGACCGGGAAGAAGATCAGGAACGAGATGGAGTTGAACAGCATCTCAGCTCCCGATGATCCGGAACGGGCGCGCCGGATCCTCGCAGATATTGCTCAGCACGGGCTCGTGCACCGGCAGATCCGCCGACAGACCGTACCGGTCCGCGAACCGCTTCGCGATAGTGGCGCCCACGCACCAGTGGACGCCGTTTTCCAGCGTGCTCACGTGGACGGCATCGCCGAAGGCGCGGCGCTCCACGAACATGAACGACTCCGTGAAGTAGCCGCCCGGGTCAGACCACATCTGATCGTCGGGCAGCGGCACAGAGATCACCCGCAGCGTGCCCCCACGGCTTGCCGCCAGCGCGCGCATCCGGCCCAGAAAATACGCGCCGGTCACCGACAACTCCACGTCGTGCGCGCCGGCGCGTGAGCGCCGTTCGAACCCGGGGACCGTCGCGTGAAAACCTCGCGGCTGCTGACGCCACGCGCTGTTGATCATCAGCGTGCTCGGCAGCAGAAACCGGCTGATCTGCGACACGGTCAGCTGCGGATCACGCTTGACGCGCCACACTTCGGCGATCCGCGCCGGCGTGTGAAAGAAGCCACTGAAGTAGTCGCTCGTAAACGGCGGATCGAGATCGACCTTCAGCAGTTCAGGCCGCGCGATCAGCACGATGTCGCGCGCCTTGGGCAGGAGGCGGAACGCGTCCTCGAGGATGTAGTAGTTGCCGGCCAGACCGATCGTCGCGTTCGACGTGAGGAATCGCAGGCGCTCGTTGGGCTCCTGCCCGGCCGGAAAGAACTGCCGGGCCACGCTGTCACCGATGTAGACGCGCTCGACGTCGGGTCCGGGCGCGGTGGCGCGACGCATGACGACGTCGTAGACATCCGCGCCGACGATGTTCTCGCCCTGCGCGTCCACGATGCGCTGATGGGCGATCCGCTCGAAGAGCGACAACACGAGCACCGCACCGATCGTGAACAGCGCGCTGGTCGCCGCCAACCGGCGTAGCTGGGACGAGCGGCTCACCGCGCGGAGAAGTCCATAGTGGCTGCGGCAGGAACAGCGGCGGACATTGGAGGAGTTTACCGCAGGGGACGAAATGTCAGTGTCGGCGCAACTGCCGGCGGCACCGATCGCCGCAGTTCGGGCTGGGTGAAGCTGCCGACCTTCGGCCAGGTCGTTGTCTTCGGAGCCGTGAGGTCGAACAGCCACATGTGGATCGGCCACTCCAGTTCGACGACGACCTTCATCTCCATGCGGCCGAGTGGGCTGGTCGCGCCGAATCGTTCCTTCCACAGCGCGAGTTCCCAGTTGTCGACGAGCAGATACGGATGCGCGCCGTGCTGGCTGAGCCAGGCCACACCGGGATCGAGCCACTCGGGCGCGAGCTTGTCGTAGCGGAGCGACATGCGCTCACCGTAATACCGCAGCGTGCCGGAGTGCGCAAAGGTGAAGACGGCGCTGTTGGGCTCCGTGTGCGCCCGCGTGAGCTCGGCCGCCGTGATGAACCGGCGCTCGCCGACGCGCGTGGTCTGGATCCTCTTCTGTTCGGCAAACGAGACGCCCTGGTAGCCGAGCGCGAGAATCACGAGCGTCGCTGCCGCCGCGCGCATCCAGCCACCGCGCATGAACAGCAGCCACGACAGCCCGATGAAGAGGCCGGGCCACATCGGCATCAGGAAGCGCAGATACGACCACTCCTCCATCGGCATGAAGAAGAGGTAGCACGACAACGTGCCGGCCGCGATCAGCGACAGCAGCAGCGCGTCGAATGCGCGCTCGCGATCGCGCCAGATGAACGCGATCGGCAGCGCGAGCGGCACGAGGCCCAGCGCCATGAACGGCGTCTGGCTCAGCGACAGCCACGACGCGTAGCGCGTGACGTTGGGCCAGAGATTCGACAGGTGCAGCACGCTGCCAAGCGATCCATAGCCGGACATGAACGGCGATCCGTAGAGCGCGTTGTTGATCACCATCACGGCCGCGATGCCGGGCACCGAGGCGGCCGCGAAGACCGCCGCGCGATCCACGCGCCACCACGGTCCGTCGCGGCGCACGTCGCGCAGGATCATCCAGACACCCATCAACACGCCCACAAAGACCAGATTGGGACGGATGAGAATCGCCATCGACGCGAACAGTCCGCCGACGCCCGCGCGCCGCCGCGAGGGGCCCAACACAGACCACGTCGCCGACGCCCACGCCGCAGCGACGACGCAGTCGGTCATGGGCCACAACGCCATCGCGAGCACCACGGGACTCGACGCCGTCAGCAGCGCCGCCGCGAGACCCACCGCACCGCCGCCGATGCGGGCGCCAACGCCGTACGTCGCGATCACGAGTAGGCCGGCGAACAGCGGCACGACCCAGAACGCCGCCGCCTGTCCGCCGAGCGACTTGGCCGCGGCGAACAAGAGCGGCAGACCGGGGGAATAGACGGGGACGATCTCGTCGAGTTCAGCGCGGGCGGCGGGACGATAGCCGAGCGGCGACGCCGTTTCGGCCGCGTCCGGCCACGGCAGGTCGCGCACGAACGGCTGCGACACGTGCAGGTTGCCGCTTCGCCACAGATCCGCCTGGCTCAAGTACCCGTACGGATCCGCGCCGCTGGCCACGCCGATGCGATACGTGACGCCGAACGCGACAACCCCGAGGGCCAGCAGGCACGCAGCGATGGCGGATTTCACGGACCTAAAGTGTGACACGTGCCAGCCGGTGACGTGGGTCGAGGGTCGCGACGTGGAGTTGTGGCAGCGGCGCAGTGACATAATTGCCGCCTATGACAACGCGTCTTCGGCGCCTCGGTGCGCTCGTCGTGATCGCCACTCTCGTGAGCGCGACCGCGCCGCTTCGGGCGCAGGGCGTTCAGGCCGGCCAGCCCAGCAATCAGGAACTGCTCAATGAGCTCAAGGCCATTCGTCAGTTGCTCGAGACGTTGAACGCCCGACTGACGCCGCCGACCGCTCCGGCCCCTGCAGCCAACCGGCCCGTCAGGCTCAACGACGTCAAGGGCCTCATGCTCGGCAAAGCGGACGCGCCATTGACGATGGTGGAGTTCACAGACCTGCAGTGCCCGTTCTGCCGGCAGTTTCATCTGGCGGCGTTCGAACAGATCAAGCGCGACTACATCGACACCGGCAAGCTGCGGTACTTCAGCCGCGACTACCCGATTC
>CAYHEX010000368.1:0-3917 GCA_964355365.1 uncultured Solibacteraceae bacterium | reverse complement strand
TGCCCATACACACGAGTCGCCGTCGTGCTGCCTGAGGCGTAGTACAGCACACGGTTGTTGCTGTAGTCGGCCACGTAGACGTTGTTGCCGCTGTCGACCGCAACGCCAATCGGAACGTTCAGGCTGTTCGCGCTGATGCCGCCATTGTTCGCGGTGACAGTCGTGAAGCTGCCGCCCTGCCCGTAGACGCGCGTCGCCGTCGTGCTGCCCGAGGGGAAGAACAGGACCCGGTTGTTGCTTCGTTCAACGACGTACAGGTTTCCGCTGGCGTCGAGTGTGATGTCAGACGGTCCGTTCAGACTGGTGGCGCTGACGCCGCCCTTGTTCGATGTGTTGGTCGTGAAGCTGCCAGCCTGGCCGTAGACCCGCGTCGCCGTCGTGCTGCCCGATGCGTAGTAGAGAACTCGCTGGTTGCCGCCGTCGCAGATGTAGACGCCGCCGGTGCTGTCGACGGCCACCGCGATGGGCACGCTCAGAGAGTTCGCGGTGACGGTGCTGCTGCCGTTCGTCGTGAAGCTGCCGCCTTGACCGTAGACGCGTGTGGCGGTCGTGCTGCCGGACGCGTAGTACAGCACGCGGTTGTTGAGCCGGTCGGCAACGTAGAGGCCGCCCGCACTGTCAGGGGACCCGACATACGGTCCCGACAACGTCGTCGCCGTCACGCCTGACGTAATGGTTGTGAAGCTGCCGTTCTGGCCCCACACCGCGTCAGCCGTGGAATCCGGCGG
Organism: uncultured Solibacteraceae bacterium; assembly: GCA_964355365.1. Taxonomy (GTDB): domain Bacteria; phylum Acidobacteriota; class Vicinamibacteria; order Vicinamibacterales; family SCN-69-37; genus SCUN01. The sequence goes on along the minus strand of CAYHEX010000368.1, from coordinate 3,189 downwards.
GCCGGCCACGCCGATTGCCGCAGCGGACGTCACCGACGTCCCCGCCGCACCGAGCGTGTAGTTGCCCGACGCCGTGCCGCTGATCGTCGCCGTCGCCGTGACCGTGCGCGAGCCGACGGACGCGCTGTCGAACACACCGTTCGTCGCCGCGCACGCCACGTTCGCGCTGTCCGCTGCAAGCACACCCGAGAGCGTGCACGTCATGCTCGCGTTCGGTTCAGTCGTCGTCGCGTCGTACGTCTTGTTCGCTGCCGTCACGCTCGCCGTGAGCACAGCGGTCGTGATGCTCGCCGTCGCCGTCGGAGTCGTCGACGCCAGCGTGTAGTTGGCCGCCGCCGTGCCGCTCAGCGCGATCGTCGCCGTCACCGTGCGTGAACCCACCAACGCGCTGTTGAACGTCGCGCTCGAAACCGAGCATGTCGCATTGGCGCTGTCGGCCGGGACCACACCCGAGAGGGTGCATGTCACATTCGCCGTCGGCTCCGTCGTCGTCCCGTCGTACGTCTTGCCGGCCGCCGTGATGCTGGCCGTCACTGCCGCCGCCGTGATTGCCGCCGTCGCGGTGGCGCTCGCCGATGTGGTCGAGGTCCCCGCCGCTCCGAGCGTGTAGTTGCCCGCCGCGGTGCCGCTGATCGTCACCGTCGCGGTCACCGTGCGTGAACCGACCGTGGCGCTGCTGAACGTGCCGCTCGTCGCCGTGCAGGTGACGTTCGCCGCATCCGCCGCCGCGACTCCGGTGAGCGTGCAGCTCATGCTCGCGTTCGGTTCGGTCGTCGTGCCGTCGTACGTCTTGCCGGCTGCGGCCAGCGTCGCTGTCAGCGCCCCTGTCGTAATGCTCGCCGTCGCCGTCGCACTCGTGGACGTCGTCGATGTCCCCGCTGCGCCGAGCGTGTAGTTGCCCGCCGCCGAGCCGCTGATCGTCACGGTCGCCGTCACCGTGCGTGAACCGATCGCCGCGCTCGAGAACGTGCCGCTCGTCGCCGTGCACGTCACGTTCGCCGCATCACCCGCGACGACACCAGACAGCGTGCAGCTCATGTTCGCGTTCGGCTCGGTCGTCGTGCCGTCGTACGTCTTGCCGGCCGCCGTCAGCGTCGCCGTCACTGCCGCCGTCGTAATCGACGGCGAGCCCGCGTTGAAGCGCAGCACGCGGTTGTTCCCCGTGTCCGCCACGAAGAGGTTGCCGCTGCCGTCAACGAACACATCCTGAGGATTGGACAGAGACGTGGCGGTCAGGCTGCCGTTGTTGGCCGTGGCTGTCGCGAAGCTGCCGGCCTGACCGAACACCTGCGTCGCGGTCGTGCTGCCCGCTGGGAAGTACAGGACACGGTTGTTGCCGGTGTCCGCAACGTAGAGGTTCCCGCTCGCATCCAGCACGAGTCCCTGCGGATTCGCCAGGCTCGACGCACTGCGGCCGCCCAAATTCGCTGTGTTGCTGGTGAAGCTGCCGTTCTGCCCATAGACACGCGTGGCCGTCGTCTGACCCGCGGGGAAAAACAGCACGCGGCTATTGCCCCAGTCGGACACGTAGAGGTTGCCGCTCGCATCGACCGCGACTCGGCTGACCACTGAGAGGCTGTCGGCGCTGACCCCGCCCTTGTTGTTCGTGGCCGTCGTGAAGACGCCGCCCTGCCCGTAGACACGCGTGGCGGTTGTGCTGCCGGCCGGATAGTAGAGAACGCGCGACAGGTTGGTGTCGGCAATGTAGAGGTTGCCACCACTGTCGATCGCCATACCGCCAAACGTGTTCGACAGGCTCGTGGCCGAGACGCCGCCAAGCGTGTCCGTCCCCGTCGTGAAGTTGTTGTTCTGACCGTACACCACGGTTGCCGTGGTGCTGCCCGCCGGGAACACGAGCTTGCGGTTATTGGCCGCGTCCGCCACATAGAGCTTGCCGCTCGAGTCGAGCGCCAATCCGGGCGGGTTGCTGAGGCTGTTCGCGCTCCGGCCACCGTTATTCGCCGTGCCTGTCGTGAAGACACCGCCCTGACCATACACGCGCGTCGCGGTCGTGCTGCCCGCCGCGAAGTACAGCACGCGGTTGTTGTTGGAGTCAGCCACATACACGTTGCCGCTCGCATCAACCGTGACGCCATACGGGCCGTTGAACGTGGTCGACGTGGTGCCCGTCGTCCCTGTCGTGAAGAGCGTCTGCCCATACACGGCATCGGCCGTGGTGTCCGGCGTGCCGGTGCCCGTCGCGGCAACCGACGTCGACGTGGTCGATGTGCCTGCCGCACCGAGCGTGTAGTTGCCCGATGCCGTTCCACTGATCGTCGCCGTCGCCGTCACGGCGTAGCTGCCAACCGCCGAACCCGCGAAGACGCCGTTGGTCGCGACGCACGTGACGTTCGCGCTGTCGGCGCTGATCACACCCGACAGCGTGCACGTCAGGTTCGCGTTCGGTTCAGTGGTCGTCGCGTCGTACGTCTTGTTCGCCGCCGACACCGAAGCCGTCAGCGCCGCCGTCGTGATGTTCGCCGTGGTCGTGGCCGTCGACGAACTGAGCACGTAGTTCGCCGCATCGGCGCCGCCAAGCGTCAGGTTGCTCGATGTGACCGTCTTCCCTGTTCCGGTGTTCGCCGTGTCGAACGTGCCCGTGCCGCTCAGTGTGACCGTGTCGCCAGACACGACACCCGCGCCGAGCACCGGCGTGATCGTCGCCGACGTCGTGCGGTCGTACGTCTTGTTGCTCGCCGTGATCGTGGCCGTCAGGCTCTTGGCTGTGATGTCCGCCGTGGTCGTGGCCGTCGACGACGAGAGCGAGTAGTTGGCCGCGTCAGCGCCGCCGAGCGTGAGGCTCGCCGTCACCGTCTTCGCCGTGCCCACCGTCTTCGACGCAAACGTGCCCGTGCCGCTGATCGTCACCACGTCTGGCGAGATCACGCCGGACACGGTCGCCGCAATCGTCGCCGCCGTCGAGCCGTCGTACGTCTTGCTGCTCGCCGTGATCGCACCGGTCACCGGCGCGGTCGTGATCGTGGCCGCGGCCGTGAGCGTGTTCGACGTCAGCGCATACAGGCCGGCGGAGGTGCCCTCGAGCGTCACCGTCGCGGTCACCGTGCGGCTGCCCACATTGGCGCTGTCGAACACGGCCGAGCCGGAGTCGACCGTGCACGTGACGTTCGCCGCATCGGCCGGCGCCACGCCAGTCAACGTGCAGCTGACGTTCGCGTCGGGCTCTTCTGT
>CAYHEX010000367.1:0-3927 GCA_964355365.1 uncultured Solibacteraceae bacterium | reverse complement strand
CTCGTAGGCAATCGCGGCGGCAAACGCACGGCCGACTTCGACGTGGTTCCTCAGACGTGCGAGCGACACATTTCGCTCGTACGATCGCCCGCGGAGCAAAACGACACGATACCTGCCCGACACCTCGTCACGTTCCCGATCGAGTGATCTTTGCCTCTTCGAGGCGTGGTCGAAGCGCGAACTCCACCAAGTAACATCGTGCCCACGCTCGAGCAGCGCTCGCGCCACCAAGCCAGTGCGATGGGGTCGCATGCTGCCCGTATCGCCCGGCAGCGGCTCGCCGATCTTGACAAGCCAGACTTTCAAGCGAGCTCGGTTCTCAGGCGATCCACGATGTCCACCGCGGCGTGACCATGACCGTACGGCATCGCCTCGCGGCCACTGCACCCCATCGCGCCCGCAATCGCGGAGAAGACGTCGTCGGCCGACTCCGGCGGGGCCAACCGATTCCATCCCAATTCAACGAGTTCGGTCCACTCAGTTTCATTGCGCAAGGTAACGCACGGGACGCGATGAAAGTACGCCTCCTTCTGCACTCCCCCGGAGTCGGTCGCAACGACCGCCGCGTGCCGTTCCAGCTGCACCATGTCAAGATATCCGATCGGTTCGATGAAACGCACGCGCCCCGCCAATGCCTCCGACGTACCAACACGTTCCATCGCAAGACGCGTGCGCGGATGCAGCGGCCAGACAACGTCCGTATCGCGCGCGACCCGTGCCAGCCCGCCGAGTATCGCAGCGAGACGCGCTGCGTCGTCCGTATTCTCAGCACGATGCACGGTCACAAGGACGTACGGTCGATCCCGAAGATGCAAGCGATCGAGAGCGCTGTCGGTGCGAGCGTCGGCGCGCTCCGCGAAGTGCAGCGCTACGTCGTACATCACGTCCCCCACCCGGTGCACTGTTACCGCGGGGATGCCCTCCCGACGGAGGTGCTCGACCGCCACCGCCGTTGGTGCGAAAAGCCATCGAGATACATGATCCGTCAGGATTCGGTTGATCTCCTCCGGCATCCGCCGGTTGAATGAACGCAACCCGGCCTCGACGTGCGCAACAGGAACATTCAACTTCGCCGCCACGAGTGCGCCTGCCAGCGTCGAGTTCGTATCACCATATACGATAACTGCGTCCGGGCGATCAGCAATGAGTTCTCGCTCGAGTTCACTCATCATCCTGCCCGTCATTTCCCCATGACCGCCCCCGTGTACATTGAGTTGGACATCCGGAGCGCGCATTCCCAACTCGTCGAAGAACACCTGCGACATGTTCGGGTCAAAGTGCTGCCCCGTATGGATGAGGCGAGCACGCGTCGCTGGATCACGGGAAAGAGCGGCGCACACTACACTGGCCTTGATAAGTTGCGGACGCGCGCCAACGATGGTGCAGATGTTCATATCAGCCCTGCGTAGAAGGCGACGAGCTTCTTTGCCTCGCGGGGCCAGTTGAATTCTCGCACCACCGAGGTGCGCCCAGCGCGGCCCATGGCTGCGCCGCCCTCACGATCGGCAATGAGACGCCGAATCGCCGCCGCGATCTCCATGCTTGACTCGGGATCCACGCATAACCCGGCTCCCGCATCCTCGATAAGATGCCGCCAAAGCGGAAAATCGGAGGCGATGACCGGAAGCTCCGCGGACATGTACTCGAACAGTTTGTTGGGCTGGGAATCCAGATGGTTTGGCGCCGGGAGAAACGACACCATGCCAGCGAGCGACTCTCCGAGGACCCGCCGCACGGTCTCCCGGTCGGCCTCCCCAAGAAAGTCCACCTGTCGCCACCCTGGCTCCGCCCGCATCTCAGCTTCAAGTCCAACCTCGCCGATGGTACCGCATAGTGTCAGCCGCACCTCTGGCACAAGGGGGAGCGCGCGAAGCAACGATAGTATACCGCGTAGGCGGGTGATCACGCCGACGTAGCAGACCGTGTTCCTTTTGGCGACACGATTCAGCGTCGGTGCCAGTTCATCCGGCAGCGGGTAGTTGCTGATGCAAATCGTCGGCGGGCCGAGCCGGACAAGGTGAAGCGCTATTGACGGCGTCGCGGCGACAACGCCGGTGAGTCGACGAACTACCCGCCGCTCGTAGTACGCAAAGGCGGCCGAGATCGACATGCGGAGCGGAAATGGTATCCACGACTTTGTGAAGATTTGCCGTGGCACGTCTTCGTGCGCGTCGTACACCACCTTCACCCCGCGGTCCGCCAACCGTGCGCCTATCGGCAGGAGTTCCGGATCGTGGATATGTACAATGGCAGGCTGCAGTTGTTCGATAACGCGGAGCGCGCGCACCGGCTGACGCCACATGCGGAACAGTCGCAATGCGGGGCGCGCGCCGATGTCGTGGATAGTGATGTCCCTCACGACTCCAGACCCCTCGCCATCACCCACGACGAGGTGCACGTCGTATCCGGCTTCAGCGAGCGAGCGGCATTCTTTCGCGAAGATACGAGTATCCCGCCGGGAATGCACCGTGGTAACGTGACAGACCACGCGGCGATGATCAGACGGTCGCGGAAGGCCTTCGCCCGCTGCAAGCGCGTCTGCGACGACGGCCATCAGGAGTAGACCCGCAAACGCGAATTCGTGATACGCTCGACAGCAGCCTTGACTCGCTGCAGACTCCGAATCAGCCAGTCGTTGTTCGCAAACTCCAGGTGATGATGGATCGGCGCCTGCATCAATGCATCGAACTCGGCGCGCGAAATACGCAACTTCTTCGCGAAGAACGCCGTATCCGCCTCGAGCTCGTCCGCGTCGTAGAGAGGCTCATCCAGTATTTCGAAGGCAGCCGCCTGAGACATTTGCCCCGACGCGATCAGGCTGGCCAAGTGCGGGCGACGCTTATCGAAGCCGAACCTGTTTGGCATGTAGTAATTTTGGAACCACTTCGTGAAGCGCGACTCACCATGTTTGCGCTCGTAGGCTCGCCACCCGATCCTCTCTTCGAGCTCCAGTATCGCCTGGCTCTTGTTGTACGGAAGGTAGTTCAAAGGACGCACCGTGCGCATGCGCCGAACGAACGGATAGTACAGGTAGTACTGCGCGAAGCCGATCGTTTGGTACTTCCGTAGAGGACGCTGGCCGAATCGCCGGTGGATCGCGCGCAGATTGCGAGCGTCCATGGCGCTACCCTCCCACGACCCGGGAAAGATCCCCTCAGTCGCGATGTTGCCGCCGCTGAACACTACGCGAATTCCACTACTCACAGCGAAGTGATAGAGCGAAGCGAAGAAGACGTGATCCTGCGGCACGTCTTGGTTCGCAATTCCCGCCTTGAGATAGGCGAGCTGCAGGTCGCGCATCTCGTCCCAATCCACAACGTGCGTGTGCAGATCGAAGTTGCAGTGCTTGACGATTCGTTCGATGTTCGCGACCGCGAGCTCAGTGTTCCACCCGCCATCCACGTGGACGACGAGCGGTCGCATTCCCCAGTCGCTCAATTTGAGGGCAAGGTAGGAACTGTCGACGCCCCCACTGAGGCCAAGAATGCAGTCGTACTGCTTACCCTTGCCAGCTGACCTGACCTGGGCGAGAATACGATCCAGCTTTGCCCGCCCTTCATCGTTGGGAAACCACGACAGCCGCACACGACCCTCGAAATCGCGGCAGTGGTTGCATTTGCCATCGTCGTCAAAGCTGATCTCAGGGTCGCTTCCATCCATGACGCACCTCGTGCACACTCGTCGCGTCATGGCGACTGGCAGCCTCGCGGCGTACGGCAGGTGCTGCGTGTCGAACGGCTCGTCCATTCCGGTGATGCCAAACTCGTCGGCCCATCGAGCGGCGATGTAGAAACGCCAGAGCGCGAGACGCGGTAACTGGGCGACGCGCTTCGCCCACCGCGCGTCGAAGAGACCTCGCAGAAGCGGCGAACGCGATATGGTATCAAGCATCGTCTCGCGAAGCCTTGGCATCCACAGCCGGTCCGG
>CAYHEX010000366.1:0-3945 GCA_964355365.1 uncultured Solibacteraceae bacterium | reverse complement strand
TGACGCAAACCTCCTGATCTAACCCATCCGATCAGGCTGACCGGCGGCGTCAGAAGATCGCGCTGGACCTCATTCCGACAGGCCCCATTCGCACACGCTCAAGCCGCCCAGCGGCTGTGAAATCAGGTACATAGGCCGACCAACCCACTCCTCGTCTGACAGGCAATGCCGCTTGGCGGCCGGAGCGTATACTTGAGCGAGGCCGTTTATGTCCACCAAGAGCATCGCTCTTCCGGATGCCGTCTACGAGCGTGTGCAGCAGATTGCCGCCGCCGAGGGCACGACCGTCGATCAGCTCGCGACAAAGGCGATCGAGCGTGACCTCGCCCGTCGTTGGCTTGACCGCATCGGGCGCGAGGGCGATCAGCGGCGCGGCGATATGAGCGACGCTGAAGTCGAGGCTGTCGTCGAGCAGGCTGTCCAGGAGTCCCGCACACGTTCGTGAAGCGCGTGGTCGCTGACACCAACGTCCTTGTCAGTGCACTGCAGTTCGGAGGCAAGCCAAGAGAACTCCTCGACCTCGCCACTGATGGTCAGGTCGACCTTGCCATCTCCGAAGCCATCATCGCGGAGACCCTTCGCGTGCTCAGGGACAAGTTTCACCGTGCGCCCGAGTGGGTTGCTGAAACCGACCGCCAGTTGCGTGTCATCACCCGGTCCGTCCAGCCGACCGAGAGCATCGAAGTGATCGTGGCTGACCCTACGGACGACCGTATTCTAGAGTGCGCCGTCGCCGCAGAAGCCGAAGCGATCGTCAGCGGCGACACCCACCTTCTGAGCCTCGGCAGCTTTCGAGGAATTCCGATCCAGCGTGTCGCCGAGTTCCTCGACGGTCTGCAGGACCAGGGCCGAGACTGAACGCCTACCGCTCGTGCACGTCGTGCCGGTATCGACCTGGCGTCCAACCTAGGTCGATGCCCTCTCGGAGCCGCGCGAGCGCACGTTCACGAGCCTGTGCGAACCCCTTCCGCTCACGCACGGTCGCAGCAAGTTGGTCGGTCAGCAGCGCACTGAGCGGGCGACTCTCTTCGGCCGCAACGGCCCTGGCGGCCTGGCAGCAGTTCCGCATCGAGCGTGAGCGTGATTCGCGTCTTCACGGAATTCCTCGCCAACAGTCGGATTCGAACCTACAGATTGTAACCACGCCGGGATGAGCGAACGTGGCGGCATCCGCAGGGGAACAGGAGGGGGAACACGGTGGGGGAACAGGGGCTCGCGCGAGGTGTTCCCCCCCGGCTCGCGTGGAGGGCCGGCTGTCAGTCCCGGCCGCCCCAAGCCGAGCAACGCGACGAACACTGCCTGCAACCGGCCTTCGCCGTGCACCTTACGCTGGACTCGCAGCGGGCGGCGCCCTTCGCCGCCCGCATGACACGGCCCGTGTCCATGCGGCCGCCAATGGTGGTGTCGTGGCGTGAGCGACCACGCGATTTGGCCGCTTGGTCTGCCAAGCCCGCGGCCACGGAGGTGGTCGCTCACGCCACGCTGTCTCTGCCTCAGCCGGAGCGAGTCGTCGTCCGACGCGTGCGTCCGGGCGATATCGAAGGCGCGCGGATCCGCGTCGTGAACACCGGCCGTCGCGCGGTCATTGTGCGGCTCGCAACTCGCGCGCTCAAGGCGCTCCGCGCTTCCACGATTCCGCTCCGCCTGCGCTGCGCGCGGCTGGCGGCCTTGACCGCGCAAGCCGCGACCCGTGTCCTGGCAACTATCGACGGCCACAACGGAAGTGCTTGACGACGGTCGGCGTCGGCGCTACTGTCGGATCATCTTCGCCGGCTGCAGTTCGCAGCCCGCTCCGCATCGCCCGATGTGGAGCATGTTCGAATCGGCGGTCTCAGGCCACGGTTCGTTCCCTACTTCTCAAACCACTTCCTGGTCGTCTGCTCGTGCGACGTCACGTCCGCGAAACGATAATCGAATCGGACTGCGCTTCGGTCCCAGGCCAGGCGCAGATCCGAGCGTGCACCACACGTCCAGTTCATCACGCTGCCACGGCGGTACGCCTGTCAGAAGTCGATGCGTCGGGAGATGCGCTCAGCGCGCCCATTCACCGTGAACAACAACGGCATCGACGCTCGGAATGGGCAGGCGTATCATGGCCGAAAGACGACGACCACGAACGGGACGCGGCCGGCGTCATTGGGTTCACGCTCGTGCGAAGGACAGCGGGAGCACCGAGAACGGCGCGGACGCGTCGCTTCGCGCGTTCGTTCGTGCCCTGGCGCGGCAGGCCGCACGCGAGTGCTTCGAGTTGGAACTGAAGCGGCAGCCTCGATCGATTCAATGAGGTGAAAGACGTGAAAGTCGCCATTTACGCGCGCTACTCCTCGGACAACCAGCGGGACGCGTCGATCGCCGATCAACTGCGAGTGTGCCGCGCGTTTGCAGAGCGGCAAGGCTGGTCGATCTGCGAGGAGTACACGGACCACGCGGTGTCCGGCGCCACGCTGCTGCGCGCGGGATTCCAGGCGCTGATGCGCGATGCGCTGAACCACCGGTTCAACGTCGTGCTTGCCGAGGCGCTCGACCGCTTCAGCCGCGACCAGGAAGACACGGCGGGCCTCTTCAAGCGGCTCACGTTCGCCGGAGTCAACATCGTCACGCTCGCCGAGGGCGACATCACGCACCTGCACATCGGATTCAAAGGCACGATGAACGCTCTGTTCCTGAAGGACCTCGCCGAGAAGACACACCGCGGGCTCCGCGGTCGGATCGAGGACGGCAAGTCGGCCGGCGGCCTCAGCTACGGCTATCGCGTCGTCAAGACCCTCAACGCCGGAACCGTGACCACAGGCGAGCGGGAAATCGATCCGGAACAGGCCGCGGTCGTCGAGCGCGTCTTTCGCGACTTTGTTGCCGGCGTGTCGCCGGAGGCAATCGTCAAAGCTCTGAACCGCGAAGGCGTCGCAGGTCCGTTCGGCGGAAGCTGGAGCCCGAGCACCATTCACGGCAACGCGAAGCGCGGAACCGGCATCCTGAACAACGAGCTGTACGTCGGCCGGATGGTCTGGAACCGCCTGCGGTACGTGAGGGATCCGGACACGGGAAAGCGCGTTTCGAGACTGAATCCAGCAAACGAGTGGATCTCGAAGAGTGTACCGGCCCTTCGCATCATCAACAACGAGCTGTGGGACGGAGCGAAAGAGCGGCAGAAGGCAACGAGGCGCGCGGTCACGGACGGTGGCAACATCGGACGAGCGCGGCGCCCGCAGTACCTATTCTCGGGGCTGACGAAGTGCGGCGTGTGCGGCTCAGGCTTCATCATGGCCAGCGCAAACCGGCTGTCGTGCTTCGGAGCGCGCTACAAGGGCATCTGCGACAACCGTCTCACCATCCGTCGCGACGATGTTGAGGCCCGTGTTCTCAAGGCCCTGCAAGAGAAGCTACTGAACCAAGAACTGTTCGAGGAATTCTGCGAGGAGTTCACGCGCGAGATGAACCGGCTTCGGATGGAGCAGCGCGCCAGCATGACTTCCGCGAAACGCGAGGTCGCGCGGATCGGCACCCGCATCAAGAAGCTGCTGAACCTGATGCTGGACGACGAGATCGCGGTGGACGAGGCCAAGGTCGAGATGAAGGCCCTCGACGGCCGTCGGAAGGAACTGGAGGCGCAGCTGAAGACAGCGGACGAGCCGCCGGCGCTACTGCACCCGGAGATGGCCCGCATCTACCGCGCGAAAGTCACAGAGCTCGCCAGAGCGCTTCAAGAGTCGGAGAGTCGCTCGGAGGCCACCGAGGCGCTACGCGGCCTCGTGGACGCCATTGTGCTCACGCCAGACCAGGGCGGGGAGACGCTTCAGATCGAGTTGAGGGGGAATCTGGCGGCCATGTTGGGGGCCACCGTACAAACGAAGAGGTCGCCGGAATCCGACGACCTCTCCTTGCAAGTATCGATGGTTGCGGGGGCAGGATTTGAACCTGCGACCTTTGGGTTATGAGCCCAACGAG
>CAYHEX010000365.1:0-3948 GCA_964355365.1 uncultured Solibacteraceae bacterium | reverse complement strand
GCGCCCCTTCGATGCGCAGCAGCTGGTTGTACTTCGCGATGCGGTCCGAGCGGCTGAGCGAGCCGGTCTTGATCTGTCCCGCGGCGGTGGCGACGGCGAGGTCGGCAATGGTCGTGTCTTCGGTTTCGCCGGAACGATGCGAGACCACGCTCGCATAGCCGGCCCGGCGCGCCATGTCCATCGCGTCGAGCGTCTCGCTGACCGTGCCGATCTGGTTGAGCTTGACGAGCAGCGCGTTGGCGACGCCTTCTTTGATGCCGCGCGCGAGGATTTCCGGGTTGGTCACGAAGACGTCGTCGCCGACCAGTTGCACGCGGTCGCCGAGCGCGCGCGTCAACGCGGCCCAGCCGGTCCAATCGCCTTCGGCCAGCCCGTCTTCGATCGAGATGATCGGGTACTGCCGCGCCCAGTCTTCGTAGAGCGCGATCATCTGTTCGGAACTGCGGGCGCCTTCGCCGGACTTCTTCAGGACGTAGGTGCCGGTGCTCTCGTCGAAGAACTCGCTCGACGCGACGTCGAGCGCGATCCACATGTCTTTGCCGGCCGTGTAGCCTGCGGCGGTAATGGCTTCGAGCACCAGTTCCACGGCTTCGCGGTTGGACTTGAGGTTTGGCGCAAACCCGCCCTCGTCACCGACGCCGGTGGCGAGTCCGCGCTTCTTGAGGATGGCGCGCAGCGCGTGGAACGTCTCGGCGCCTGCGCGAAGTGCTTCCGAGAAACTCGAGAGCCCTGCCGGCATCACCATGAGTTCCTGGAAGTCAACGATGCGGTACGACTGGGCGCCAACGTTGCGGATGTTCGGAATCGATACCGGCATCGTTTCGGGCGGCAGGTCCGCGCCGGCGAGGCTGCGGAGGTAGCGGTGCAGGGGTTCGCGACGCTGGGCCGCGACGGCATGCGCCACCGCCATCGAGACGCCGAGGATCGCGTTGGCGCCGAGTGTGGCCTTGTTCGGTGTGCCGTCGAGCGCGATCATCGTGGCGTCGACCGCGCGCTGATCGGCGGCGTGCCCGTTGAGGGCGGCGGCGATTTCGCGGTTGACGTGCGCGACAGCCTGGCGGACGCCCTTGCCGCCGTAGCGCGCTCTGTCGCCGTCGCGCAGTTCCAGCGCTTCGCGTGTGCCTGTGGATGCGCCTGATGGCACGCCGGCCCGGCCACGCGCACCGGATGCCAGCGTTACTTCAACTTCAACAGTAGGATTGCCGCGCGAATCAAGGATTTCGCGGGCCTGGAGGCTGGAAATCACAAGGAAAATCTTACCATTCGAATTCTCTTCAGCTGACTGGAAAGTATTGAAAACATAAGGGTTTGACTTGACCGGATCGATGGCCTACGATGCCCGTTGACGCGGAGGATTCATGAGCATGAGGCAGTCCGTGCGCTCCCAACTCAACGTGTCCGTCGGACTGCTGATGGCCGTGCTGTGCGCGCCTGCCGCAGAAGCCCAACAGCGTCAATCCTCACCACAACCATCGCCGAAGAAACCTGAGTGGCAGCAGGCCTCTCTGACGAGCGGTCGCGTCCAGGGCGTCGTTCGCGACGAACGCGGTCAGGTTGTTGGTGGTGTGTCCATCTCGGCGCTTGGCACCGCGCCGGCCGTCGCGTTCTCGGACGCCAATGGTCGCTTTCTGCTGACGTTGCTGTCAGGCGAGTACATTCTGCGCGCGCACCGCGACGGGTACGCGTCGGCGTATCACGACATGGTGATGGTGCGCGCGGGGACCTCAACGGAGCGGACGATCACGGTCACGCGGCAGCAGGCGGTCCTGCCGTCGTCTCGTCCGGTGATGGTGGCCGGCGTTCCCGGCGGAACCGTTGTGCCGGCCAGCGCGATCGAGACGGATCCCGAGCATCCGCATGACGAGGCCGCGTGGCGGATGCGCCATCTGAAGCGCCCGGTCCTGCGAGACACCGGTACTGTGGTCGCCGAGGCCGCGCGTTCACAGAACTTCCGTCCGCACGCGAACGGGTTCTTTGACCGGGCCGTGCTGGGCTCGGCGCGGCTGGCCACGTCCTTCATCGTGGACACCGACTTCAGCGGACAAGTGAATTTCGTCACGACGAGTGCGGTCGATTCGTCGATCGGATGGTCGCAGCCCGAAGGCCCGCGCAGTGTGGCCTACGTGTCCCTGAGCGCGCCGGTCGGCACGCTCGGAGATTGGCGGGTGCGTGGCGCCATGAACGCGGCGGACCTGTCATCGTGGGTGTTGCTTGGCGAGTTCACTGCGCGCGCCACTCGGACTCACGCGTTCGATGTGGGCATGGCGTACAGCACGCAGACCTACGCGGACTCGGCGGCGGTGGCGTTCTCCACCGAGGCCGGCACCACGCGTTCGGCCGGCGGTATCTACGCCGCTGATCGCTGGCGCATTACTGAGGGGCTGGAGCTCGACTACGGTCTGCGGTGGGACCGCTACTCGTATGTGGCCGGTGCGCCGAACATGGTGAGCCCCCGCATCGGCGGCCGCGTGCATGTGGCGCGCCGGTTGTCGCTCGTCGGCCAAGTGGCGCAGCGCATGATTGCGCCCGGCAGCACCGAGTTCATGCCGCCTGCCGTTGCGGGTCCCTGGCTACCGCCGGAGCGCGCGTTTACGTCCCTGTCAGGCACGGGGGCATTCCGCGCCGAGCGCGTGCGCCACTTCGATGTCGGTGTGCAGCAGGCGTTCTCCGGGGGCCGGACCGTCTCGGTGCGCCGATTCCGCCAAGGCACCGATGACCAGACTGCGACCATCTTCGGTTTGAATACCGGCGGCGCGATGTGGGCTGCGGGGCACTACACGGTGGCGTCGATCGGCCGCGTGTCCGTCGATGGCTGGGCCCTGCGCGCCGAGGGGGCGCTGTCGTCGCGCCTGTCGGGCAGCGTCGAGTACTCAGTGGGCACAACCCTGTGGTCAGCGGATGCCACGGCGCGGCGCGCGGAGATGGTCGCCCCGTCGGTCGTGCGTCGTGGATCAGAGCGCCTGCAGGATCTGCTGACGTCCCTCGCAGTGGCCATTCCCGAGTCCGAGACGCGCCTGTCGGTGGTGTATCGGGTCAATACCGCATTCAGCCGCGCCAACGGGCAGTCGACACCGGGCGCTGGGGCGCGCTTCGACATGCAGATCAATCAGGCCCTGCCGTTCCAGCCCCTGCGTGGCGGCCGACTCGAAGTGCTCGTGGCGGTCAGCAATCTGTTCCGCGATCTGCGGCAGCCGGGCTCGATGTTTGATGAACTGCTCACCGTGGCGCCGCCCACCCGCCTGCTCGGTGGCGTCCAGATCCGTTTCTAGGACTCCAACCCTGTGGATGCGGGTTCCACCCTATTGAATCCCGGGCAGTCAACGTTTTGTCTCATCCTCTTAAGTGATTGATATAGTGAGGCTTATCTTTACGCTGTGCCGCAGAGAAGCGGAACAGCCTTTGCTCTTCCATTACCGGTTCGACACGAATCAATGACCTCGCCTACGCGCCCCCTTCGTCCACTCGTCCGCGTCGCCCTTCCGGTGGCCATCGCGGTGATGTTGGTGTGGCTCGCGGTACTGAACGTTGCGCTGTTCCAACGATTCGCCGCCGAGGAAGTTGAAGACGGCGTCCTGTGGCAGCAATACGGCGCCGACGTCGTCGCTGGCGAGGTGGCGCCCGACTCCACAGCCGCGCGCGCCGGCATTCAGCCTCGGGACATCCTGCTGGCGATCGACCAGCAGGAGATCCGCAATCCGGGCGAAGTCACGGCCCATCTGCACGACGCGACCGCGCCGCTCAACTACCAGATTCTGCGCCAGTCCACCCGCCAGATCGTGCCGGTCGTGCTGCAGCCCATTCCGACCGTCAATCACTCGCTCTACTACGCGTTGGCGGCGGTCGGCATTTTCACCATCATCGTGGGCGCATCGGTCCGGTTGCGGCGTCCTTCCGATCAAGCCACGCTGCACTTCTTCTGGTTGACCGTCGCCTTCTTCGGTGGTCTGG
>CAYHEX010000364.1:0-3951 GCA_964355365.1 uncultured Solibacteraceae bacterium | reverse complement strand
TGAATCAGGGACGTGCGAACGCGACGCCCCGTGAGGGCGCCTGTGATGGCCTCGGGCCGGCTGACGAGCGTCAGGATCGGGGCGCCGGGGAACAGACGGCAGATGGCGTCCAGAACTTTCTCGCCGCCGCGCGAGCCGGTGAGCCAGTCGTGGACAATCACGGTGTGCAGGCCCTCCCACGGGTGAGCGGCCGTTCGACTGCACTCAGGCCGGGCGTCAGCCATGCGCCACGTCCCTGTAGATCTCGTGGGTGCGGGCCACGGAGCGATCCCAGGAGAAGGCTTTCACGCGCTCTCGTCCGCGCCGCACGAGATCGGCACGCAACTCCGGTTCAGTCAGCACGCGATGCATCGCGGCGGCCAGGTTGTCGGCGCTGGTGGGATCAATCAGCAACGCGGCGTCGCCAACCACCTCGGGCAACGACGAGACGTTCGAGGTAATCACCGGCGTGCCGTTTGCCATCGCTTCGAGCGGCGGCAGACCGAAGCCTTCGTAGAGCGATGGGAACACGAAGACTTGCGCGAGTTGGTAGAGCGCTGCGAGTGTGTCGGTGGACACGAACCCGAGGAAGCGCACCTGCTGGTGCAACTGATGTCGATGCACCAGGCGCCGGAGGTTCGAATACTTCGAGATGTCGTCGCCGATGATGAGCAACTTGACGTGGTCCAGGCCGCGGTGGCGCAGCTGGGCAAACGCCTCGATGAGCCGGTCCACGTTCTTGTGCGGTTTGATGTTGCCCGCGTAGAGCACGAACGGCGCGTCGAGTTGGAAGCGGTCGCGCACCCGCGTTTCATCGGCGAGCGAGGGTGACGTCAGCCGTTCGTCGAACCCGTTGTAGACGACCTCAATCTTGCTGGCCGGCGCGCCGAGGAATTCAATGATGTCGCGCTTCGAGGCTTCGGAGACGGTGATCACCCGCGCCGCTTTCCGCGCGGCGCCCGTCAGAAACATTCGCGCGTAGAGGTGCGCCGCGCGGTTCGGCAGGTACTGCGGGAAGCGCAAGTGGATACAGTCGTGAATGGTCACCACGGTCTTGCCCGGCGTGAGCGGCGGCAGCACATAGTGCGGCGCATGAAACACGTCGGGGCGCGTGCGCCACACGTCCCACGGAATCGTCACCTGTTCCTGCACCGAGTAGTTGCCGGAGCGATCCGGCCACGCGCGGAAATTGGCGCCGAGCGACGTGACGAAATCGACGTCGGCGGGATGACAGATCAGGGTGTACTCGCTGTCGTGGTCGAGACGTGCCAAGCCGCGCACGAGATTGCTCACGTACGTGCCGATGCCGAAGTCGTGCAGCTTGCGAGTGTCGATAGCGACGCGCACGGAGTGATTGTACGTGAGGCCGACGTCAGATCCGGCCGCGGACCCGCTTCCAGAGTCGCAGCCACGGCACCCACTGCGGCGCGTGCTTCTCGTAGAACTTCAGATGGCTCTCGTCGTAATGCGAGGGCCGGCGCGCCGGGGCATTCGTCATCGATCGTCCGCGCAGGTGGGTGATCTCCGCGGCCGGCGTGAAGAGGATGCGACCGCCGCCGGCCCGGAGGGCCGCGCAGAAATCGACGTCCTCTTCGTACATGAAATACCGCTCGTCGAGCAGGCCGGCCGCAACGGCCGCCTCGCGCGTGACGAGCAGGCACGCCCCGCTCACCCAGTCGACTTCGCGCTCGGCAGCGGTCAGCGCCTTCACGCGACTTGTCGCGCGGCGTTCGCCGTGGGCGTTTGCCCTGACGAGTGTCGCCTGGCGCCACTCGGACAGGGGTGTGAGCATGGCCCCCCACGACATCTCGGGCCAGCCGCGACCGTCTCTGAGGCGCGGTCCCGCGGCGACTGCGCCCGTTGCTTCGAGCCGCTCGGCGAGTCGGTCCAATGCACCGGCCGGGACGATCGTGTCGCTGTTGAGCAGCACGATCAGCGGCGAGGCCGTCGCGCGGATGCCCGCGTTGTTCGCGGCCGCAAAGCCGGCATTGCGCCCCATTTCGATGATGCGCGCGGCGGGGAAGTCGCGGCGCGTGGCGCCGACGCTGTCGTCGCTCGAACCGTTGTCGACGACCACGATCGTGTGTGGCCGCGTGGGCGGCGCGACCTGCAGCGACCGCAGGCACGCCGCCAGATCCTGGCGCGTGTTGTAGTTGACGATGATGATGTCGAGCGCCTGCAGTGAGCGAGCGGCGCGAGTCGAATCTGCCGTCATCATCGACGCTCCGCCGCCGCACGTGTCAGCGTGCGATGCACAACCGCCGCGCTGCGGGCCCACGAGAAGAGGTCGAGTCGTTGTCGGCCGCGCGCCAGCAGGTCGGTCCGGGCGTGGTCGTCGGTGAGCAGCCGGACCAGGGCTGCGGCGAGCTCCGCGCGATCGTGTTCAACGCACACGGCGCCGTCGGCGTAGACCTCGCGCGCGATCGCGGTGTTGCGCAGCACCACGGGCACGCCGCGCGCAATCGCTTCCATCGGCGTCATCGCAAAGCCCTCGTACTCCGACAGAAACGCAAAGACGCGGGCCTGGTCGTACAGCGCGTGCAACTCGTCGTCGGGTACGTAGCGACGCCATTCGACCTGCCCGGCGATGCCCGCAGCGGCCGCGAGTTGCGCCGGGTCAATCGGCGGCGCCGCGCGATTCTCGCCGACGAGCACCAGTCGCGCATCCGGCACAACACGCACGACGTCGGCGAACGCGTCGATGAGCGCCGGCACGCCGCGCCGGGCGAAAATCGAACCGGCGTACAGCACGAGACGCGGCCGCCCGGCGACCGGCGCGGGCTCGCCGGTGTCTGCCGGCGCGCCGGGCGGCGCGATGTCGATCGCGGCCGCGGTAAGGCCGAGGTACCGCTGCAGTTCGGACGACGAGAACTCCGAGATCGTGATGACCCCGGCCGCGCGCCGCGCTGCGGCTTTCGTGATCCATCGCCGCCGCAGGCCTTCGCGCCATCCGAACCACTCCGGATGAGCGAAGTACGACAGGTCATAAATCGCCACGACGAATGGACACGGCAGTCGCAACGGGGCGGTGTACGCCGGGGCGAAGAACACGTCGGCGTTCAACGCACGGGCTAACGGGGGCAGTGCGGTTTGTTCGAACCAGGTGCCCGTGGGCCCGGCGGGCATCCGATGGATACCGATGCGGTGCTCGAGCGCCTGCAGTTCGTCGGGGACCGTGCCCGGCACAATCACGGTGAACCGCCCGGCGTACGGCTCGCGCGCCCATTCGGTCAACAGGCCCATCAGATAGCGGCCGACACCGGTGGGGCGGCCGACCAGTTCGCGGCCGTCGATGACGACGTGCGGTGTGGCGCGGTCAGCCACGGCGCCCCGCCCGTCTGGCGCTCACGGCGAGTTCCCAGGCGTCGCGGGTGTGCGCCGCGGTGCGATCCCATGAGTAGGCGCCCGCGCGCGCACGGCCGCGGGCCGACATCTCTCGCCGCAGCGCAGCGTCACCGAGCACCCGTTCCAGCGCACCACTCAACGCGGCCGGGTCCGCGATGTCGAAGACCAGCCCGGCGTCACCGACAACCTCCGGCAGCGCCCCGCGGTTACTCACGATGACCGGCACACCCAGCGCCATTGCTTCCAGGGCCGGCATCCCGAAACCCTCCATGAACGACGGCATCACGAGCACGGCGGCGCCAGTCATCAACGCCCGGCGATCATCGGGGGCGACGTAGCCTGGCAGGTCGACACGCCCGGCGAGTGGCGCGGTCCGCACGCGGTCCAACCATTCGGCCGCGCCCTCGCCCAGGCGCCCGGCGAGGACAAGCCTCGTTGCGCTGGGCCGCCGGGCCATCAGCTGGGCGTAGGCCTCAACCAGCGCCCCTACGTTCTTGCGTGGCTCGAGCGTGCCGAGGAAGAGCACGTAACCGTCGGCTGGCTCTCTGTCGCGCGCCGGCCAGTCTGGCGCGCCCGGCGAGCACACGGAGATCCAAGTGCTCATCGACGGCAGCGACTCCACCGTGG
>CAYHEX010000363.1:0-3959 GCA_964355365.1 uncultured Solibacteraceae bacterium | reverse complement strand
GTTGCCGAAGCCCTGTGTGATCGGGTGGCCCGGATACGTCATCGCCACCGGCACTTCCGGTCCGGCGCCAAACGCGCGGCCCATGCCGCTGGCATCCACGATCAGGTCGGTGCCCACCGTGATGCCCCACGCTTTCGCCAGCGCGATCAGGTTGGTGAGCGGCGCGGCGTCGGGCTTGGCCTGCACGTCGAGCATCATGACGAGCTTGCCGCCCGCGGCGAGGTACGTCTTGATCGCGTCGATTTCCTGCGCGAGGTAGTCGGTCTGCGGTCCCGCAATGATGATCACCGTGGCGTCGTCCGGCAGCTTGCCGTCCTGCGCCAGTGCCGACTTGGCCACTTCGTAGTTGTCGTTCTTCAGCCGCGCCGCGATCTGCGTGTAGCCGAGGCGATCCTGATTGACCTCGTCGCGCTCGCCGTGGCCCTGGATGAAGTAGGCCTTCTTGGTCTTGCCTTCAACGAGCTTGATGATCGCGTTGGTGACGTCCTGCTCTTCGATCGAGGTGATCCGCTCGGTGCGGCCCGCGTATTCCATGATCACGGTGCCGTACTGCTGCACGCCGTCCTGCTGCGCGCGCGCCGGGTTCTTCTCCGCGTCGATGTACTCGACCGCGATCTTCGAACTCGCGATCGTGTAGCCGTCGAGTTTGTCGTGGATCTGGCCGATGGCGCCGGTCTGGTAGTAGATGCGGACGTTGAGCGGCTGCTTGAGGTCGCCCGCGATCTTCTTGGACTGATCCGAGAGCGAGAACTGCTGGCCGCCGGTGAGGTCCCATCGCTTGGTCTGGCGGTTCCCGATGTAGTTGATCGCGATCAGGATGCCGAGCATCAGCACGACGCTGCCGAGCGCCATCGAGCCGTAGCGGGCGCCTTTGCCGGACATGGAACGGCCGATGTCGCGCCACTGGCTCAGCGTGTAGAGGAGCGTGGTCACGAGGCCGGCAATCGCCAGCCCCTGATACACGTCCACCATTTCGGGTTTGATGAATCGCACAGCGACGGCCGCGAGCACGAGCACGACGCCGAGCCAACCGAGAAGTCCGAGAACGCGCTTCATGACTAACCTCTCCACCGCTCGGAGTCCACTGACTTCGAGGTCAGGAACAGCCCAAACGTAATGAAGCTCAGATAGAAGATCAGGTGCTTCGTGTCGACGACGCCCTTGGCGAAGTCGTCGAAGTGTTCCGTGATCGAGAGATACGAGAGGATCGCCGCGGTCGTCGGGCTGGCGTTGTCACCGAGCCAGTTGATGACCCAGAACATGAGGCCGGCGACAAACGTCGCGATGCCCGCGATGATCTGATTCTTGGTGAGACTCGAGATGAACAAGCCCATCGAGATGAAGCAGCCGCCCATCAGCACGAGGCCCAGGTAGCCGGCCACCAGGGGTTTCCATTCCGGCTGGCCGTAGGCGAACAGGATCCCCATGTAGACCATCGTGGCCAGGAGCATCGTGCAGTAGAGACCCATGGCACCGAGGAACTTGCCCATGATGATCTCCCAGTCAGTGACGGGGGAGGTGAGCAGCAACTCAATGGTGCCCGACCGCTTTTCTTCCGAGTAGGTGCGCATTGTGATGCTCGGCAACACGAACAGGATGATCACCGTCGCGTTGCTGAACAGCGGACGGATCAGCGTCAGGTTGATGTTCATCGGGCCGCCCTGGCCCATCTGCGCCTGCATGCTGTTCTTCACGAAGTACTCGAGATACGTGTAGAAGAACCAGCCGAAGATCAGCGAGAACAGGCCGACGATGACCCAGCCGATCGGCGAGGCGAAGTAGCCGCGCAATTCCTTGCCGGCGATGGCGAGTGCGTTACGCATTGGCGTCTGCCTCCGTGGCCGCAGGCGCGGCGGGTTCGACGGGCGCTGCCGGCGCCGCCGGGTCGGCCTGCTGCTCGTTGGTCGTGAGCTGCAGGAAGATGTCTTCGAGGCTCATCCGCATCGGTCTCATTTCCAGAAGTCCCATTCCGCGATCGACGATCGCCCGCGCCACGTCGCGGCGCACGTCGCGCTGCTGTTCGGCGTTGATTTCGTAGCCGACGATGCCGTCGTGGCGATCCGCCACGCCGACCTTCGTCACGCCAGGCACGGCCGCGAGCGTGTCGTGCGCATCCGCACCGCTGGCGTCGACCTGCACGTAGAGGCTGGACGCCCCGCGCAATTGCCGCGTGAGGTTGTCGGGCGTATCCACCGCCACGACCTTGCCCTTGTTGATGATGACGACGCGCTGACAGGTCTGCGCGACTTCAGGGAGGATGTGCGTGCTGAGGACCACCGTGTGGTTGCCGGCGAGGCTCCGGATCAGATCGCGCGTTTCGATGATCTGCTTCGGGTCGAGGCCCGCGGTCGGCTCGTCGAGAATCAGCACTTCCGGATCGTGGATCAGCGCCTGCGCCAGACCGACGCGCTGACGGTAGCCCTTCGAGAGCTTGCCGCAGTGGCGCGTGGCCATGTCGTCGACGAACGTGCGTTTCATGATCTGTTCCACGCGCGCCCGGCGGTCTGCGGCCGTCGTCTTCTTCGCCATCTTGAGCTTGGCGACGAAGGTGAGGTACTCCCGCACCGTCATGTCGGGGTAGAGGGGCGGCGTCTCGGGCAGATAGCCGGTGCGCGCCTTGGCCTCCAGCGGCTTGGCGAAGACGTCGTACCCGGCGACGATCGCTTTGCCGTCGGTGGCCGGCATGTACCCGGTCAGCATGCGCATCGTCGTCGTCTTCCCGGCGCCGTTGGGCCCGAGGAAGCCGAGGATTTCGCCTGGCTCGACGCGGAAGCTGATGTCATCTACGGCCGTAAAGGGACCGTAGCGTTTCGTGAGGTGCTGTACCTCAATCACAGGCGATGCTCCATGGTGTGCATGAAATGGGTGTGTCCAAAGAGAAATGCTAGGCGGGCCACATGCGAGTGTCAACCGCGAGGTATGAGTGTATGTTGAACGGGCATGTTTGCCGGAGCTCTGTTCATTCTGCTGGGCGCCTTTTCCCAATGGCGCGGACTGGCGACCCCGGCCATCGTCGCGTTCGCGATCGCGATTGTCTGGTCGGTCCGGCAACCCGCCCGTAACGCATGGCGATCCATCCGGGCCGGCCGGCTCGACATCAACACCCTCATGGTGATTGCCGTTGCCGGGGCGATCGCGCTGGGTGACTGGTGGGAAGCGGCGACGGTCATCTGGCTCTTTGACGTCGCGGAGTGGCTGGAGGGTTGGACCGTGAGGCGAGCCCGGCACGCCGTGCACGACGCGATGGCGGTGATCCCGGAGCGGGCGCTGGTGCGGCGCGACGGACAGGAGCAGGACCTGCCGGCCTCGGCCGTGGTTATTGGGGACCTCCTGATCGTTCGGCCTGGCGAGCGCGTGCCGGTGGACGGGCGCGTGACCGCCGGCGTCACGGCGATCGACCAGTCGCCCATCACGGGCGAATCCTGGCCCGTTGAGAAGCAGCCGGGCGACGACGTGCTCGGCGGCACGATCAATGGGATGGGCGCCTTCGAGATGGAGGCGACGGCCACGGCCGACTCCAGTGCCACGGCTCGCATTGTCCACATGATTGAAGAGGCGCAGGCGCGCCGCGCGCCCACGCAGCAGTTCGTGGATCGATTCGCGCGGCGGTACACGCCGGGCGTCATGCTGCTCGGCATCGCCGTTGCGTTCATCCCGCCGATTGTCGGATGGGCGGGGCGTGCTGGCGGCGCAGGGTACGCGGGATTCGAGGCGGACCTCGCGGTGTGGGGCTATCGCGCGCTGATGCTGTTGGTGGCGGCGTGCCCTTGCGCGCTCGTGATCTCGACGCCGGTCGCGATCATGTCGGCGTTGACATCCGCCGCGCGACGGGGTGTGCTGATCAAGGGCGGTGCTCACCTCGAGCGCGCGGCTGAGATCACCTGCGTGGCGTTCGACAAGACCGGGACGCTGACGCACGGCCGCGTGACGGTGACCGACGTGAAGGGTGTGGGCGGCAC
>CAYHEX010000362.1:0-3979 GCA_964355365.1 uncultured Solibacteraceae bacterium | reverse complement strand
GCGCCGTGGCCGTGCCCCCCTCGACCAACCCGGCGTTTTGCCTGCGGCTGGCCGGGCTGGCACTGGTGGTCATCGCCAACCGCGCGAACGCCACCGCGGACCCAGGCCCGAGCACACTGAGCGCGGGCCGTCTCATCTCCACGGCGATCTTCGGCGCCTTCGTGATGTCGGCTGGGATCGGCGGCTACGCGTTCTACCAGCAACAGGCGCTTGACCTCCGAGGTGCGTTGGACGCGGATCTCCATGCGGTCTCTGAGCTTCGACTGGCCCAATTGCACCAATGGCGCCAAGAGCGCGACTCGGACGCCGCAGCGGTCTTCCATAATCGTGTGATTGCCGATGCGGTCTCGGATTTCCTGGACCGCCGCGGGGGCACGCCCACCACCAGCGCCCTCGGGGCCTGGCTCGCACAACTGTCGGCGCGTGCGGAATACGATCAGATCCTGCTGCTCGACACGGCGGGCCGCGCATTGCTGTCGATCCCGGCCCTGCCGCCCACGGCGAGGATTCCCGAAGACCTGACGCGGTCGGCACTCGAGGCCCTGCGCGAAGCCAAGGTGACGCTGCGCGACTTCTATCTGGATGTGGGCCTGCAACAGCCGCGCCTCGCGATGCTGATTCCCGTGCTCGACCCATCGCGCAACCGCGGTCCCGTCGCGGTGCTGGTCATCCGCATCGACCCGAAGTACGCGCTGTACCCGCTGCTCGCCGGCTGGCCTACGGCCAGCCAGACGGCCGAAACAGAGCTCGCTCGGCGCGAGGGCGACGACGTGCTGTATCTCAACAACCTCCGGTTCGATGCGCACGCGGCCCTGCAGCGCCGGATTCCTCTGCGCAACCGTTCACTACTCACCGCGCAGGCGATCCTGGGCCAGTCGAACAACGTCGAGGGCATCGACTACGGTGGCCAGCCAGCCATCGGCGTCGCGCTGAGGATCCCGGACTCACCCTGGTACCTGATCAGCCACATCGACCGCGCCGAGGTCCTCGGCGAACTGCGCACGCGTCTCTGGTTCATGCTGACCTTTGTGGGCGCGCTGGTCTTCGGCGTGGGTTCCGGCCTGGCATGGCTCGGGCGCCGGCAGCGACAGGCCGACATCGCAACGTCGGCGGCCCTTCATGAGAGTGCCGCGCGCCTCTCTCTCGCGCTCCGCGCAGCCCGGCAGGGCACGTGGGACCTGGACGTCCGAACCGGCGAGATTGTCGTGACTGCGGAGTACGCCTCGATCCTTGGCTACGATCCCGAAACGTTCCGCGAAACTCGGGTGAGCTGGATGGACCGCCTGCATCCCGACGACCAGGCGGGCACCCTCGCGCAACTGCGCGACTGCCTGGAGGATCGCCGGCCGGAGTACCGCGCCGAGTTCCGGGTGCGCACGAAGGACGGGCACTGGAAGTGGCTCCTCTCGGCCGGCCGCGTGGTCGCGCGCGCCGGCGACGGCCAACCGCGGCGAATGCTCGGCACGGTCAGCGACATCAGCGAGGGCAAACTCGCCGAAGAACTGCTGCGGCGCAACGACGCGGCAATCCGCGCGTCCCTGCACGAGAAAGAAGTCCTGCTGCAGGAAGTGCACCACCGGGTCAAGAACAACCTGCAACTGATCAGCAGCCTGCTGCAGCTGGAATCGGGGCGCACGGCGGACAGCACGGTACACTCGGTGTTGGGCGACATGCAGAATCGCATTCTCTCGATGGCCCTGCTGCACGAAACGCTCTATCAATCGACCGACCTCGCGCGCGTCGATCTGGCGCACTACCTCTCAGAGCTGTCGCACCGGTTGTTCCAATCGCTCGCGCCACCCACGGGCGTCACGCTCCACCTTGAGGTCACACCGGTCGCGGTCGGGCCGGACCAGGCCATCCCCTGCGGCCTGGTTGTCAATGAACTGCTGTCGAACGCGCTCAAGCACGGGTTCCCCGATGGCCGCTCGGGCGAGATCCGCGTCAGTCTGCACCCCGTGGACGCCGGTCCGGCGCTTCGCCTGGAAGTGAGTGACGACGGCGTCGGCCTGCCGGTCGACATCGAGCAGCGCCGGTCCGGCTCGCTGGGCCTGCATCTGGCCTCGGTGTTGGCGAAGCAATTACAGGGCACACTGGACATCGGCGCGGGTCCGGGCGCACAGTTCGTGCTCGTCTTCACGCCCAGCTTTTCGTCACCCGACACACAGGGGCAGATATGACACCAACACGGATCCTCGTCGTCGAAGACGAAGCCATCATCGCGACGGATATCGAGCGGCAGTTGGTGCGGTTCGGGTACGACGTGGCGACGGCGTCCACTGGTGCAACGGCGATCGCGCTGGCGGAGACGCTGCAGCCGCACCTGGTGTTGATGGATATCCACCTGGCCGGCGCGATAGACGGCATCGACGCGGCCACGGCGATTCGTCAGCGGTTCTCCATCCCCGCCGTGTTCCTCACCGCGTACGCCACCGGCGACGTGGTGGAGCGCGCCAAGCAGGCCGCACCGCTTGGCTATCTGATTAAGCCGTTCGATCAGCAGAGTCTGCGTACGACGCTCGAGATCGCGCTGCACCGGCACCACCTCGACGCCGAGCTCCGGCGCAGCGAGGCTCGCTATCGCGCGGTCGTCGAGTCGGCGCGGGACGCCATCGTCACGGTGGATTGCGATGGCCGGATCGTGGGCTGGAGTCGGTCGGCCGTCGACCTGTTCGGGTTCGCCGAGCACGAGATCATCGGGCAGCCGGTCACACGTCTGATGCCGGCGAGTTACCGGGAGAGCCATGCCGCGGGCCTCGGCCACCTGGCGCTGGCCGGCGACTCGGCCACCATCGGCCAGATCCGGCGTGTGGTGGGCCAGCACCGTGATGGCAGCGAGTTTCCGATCGAGCTCTCGCTGGCCAATTGGTCGACGAGCGACGGCTGGTTCGTCACCGCCATGATTCGGAATATGAGCGAGCGCGAGAAAGCCGAAGCGTCTCTGCAGTTGCAGAGCGCCGCGCTGAACGCCGCGGCCAACGCCATCCTGATCACCGACCGCGAGGGCACGATCGAGTGGATCAACCCGGCCTTCACCGCCCTCACGGGCTACACCTCGGACGACGCCATCGGCCGGAATCCGCGTGAACTCATGAAGTCGGGCGCGCACGACGAGGCCTTTTACTTGAAGATGTGGCGCACGCTGATCGCGGGCGACGTCTGGCAAGGGTTGGTCACCAATCGCCGCAAGGACGGGACGCTCTACGTTGAGACACAGACCATTACGCCGGTCCGCAGTGTCGATCGCACCATCACGCACTTCATCGGGGTCAAGCGCGACCTCACCGAGGAACAGCGACTGCGCGCGCAGTTCCTGCAGTCCCAGAAGATGGAAGTGGTCGGCCAGCTGGCCGGCGGCGTCGCGCACGACTTCAACAACCTGCTGAACATCATCAACGGGCGGTGCGAGCTCGCGCTGCTGGGGCTGGCGCCGGATGCGCCGCTGCGCAGCGAGTTCGGGGAGATTCTGGATGCCGGCGAGCGCGCCGCGCGGCTGACCAGTCAGCTGCTCACGTTCAGCCGCAAACAAGTGGTGCGGCCCGTGGTGTTCAGCGTCAGCGAACTGGTCGCAAACGACGCGCAGATGCTGCGGCGGCTGATCGGCGCTGACATCTCGCTGGTCATCACGCCGCCGGCCGCGCCGGCGCTCGACCATATCCGGGCCGACCGCACCCAGATCGAGCAGGTTCTGCTGAACCTCGTGGTCAACGCCCGCTCCGCCATGCCCAACGGTGGACAACTGACGATTGGCATCGCGACGGTGGCGCTGGATACGGCGTTTGCGCTGAACCACAGTGCCATTGCCCCAGGACCGTATGTGCGGCTGTCGGTCGCCGACACGGGAGTCGGCATGACGGACGAAGTGCTCACCCGCGCGTTCGAGCCGTTCTTCACGACCAGAGAGCACGGACTGGGCACGGGCCTGGGCCTCGCCACGGTCCACGACGTCGTGATGCAGAACGGCGGCTGCGTCACGATT
>CAYHEX010000361.1:0-3984 GCA_964355365.1 uncultured Solibacteraceae bacterium | reverse complement strand
ATGGCCGCCCGGCAGATGCGCGTACCCGCGCCCGGCCTCGTTCATGAGCGACGGGTCTTTCTGCAGCCGTTCGTTGGCGCGGTCGCGATGGCCGATCCACAGCTCGTTCTGCGCTTCCTGTCGCCAGGTCAACGACGTCGTGCTGCCACAGATCTCGAGGACGAGGTCGTTCTTGTGACCGGCGCACACCTGGCCGACCGAGACGCTGCCCTTGGCGCCGTTGTCGAAGCGCACGAGCACGGACGCGAGGTCTTCCATCACCATCGGCATGAGCTCGACGTCCGCGTTGCCGGTCGCCGCCTCGAACGCGTTGCGCGCCGACCGCGGCTTCTTGCGGACCGGCACGACGGTCGTGATGTCGGCGAGCACGTGCGTGATGCGGAGCCCGCTGATGTGCTGCGCGAGGTCGCACCAATGCGAGCCGATGTCGCCGAGCGCCGATGTCACGCCGCCCTTGTCGGGCTCGAGCCGCCACGAGTAGTCCGTGTCTTTGAGCAGCCAATCCTGGAGGTAGTGGCCATGGATGAAATGCGGCCGCCCGATCTCGCCGGCCGCGATCGCTGCGCGCGCGTGCTGCACGAGCGGGTTGCCGCGATAGTTGAACGTCACCGCATGAACAATCCCCGCCTCGGTCGCGAGGCGCAGCAGTTCTCGCGCTTCCGCCGGTGTGAGCGCCAGCGGCTTGTCCGAGATCACGTGTTTGCCGGCCGCGATCGCGGCGGCGGTGACGGGGAAGTGCAGGTAGTTCGGCGTCGCGTTGTGGACCACGTCGACATCCGGATCGCGGACGAGGTCGAGGTAGTTGCCGTACGACCGCTTCGCGCCCAGCGCCTCGGCCTTCGCGGCCGCCGAGGCGTCCGAACTGCCGCCGATGGCCACGATGTCCACGTAGCCGAGGCGGCGGACCGCATCAATATGGTGGGGGCCCACGAAGCCCGCACCGACCAGACCCATGCCGATTCGTTTCACCCGCACATTCTGACCCAATTTTCGCGTTACCATCTCCGGCATGACGAACGGACTCGGATCGATCAGCCGCCGTGAATTTGCCGCCCTGGCCGCCATGGCCCTTCCCGGAGCCGCCGCCCTGCGCGCGTTCGCCCCGGCGGATGGCGTGACCATTGGCGCGATCACGTACAGCTTCCGCAGCATTCCCAAGGCCGAAGACATCATCGCCGTCCTCAAGCAACTCGGCATCCCCGAGATCGAGCTGATGTCGAACCACTGCGAGCAACTCGCCGGCGCGCCGCAGATCGGGCGCGGCATGGACCGGGCGCCGCTCGTCGCGTGGCGGGCGGACGCTACGACCAACGCCGCCAAGGTGTTTGCGCCCGTCAAGAAGGCCTGCAACGACGCCGGTGTGGACGTGCGGTTTCTGACCTACAACATGAACCGCAACACGACGCCGGAAGAGATGGAATACGCGTTTCAGATGGCCAAGGCCCTGAAGGTGAAGGCGATCACGACGTCCACCCAGGTCAGCGTGGCCGAGAAGATCGCGCCGTTTGCCGACAAGCACCAGATGATCGTCGGCTACCACGGCCATGATTCCGAGAGCCCGGATGAGTTCGCCAAGCCCGAGAGCTTTGCCAAGGCGATGGCGATGTCGAAGTATCACTGGGTGAATCTCGACGTCGGCCACTTCACCGCAGCGGATTACGATGCGATCGCGTACCTCAAGGAACACCACGCGCGCATCACCAACCTGCACATCAAGGATCGCAAGAAAGCCCATGGCCCGAACGTGCCATGGGGGACCGGCGACACGCCCATTAGAGAAATCCTGCAGCTGCTCAAGACAGAGAAGTGGGACATCCCGGCGAACATCGAGTTCGAGTATCCGGGTGACGCGGTGACGGAAGTCACCAAGTGCCTGCAGTTCGCCAAGGACGCCCTGAAGTGAAGTGGTTCGGGGGACTGGCGGGTGCCGTGATCGCCGGCGCCGTGCTGGTCGCTGCGCAGGGGGGCGCGCCGGTGCGTCCCGACATGAATCGCTTTGCGCCCGTCACCGTCATCGAGCCCGGTGAACTCGATGAGCCGATGGCGTTTGAAGTGCTGCCGAGCGGCAAGGTCTACCTCATCGAACGGAAGGGCGCGCTGAAGGCGTACGACCCGGCGACGAAGATCACGAAGAAGATCGAGACGCTCGAAGTGAATACGAAGTACACGGGCGCCGACGGTGTGGTGAAAGAAGGCGAAGACGGTCTGCTCGGCATCGCGCTCGATCCAAACTTCGCGACCAACCATTTTGTGTACATGCTCTACGCCGACGCTGCGGTCGCCAAGCACGTGCTGGCGCGATGGACATTGAACGAGTTTGACGAGCTCGACCCCGAGTCCAAGACCGTCGTCATTGAGTACGGCGCGCAGCGGGAAGTGTGCTGCCACACCGGCGGCGGCATGGCCTGGGACAAAGACGGCAACCTCCTCATTACCGTCGGCGACAACACGGGCGTGAACCTCACGGCGCACACGGATGAACGGCCCGGCCGCGCCAACTGGGACGACCAGCGCACGGCCGCGAACACGAACGACCTGCGGGGCAAGATCCTGCGCATTCATCCTGAAGAGGCCGGCGGCTACTCGATTCCGAAGGGCAATCTCTTTCCGCCCGGCACGCCACAGACCCGGCCCGAGATCTTCGCCATGGGCGTACGCAATCCCTGGCGCGTGTTTGTGGACAGCCGCACGGGCTGGGTCTACTGGAGCGAGGTCGGTCCCGACGCGACCGAGGACACGGCCACGACCGCGCGCGGCTACGACGAATTCAATCAGGCGAAAGGTCCGGGCAACTACGGCTGGCCGTACTTCATCGGCGAGAGCGGTTCGTTCCCCTGGTACGACTACGAGGCGAAGAAGCCGGGCGCGCGCAAGGACCCGGCCCGCCCGGTCAACGCGTCGGTGAACAACACGGGGCTGCGCGATCTGCCGCCGGCACAACCGGCGCTGATCTTCTATCCCTACGCGCTGTCCGCGAAGTTTCCTGAACTGGGCACCGGTGCGCGCTCGGCGATGGGCGGTCCGATCTTTCATCGCGCCGATTTCCCGAAGGCGAAGCGCGCGTTTCCGGAGTACTTCGAAAGCAAGTGGATCATCGGCGACCTGAGCCGCAGCCTCATCATGTCGGTCTCGTTGACCGCTGATGGCGCCTACGCCGGCATGGAGCGCTTCCTGCCCTCGTATCGGCCCATCGAGCCGATCGACATGAAGTTCGGCCCCGATGGCGATCTCTACGTGCTCGAGTACGGCAGCAACTGGTTCCGCAAGAGCGATAACTCCCGTCTGGTGCGCATCGAATACAACGCGGGCAACCGCGCGCCGGTGGCGAAGGCGGCCGCCAGCGCGGTGGGCGGCACCGTGCCGCTGAAGGTCACGCTCAGCTCGAAGGGCACCGTGGATCCCGACGGCGACGCGCTGAAGTTCGCGTGGAGCGTGGAGCCGGAACAGGGCGGCGCCGCAAAGACCTTCGCGACGCCCGACGCCACAGTCACGTTCGACAAGAACGGCGTCTACTTCGCCACGCTGACCGTCACCGATCCGGCCGGCAAGACCGCCGATCAACTCGTGACCATCGTGGCCGGCAACGAACCGCCGCAGATCACCTTCGACGTGCCCGGCAACCGCACGTTCTTCTTTGAGAATCAGCCGCTCAAGTACACGCTGACGGTGAAAGACAAAGAAGACGGCGTTCCGCCTCTCGACCGTGTGGCGTTCAGCATCGATCAGGTGTCCGAGACCTTCGACACGACGTGGCTCGCGCAGGGCGATGCGGTCGTTGACGGGTCCACGCGCTTCGGCGTGGCGAAGGCGCTGATGGCGCAGAGCGACTGCAAGACCTGCCACAACGTCGACAGCAAATCGAACGGTCCGTCCTGGGTGCAGGTGGCGGAAAAGTACGCGGCCGACGCACCGGCGCAGACGAAGCTCATCGACAAGATCCGCGGCGGCGGCAACAAGGTCTGGGGCGAGCCCAACATGCCCGCG
>CAYHEX010000360.1:0-3992 GCA_964355365.1 uncultured Solibacteraceae bacterium | reverse complement strand
GCAAAGGGCAGAGGGCAAAGGGCAAAGGCGAGGGAGAAGGTTAGAGGGCAGAGGGGATGGCCAGAAGCATCAGACGCGCGCACGGCACCCAAGGAGCTGCGACAGCCTCTTGTGCCTTCGCACCTCCCCTTTTCCCTCTGACCTGTTGCCTCGCCTCTGCCCTTTGCCCTACTCAGAGGCAAGAGGCGTTTGCAGTGTCTGTTCCGCCCGCAGGCTCTTGTCTGCCTCCGAGCGGAAGAACGACTCCTTCATGCCGCCGTCGATGATCTGCCAGGGCAGGAAGGCGTCGGCGCTCTTGTCGCGGTAGAGATACGCGTCGGCGTCGAGGCCCACTTCAGCGACGGCCGCGCGCCACTTGCCGCCGTTGCGTTCCGCAGCCTCGATCACGTCCGCGACGCGACGATCACCGAGTGACAGCAGGCCCTGATAGTAGGAGTGCCGCTCGGACTTGATGTTGAAGTACACGTTGTCCACGTCGGCCACGAGGTGCCGCAGGAAATCGATCTTCTTCTCGATGACCGACGTGTCCGTCATCGGCAACCACTGGTACGTCGTCCCAGGCTTGGGCACCAGGGGGTTGACCGATGCGACGATCCGGCCCACGGTGCCACGCGCCTTGGCGTGGACCATCATCGTGTCGCGGAGCTGAAGCGTGAGGTCGCGGATGGCGACGAGGTCTTCCTCGGCTTCGGTGGGCAGCCCGATCATGTAGTAGAGCTTCAGGTTCTCCATGCCGGTCCGGAAGATCAGATCCGTCTTGTCGAGAATCTGCTCATTGGTCATCGTCTTATTGATGACGCGACGAAGCCGGTCGGAGCCGGTTTCGGGAGCGACCGTGATCGAGCGCTCGCCGCTTTGGTGGAGCATCGAGATGATCGGCTCGGTGATGTCTTCGAGACGCAGCGACGCGGGCGTGATGCCGTACCCCATGTCGAGCAGTGATTTGAGGATGAACTCGATGTCGGGGTGGTCGCAGAGCGCGATGGACACGAGTCCGACGCGGTTGGCGTACGGACGCGCGGCAGCCGCCAGTTCGAGAATGCGCGCCGTGGGAAACGACCGCACGGGCAGGTAGTTGTAGCCGGCCCAGCAGAATCGGCAGAGGTTGGCGCAGCCGCGGACGACTTCGATCAGGAAGCGCGCCCCGAACTCAGTATCGGGCGTGAAGATCACCGTGGACGGCGGATCGAGCGCTTCGGTCGCCTTCACGGCCGCCTTGTGCACGATCGGTGGCGCGCCTGTGCCCGGCTTCGGCGTGATCGCCGCGACCTTGCCGGGGCCGTCGTAGGTGGGTTCGTAGAAGCTCGGGATGTAGAAGCCGCGCTCCTGCGTCAGTCGACGCAGCAACGACGGCCGGTCGTCGGCGTCGGCCAGCGCGCGGAGCAACCCGGGCACGAGTACTTCGCCTTCGCCTGCGGCAATCACGTCGGCGAATGGCGCGAGCGGCTCGGGATTGACGAAGGTGACGGCACCACCGATCAGGATCAACGGATCGTGCGCGGTGCGGTCAACGGCGCGGGGTTTGAGGCCGGCCATCCGCAGCATCGCGACGACGTTTGTGTAGTCCCATTCGAAGGACACGGAGAACGCGAAGATGTCGAAGTCCGACACCGGGGTCTGCGATTCCAACGTGACGAGCGGCTGGCGCTTGGCCGCGCGCCCGGCCAGTTCCTGCTTGGGCGGCAGAAACACGCGTTCGCACACGACGCGCTCGTGCGCATTGAACAGGCGGTAGACGGTTTGGAGTCCGAGATTCGACATCCCGACGAAATAGGAATTGGGAAACGCCAGCGCCACGCGCAGTTTCCCCGCGTGGTTCTTGCGAATGGTGCCGACCTCACGGGCGAGCGTCGCGAGCGGGTCGTTGCCTTGCTCGGCGCCGTAGCGCCGCGGCGCGTCGCCGGGTTGGTGTCGAGTGCGGGGTGGTGGGGTCATGGCACCCCGGCCGTCCTCACGCCGCGAATCCGCAGGCGGCGCATGAAGACATGTCGGTGGTGCTATCGATTGTACTTGGTACGACTAGTCCAGGGTCCAGAGTCCTGCGTCCAGGGTCCGGTCAAGAGTCCCTGAGTCCAGAGTCCGAACCTTGAGCCCCGGACTCGAGAACTCCTGACTGGACCCCGGACCCTAAGAACTCCGGACTGGACCCTGGACGCAGGACCCTGGACTCTGGACTACTAGCTCTCTTTACGTCGCAGAAACGCCGGCACGTCAAGCGGTGAGGCATCGTCCAGGTCGCTGAGCGAGAAATCGGACATGGCGGACGGCGCGTCGGCCACCGCCGTGGCGCTCGCGTCGGTCATCGCCATCGTCGCCACCGGCTCGAACAGCGTTGCCGGCACGGGAATGGGTGCGATCGACGAGGAGACCGACGGCATCTCAATCACCGGGCGGCGCACCACGATCACGCTGCCGCCATTGGAGACGCGTCGCTCTTCCTCGTGGCCGCGCGCGGCCGCGTAGGCCGACAGATCCACCGGCGTCGGCATCAGCGACTGGATCGCGGGAGACATGGCCGTGCGCACCGGGTCGAAGCCCGTGGCAATGACCGTGATCTTGACCTTGCCGACCATGTCCGGATTCACCACGGCGCCGAAGATGATGTTCGCGTCTTCGTGCGCGGCTTCATGGATGATCTCCGAGGCCTCGCTGACTTCCGAGAGCGTCAGGTCCGGCCCGCCCGTGATGTTGATGATCACGCCGCGGGCGCCGCGCACGTTGGCGTCTTCGAGCAGCGGGCTCGAAATGGCGGCGGTGGCGGCCAGACGCGCGCGATCCGCGCCGGTGCCAATGCCCGTGCCCATGATCGCCATCCCCATGCGCGACATGATCGTCTTCACGTCCGCGTAGTCGAGGTTGATGATGCCCGGCACAAGGATCAGATCCGAGATGCCCTGGATCGCCTGGCGCAGCACGTCATCCGCCACCGCAAACGCCTCGGACATGCTGGTCGCCTTGTCCACGGTCGTCAGCAGCCGCTCGTTCGGGATCGTGATCATCGTGTCCACGGCATCCTTGAGCTCCTGCAGGCCACGTTCGGCCTGCGTCTGGCGCCGGCGTCCTTCAAACCTGAACGGCTTGGTGACCACCGCCACGGTGAGCGCCCCGATCTCGCTCGCGAGGCTCGCAATCACCGGCGCCGCGCCGGTGCCCGTGCCGCCGCCGAGGCCGGTGGTGACGAACACCATGTCGGCGCCCTGCAAGGCCTCGAGAATCTTCTCGGTGTCTTCGAGCGCGGCCTCGCGGCCCACGTTGGGATCGGCGCCGGCGCCGAGGCCCTTCGTCAGCTTGGAGCCGATCTGCAGCTTGACCGACGCCGCGTTGTGCATCAGCGCCTGGCGGTCGGTGTTGGCGACGATGAACTCGACGCCGGTCAGTCCCGACTGCACCATGCGGTTCACGGCATTGCTGCCGCCGCCGCCTACGCCGATCACCTTGATCCGCGCGCCGTGCTTCACGTCATCTTCGTCCAGCAGAATGCGGAGTCTCTCCATGTACGTCTCTCTCCCTTGTCTCAGAAAAAGTCTTTGAACAACGTGCGAAGCCGGCCGGTGAATCGCCCGATCGCGCCGGCTCCGACGCGGACAGGTTCCAGTTGTGCGTTGCGATGGGCGTACATCACGAGGCCCACCGACGTCGCGTAGGCGGGGGTGTTCACGTGGTCGGCCAGGCCGCCCACGCCGTCCGGCGCGCCGCGGCGCACCGGCAGATCGAAAATCTGTTCCGCGATTTCCGCCATGCCGTCCAGCATGGCGCCGCCTCCCGTGAGGACGATGCCCGCGTTGAGCGAGCGTTCGAAGCCCGCCTTCCGGATCTCATCCCACAGG
The DNA here is from genome assembly GCA_964355365.1 of uncultured Solibacteraceae bacterium. Classification (GTDB taxonomy): domain Bacteria; phylum Acidobacteriota; class Vicinamibacteria; order Vicinamibacterales; family SCN-69-37; genus SCUN01. Next base: position 165 of record CAYHEX010000360.1, on the reverse strand, counting down.
AGGTGGCACACTTCTTCGGCGCGCGGCTGCAGGATCTCCGACAGCACGCGGCGCGGCATCACGCGCGAGCGACGGCCGGCCATGCTTGCCACGTCCATCGTGTCGTCCTCGGCCACCATCGACGACAACGCGATCGTGCGTGCCGAAGCCAACGCCGCCGCCATC
>CAYHEX010000359.1:0-4012 GCA_964355365.1 uncultured Solibacteraceae bacterium | reverse complement strand
CAGTTGCAGTGCCGGCACGCCGCTCCAGGCGAGCGCCTTCGCGCCCTTGCCCCGCACCTCGTCCGCAGTGCTCGCCTGATAGCCGGCCGTCGCGCCCGCAATCTGCTCGATCGAGTGGCTCGCCCGCATCGAGTCGATCAGGTAGCTGGCGACCATGACGTCCAGGTCGAGCCCGTGGAGCGAGATCCCGTGTTGTCCGAGCACAATCGATGCGTATTTGAGGTCGTGGCCGATCTTCGTGATGGCCGCATCTTCGAGCACCGGCTTCAGCCGGGCGAGCGTGTCGTTCTGCGAGAGGTTCGGTGTTTCCGAGAGTCCCGCGTGGCCGAATGGCAGATACCGCGCCTGATGGTCGGCGGTCGAGATCGCGACGCCGACAATCGACGCGCGTACCGCCGGCGCACCTTCCGTGATGAGCGCGAGGCCCATGGTGCCGGCCGTGCGAATGGCGGAGATGATGGCGTCAACCTCGGCGCTGTCGGCGGCAATCGCGTAGTCGTTGTGCACGTCCTTCGCGGTCGGCGCGAATTCTGCGGTGAGCGAACGGAAACCGAGCGTCGAGAAGAGCGCGTAGCACTGGTCACGCTGCGGTCCGGTGTAGCGCAACGCTTCCGGATCGAAGGTCACCGGCACGTCGAGCCGGATCGTCGCGAGTTCCTTGCTCGCGTGCGCCTCGGCCGCGTGATTCAGCAGGCCCTCGCGGTAGCGCTTCTGCGTGATCTCGGGCGCAGCCGCGAGTAATGCGTCGAGCGTGCCGTAGGTGGTGATCAGTTCCTTTGCACCTTTTTCGCCGATGCCCGGCACACCCTTGATGTTGTCGGAACTGTCGCCCATGAGCGCCAGCACGTCCACCACCTGTTCGGGCTTCACGCCGAATTTCTCGACGACGCCCTGCGCGTCGTACCACGTGCCGTCGTCTTTTGGATTGAAGACGCGGATGCCATCGCCGACGAGTTGGAAGAAGTCTTTGTCGCCTGTGACGAGTGCCACCTCGAAGCCGTGTGCGCGCGCCTGCATGGCCAGCGTGCCGATCACGTCGTCGGCCTCGAAGCGTTCGGATGTGAGGATGGGGACGCCCATCGCTTCGCAGGCCTCGCGCACGAGCGGCGCCTGCTGCACGAGGTCGGGCGGCATGGGGGCGCGATTGGCTTTGTAGACGTCGGAGAGGTCGTCGCGGAAAGTCGGGCCCGCCAGGTCGAAGGACGCCGCGATGTAGTCGGGTTTGTGGTCCGCAATCAGCTTGCGGAGCATCGTGACGAACCCATAGATGGCGTTGGTGGAGCTGCCGTCAGGCGCCGTCAGACCGCGGATCGCATGGTACGCGCGGTACATCTGCGAACTGCCGTCGATCAGGAAGACGCGTGGCATTGAGCGAAAAGGATATCATTCGCTCAATGCGCTGTTTGAGGAGCGGGCGCGCGCGTCGCGCCGTCATTGTCGCGTTCGTGGTCTGTCTTGTGGCGTCGGAGTGGGGATGCCGCCGGGTCAACCGGCTGTTGGGCCGGGAATACGAATACGAGGAAGACATCACGCTGGCCGTGGACGGCTCGGCCACGATCAATGTCAACGCCTCGGTCGCGTCGCTGGTGGTCCTGCGTGGATTGCCGCTCGATGTGAATCCGCGCGTGCGGTTTGCGCCCGAGAAAATCCGCGCCGCGTTCGAAGCGGCCGGCTGCACGGTCACGCGCGTCAGTAGTTCTCCGTGGATTCGTGACGGTCGCCGATTTGTGCAGATCCGCATGGATCTGGCCAACATCACCGATGCCTCCAAGTGCGGCGTGCTGGCGTGGTCGACCTACTCGTTCACCGACGTGGATGGGTTGCTCGCGTATCGCCAGATCATCGGAGCGCCGGCGGCCGCGACGGATGCCAAGGGCATCAACTGGAAAGGTAACGAGATCGTCGGCGTCAAGCTGCACCTGCCGAGCAAGATCCGATCGCACAACGTCCGCGACATCGACACCCACGAGACACTGAAGCCCGAGCGCGGCAACATCCTCACGTGGGAGCAGTACCTCAAGGACCGCCGCCTCGGCACGCCGCTCGTCATGGAAATGACGATGGAGCGCAATTCGATCCTGTATCGCACGCTCTGGCTGTTCGCCGGCGCGCTCGTCACTGCACTCGTCGTCATGGGCGGCCTCATCGCCTGGACGATGCGTCGCGGCCGCGGCCAATTGAAATCGGGAATCAATTCGACGAATTGATTCCCGATTTCAATTGGCTTACTTGATGCGCAAGTCTTGCGTCTTCTTGTCGCCTTCGCTGAGCGTGACGCGAACACCTGCGGGGCGCAGTTGCTGCAGGAACTCCGGATCAAACCAACTGCCCGGCTCAACGTCGGTCACCGCCGCCATCATGTAGTCGCCCGGCGGCAGGTTGCGCACCGTGAACTTGCCGTCCGTGCCCGGACGCACCGACACGATCCGGCGTGACTGCGGCGTCCAGTACTGCTGTTCCGCCGAGAACACGATCACCGAGTAGTCGGTGGCCGGCTGGTTCTGTCCGTCCGTCAGCGTGCCGCTCAACTCCTGCGTCCGATTTGTCATCGTCAGCGTGAAACCGGCGACCTCTTCGTTGGGTTTCACTTCGAGCGCGAAGTCGAGCGCGTCACGGCCACCGACAACGGCGGACTTGAGCGTGAACGTCTGCACGCCGCCCTGCACACGCGCCGTGTACCGGCCCGGCGCTACGCCGGTGATCGAAAAATGTCCCGTCGCGTCGAGTTGGGCCGGCGCGTTCTGCGCCAGGTCCGGACCGTTGCCCGCGCTGCTCGGCGAAAGCGCGACACGCACGCGGGTCAGGTCGGTTGGCGGGGCAGCGCCCTCAAAGACCAACTGGCCGTTCACCTTCATCCCGGGCTGCAACGACACGCTGATGCCAGTGACCGCGCGGCCATCGACGGTGACCTGCGACTGGCCCCATAGCATCTCCGGTGGCGCCGGAGCCGCGCCCGCACCGCCCGCTGCCGCGCCACCACCGCCGCGCCCGCCGCCACCGCCGCGGCCGCCGCGTCCACCGCGCGCCTGCAATACGTACTGGCCCGGTGCCACGTTGTTGAACGTGAACGTGCCGTCCTGCTGCACGCGCGCCGTGTTTGCCCCGCCGCCCAGCGCTTGCTCGGTCTCGTTGACGAGTGTGAGAAATACACCCGACGTATCTCCGTCCGGGCTGATGACACTGCCCGAGACGGTCGCGGTGTTCACGAGCTGCAGTTGAAAGTCGAGAGCCTGGCGTTCCTCACTGACGCCGAGCGGTATTGACGTTGCGCCGGCTGATGTTGTCGTGCCCGGGTAGTACACCGGCGCGTACCCGACGCTCGCTTCGTCCGGGTTGGCCAGCCCGGCAACAATGCCCTGCAGCATCTGCGCGCCCTGACCCGCACCGCCTCGACCGCCGAGCATCTGCTGCACCGCCCCGGCGCCAGGTCCTCCGCCGCCGGCGCCACCGCGACATCCTGCACCACCTGCACGAGATCGTTCAGCCGATTGCGCGGTGTGGCGCGCACGACGTAGTCGCCCGGCAGCAGGCCGTAGATCCGGTACTGGCCGCGGTCGTCGGTCTGGTCGTTGCCGGCTTGCGTGAGACGCTTCTCGCCGGTGCGCATTTCGAAGCGGAAGGCCGTGACTTGCGTCCCGGGCGTAGGCTCACCGTTCTCGTCGAGCACGACCCCGGTGAGCACGCCGCCCTTGGGCAGCGGCATCTTGAGATTCTCGAGCTTCTGCGCGTCGAGCAATTGAATCGGTGTGCCGGGACGGCCCGGCGTCTTCTGTCCGTATGTCGCGTTGACATACCCCGGCTTCGACGCGCTCAGGTTGAATCGTCCGGCGGGAAGCGCCGTGAACGTAAACGCGCCCTTGTCGTCGGTCACGGCGGACTTGGAGGATCGCAGATCGCCGCCACTCAGCGTGACGCGCGCGCGGCGCACCGGACGCCCGCCGTCCGCGCTGACCACCGATCCCGAGATGGCCCCGGTTCCCGTCGGCTGCGGCTGTGCCGCAGTGTCCCGGGC
>CAYHEX010000358.1:0-4015 GCA_964355365.1 uncultured Solibacteraceae bacterium | reverse complement strand
GGTTTTGTTCCGGAGTGGGATGGCTACTACGACCTCGCCTCGGCGGACCGTGCCGAAATCAACTTCGTTGCCAAGAAAGACAACACACCGGCGCTGGCTGGTCTCGGGCAACAGGGGGAAGCGGGTCGCGCGGCCATGAATGCGTCCGTTGCGGCGCTGGCGAAGGTCGTCGCAGATCCCGCGTCATTTCAGAAGGTCATGGATCGGCTGGCTAAGTCGGTCAGCGCTTCCGCTGCCGTTGAACTGGCTTAGGCCGAGGGGGATGCTGTGTCCACGGCCTATGTCAGCGGTAGTACCCCGAGCGAGGGAGACCAGATCAAACAGTACCGCGTCGTAGAGTTCCTAGGGCGAGCTAGCCACGGCTTCCTGTGCAAGGCCGTTGGACCGGACGGGAATCCGGTTTTTCTCAAGAAATACAACGATCCTGGACCGCGTTCCCCGTGGTACGACGCCTTCGTTGCGTATCAAAGTGAACTGAAATCACGAGTGCAGGGACATCCGGCAGCGTCGGCGATGTGCTACGAGTTCAAAGACTTCTTCGAACTGAAGAAGGCAGGCACGGGCGCCTACCCGCTGAAGGTTTTCTACCAGGTATTCGAGTGGGTCGCCGGCGGCAACGATCTTCGGCACGTCGTGGAGTCCATTCGAAAATCTCCGGGTGCCTTCGACTGGAAGCAGCGCGTCATTTTCGCCCGAGTCCTCATGGCGGCGATTCGCGCGATCCATGAGGCCGGCATCATTCACACGGACCTCAAGCCCGAAAACGTCTATCTGCTGCCGGAGCCTGCGATTGCGGCGAAGTACAAGCTGCGTTTGATCGACATGGACTTTTCGTTGATTGTGAACAAGAAGGCCCCATGGCACGGCGCCAGCGGTTACGTCGGCACACCGCTCTACCAGTCCCCGGAGCACCTCCGTATGGAGGTGCCTATGGCCGCCTCCGACGTCTTCACGTCTGCGCTGATTCTCGGCGAGTTGATCGGGGCGGGGCACCCCTGGCGTGGGGACTCGGATAGTTATGAAACTGCGGCCAAAGCGGGCGGCGTTCCGAAGGTGGAACTGCAGCAACCAATTGCCGAAGCCCCTGACGCGGTGTTCGTGAACCACGTGATCAATGGCGCCCTCCGCCCCGAACCGAGTCGTCGGCCGACCGCTGAGCAGTTGCTAAACGCTTTGAATGGCAAACTGACCCATTGGGACGGCTTGAGTCCGTCCGGGACCGCGACGTTCGTCCCGCCGGTTCCACTGCCGACTCCGGCAAGCGTGGCTGTGGCCTCTGCGCCAGCAAAGGCCGCGAAGGTGGCCTTAGCCGGTCCGGGCGGAGAGCAGCTGGTCGCCGCAGTGTCTGGTGTCTTTGGGCGGCCTCACTTCAAGCGGTGGCACAACGACTTCGAACGTTTCATGGCTCCGGAACAGTTTCGGTTGGAGAAGTGTCCGGATGGCTCATGGACGGTGTCGCACTGCGAGGGCGCGACGAACCACACCACGTGCGACGGCATTCCGGTTGACGGTGCCGTGCGCCTTCGCAGCGGAATGGTACTGGCGGTTGGGAAGACCGGGAAGTGCGCAATGACGGTCGCGTTGCGGTAGGTCGCAGTTTGGAGGTGGCTTGTGCCGTGGAAGTGTCCCCAGGACGGCAATGATGTTTCGGATGAACTGCTCGCCTGTCCCCACTGTTTATACGTTCGAATGCCGACGGGCGTGTCGCTGGCCTCTGATGCAACAGGCAAGAAGATCGAAGCGCACATCGAGACGCTGTTCGGCGCGCTGAGTCTCAGACGCCTGCAGGATCCCGACGTCAAGTTCGTGTCCAATGACCAATTCCACCTGAAGTGCTGGGTCGACAAGGGAGGATGGGCCGTCGTGCCTGTCGCATACGCGACCAACCCGTCGTTTCTCAATGGTGAGCCAATCGATCCCAACGGCGCATTGCTGAAGGCTGGCGACAAACTGTCGATCAAGGGCAAGTATTTCCACCTGACCGTCGGTCTGCTCTGATGACCGCAGCCGAGTTCATCAGTGGGTTGCGTCTGCGCATGCCGGGAATTCTGGCGGACGGTCAACAAGATGTCGCACAAGGTTCTCTCGGTTTCGTGGGCTGGGGGCTGATCCAGCCGCGTGTGCGTCGCCACCACGAGAGTTCGGATCGCTGGTACTTTGTGGGCGATCTCCATGGCGACATCCTGGCGTGGCACCATCTCTTCGAGCGGGTGCGACAGACGCCTGAGTTCCGGTTGTGTCTCATCGGAGACATCGTCGATCGTGGCCCCCGAAGCGTTGAGTGTTTCGCGGCCGTTCTCGAGGCCGCGCTGCAGTATCCCGGGCAGGTCCTGTGGATCAAGGGCAACCACGACGAGGGTGTTCATTGGTCCAAGGCCGATCGACAGTTTGTGGCCGCCACAGAGCCTGCGGAGTTCGTCGATTGGTTGAACGGGCCGGGCGGCGACATGGACCGAACGGCGTGGGGGCGGTTGTTTGTGGATGTGGTCCAACGCCTCCCCGTGGCCGTGTTGTTCGACGACGGTCTACTGGCGGCGCACGGCGGTTTTCCACTGGCCGATCTGTGGCCGAACCTGACGACCATCGAGGCATTCCATGGCTGGCGCGCGCAGGCGGACTTTGTCTGGGGGCGATGCAACCCGTCGATGCCTCGCAACGCTGCTCATCGGATGGTGGAAGAACGCCAGACCTCCGCGAGTCGCTCAGGCTTCGGCTATCAGGACTTTGCGGGATTTTGCGCGGCCGTTGCCCCCGTCTTTCCGGTCTCCAGATTTGTGCGCGGCCATGACCATGTTGCGGATGGGTTTGAAGAGCCGGCCGCCTACACAGAAACCCTGCTGACCTTGACGGCGTGCGGATTCATCAACGAGTACGGGATGACGTACTACGGCGTCGATGGGCCCTATCGTCGGGCGCTGTCGCTGGCCAGAGGGCGCCACGATCAATTGCCTGCTGTGGAGTCCGTCGAGTTTCCTGCAGGTGAAGTGTTCGCGGTGTATGGGGAGTTCTCATCAGCGCCGCCCGCGGGTAACGTCGGCGTCGCAGCAGAGGTAGCTAATGTCGGCAAAGATCGTTGAGATTGTCTTCGTCATCGACACCAGCGGCAGCATGCGTCCGTGCTTCGATGGGCTGGTCGCGAACCTCGACAGCGTCGTCCGTCCGCTGCAGGGGTTCGATTTTGAGGTTCGGATGGGACTCGTCGGATGCAAAGTCCTGAAGAACACTGGGAGCGACGGCCGCGTCGTCTGCATCGAAACGCTGGATGGTGGCGGTCTGGGGCGAATCTACGCGGCGCAAGACGCCCGGCTCTTTACCACGGATGCGCCAACCTTCTCAGGCGCCCTGAATGCATTGACCGCGGCATTGGAGGGCGACGAGAACCACCTGATCGCATTGGACTGCGCGCTCGACTATCCCTTTGGTCCGCTGGGAACCACGCGGCGCGTGGTCGCGCTGTTCTCTGATGAACGTATCGAAGATGGTTTCGTGACTAAAGCGGATCTTGGAAAAGTCGACCCACTAGTCGACAAGATGATGGCGCGCCGCATCCAGTTCTTTGGCGCGCTGCCGATGAGTCCTGCGCTGGAACAGTTGGCATCGGCCGATGGCTGTCAGGTGGAGGCTGTCAAGAGTGGCGACGGGTTGGCGAGTGTGAACTTCGGAAAGCTCCTCGGCCAAATGGCAAAGAGCATCAGCGGGACTTCGCTCCAGGGCTTGGAATCGCCGTATCAGCGCGCCCTCTTCGGACAGGACAAATGGGGAACCACCAGCAATTTTTCGGCTGACGGTCTTCGCTAGCGGCGGCCGGCATGAGCGGGTCATTCTTCGGGCGGGCGGCACCTGATCTATGGAAGGCGAACCACATCGGGGAGGCGCGGCAATGAAGCTGAAGACGGTCCTGTTCGCCGTGCTGGTTGGTCTGACGCTACCTAGCATTGCGGCTGCCCAGTCAGTCGACTGCGCCAAACCTTCTTCGACGGTCGATCGAACAGTGTGTGCCAGTGAGTCGCTGACG
>CAYHEX010000357.1:0-4018 GCA_964355365.1 uncultured Solibacteraceae bacterium | reverse complement strand
CGCAGCAGGACGAATCGCGCAACATCCGCGCGGTCCCACGCGGTTGTGGGCTGGTCGGCCGGCCAGCCGGCGGATCGCACCAGGGCGTCGTCCTCCGACGTGAGCGGGCCGTGGCCGGCGCCGCGAGCGGCCAGCGTGTATTGCATCAGGAGTTCGTTGAGCTGAGGGGCGGAGAGCATGTGGGGCTGCGGCTAGTTTAATTGACAGCGCGTGAGGGGGAAAGGGAAGATCGAGTCCCCATGAGCGAAACGAAGGCAGCAAACCCCGGTCTCCTGATGCAAGTTGCGTTGGCCCACCGATCGTCCGCGGTCCTTTTTGCGGCCACGGAACTCGATCTCTTCTCGGCGATGGGCGGCGGTCCGCGCACGGCCGAGGAGTTGGCCGCGGCGTGCGGCGCGAAACCCGAGCCGACCCGATTTCTGCTCGACGCGTGCGTGACGGTTGGCCTGGTGGAGCGCGAAGACGGGCGCTACACGAACTCGCCGACCTCCGCCGTGTTCCTGGTGCGGGGCACGCCGGCCTATATCGGCGACGGCATGAAGTACGCGGAGGATTTGTACCCGGCGTGGGGCCAGTTGGCGGAACTCGCGCGCACCGGACGCCCGGTGATGCCGCCGGAGACCATTCTGGGCGACGACCCGGAGAAGACGCGTGCCTTCGTGCTCGCGATGCACGAACGCGCGAAGGGCATCGGTGCCGTGCTCCCGCATGGCGCTGACCTCACGGGCCGCACACATCTGATCGACATTGGCGGTGGCCCCGGAACCTATTCGGTCGGCCTCGTGCGCCAGACGCCCGGGCTGCGATCGACCGTGCTCGATCGTCCCGGCGTGCTGGCCGTGACGAAAGAGCTCGTCGCCGAACAGGGTTTCTCGGATCGTATCGATCTGCGCCCGGCTGACTATCTGGCCGATGAGTTCGGCTCCGGCTACGACTGCGCGCTGCTCTCCGGCATGATGCATCGCGAGACGATCGCCGACTGTCAACTGTTGCTGCGCAAGGCCTTTGCCGCCCTCGATCCCGGCGGCATGGTGATGGTGAGCGACGTCTTCTTTGATTCCGATGCGAAGGTCAGTCCGCCGTTTGCCACGTTCTTCGCGCTGAACATGATGTTGACCGCCGAGCACGGGACCTGCCACGCGAGCACCGAGATGGCGGCCTGGATGAAGACCGCCGGTTTTGTCGACATCATCATCAAGCCGCTGCCGCCGCCGAATCCGCACACGTTGCTGTTCGGCACCAAGCCGAAGTCCTGATGACCGCGCACGCGCCGCGTCCGCCCGCGTGGTTGATCTGGTCCACCGCAGCCCTCACGCTGGCCATCCTTGGGATGGCGGTGACCGAGACGTCGCAGTGGGGCCACTACCTGATTGACAAGGGCGAGGCGATCAGCCTCGCGGGCCTGACGTTCATGCTCGTGGCGGGCGTTGTGCTGTACCGCCAAAGACGACTGCGCGTGTCCATGCCGTTTGCGTTGCCGTGGCTGATCTATCCGATCATCACGCAGGGCGACCAGATCATCGACAACCTCTCGATCACCGCGATGCAGGTGATCTGTCAGGTGCTCCTCACCGTCATCTTCGCCGTGCCGATCGGCGTGCTCGTGCTGGCGGCGAAGTACAGCCTCGCGCCCCGCGACGGCCGGGCGGCAACGACGCGCGCGTGGACCGCGCTCGTGCCCGGTCTGCGATGGATCGAGCAGGGACGGGTTGCTGAAGGCAGCGCGGTCATGACGCTCGCGATGCTCACGCTCGAGGTGTGGGTCGCGTTCCGGCTGCTCGGCGCCTACATGGTGCTGACGCTCATCGCGCTCCAGTTGATCGTCCTCTGGCGCCTCGTGCACGCGCCCGCCGAGGCCCCCGCCGCCGCGCCGCGGCGGACCGAGCGCTTCGCGCTGGTGCTGCTCATGGCGGGCATCGCCGCGTCGTTCGCGTTGTACGTGGGTTACAAGAACCGTCCCGGTGCCTACCAGGGCAGTCCCAGTTACCTCTTTGATCCGTCACAGCCGGATGCCGGCTACAAGGTCCACAAGATCGTCGTGCCGGCCGGTCCCGTCACGGCACTCCCTGATGCGCTCGCGGAGGACGCGGGCCAGGTCCTGGGCGCCTACGCGGATGCGTTGCAGGAACTCGCGAACGGCTACTACATCCTCGATCGCAACTACACGCACCATTTCCACAACGTGCTGTTCGCGCGCAACTGGCCGATCCTGCCGAACTTCAGAGCGGTTGCGATGGAGCGCATCGCGCACGCGCGCAGCCGCGCGAACACGGTTCGGGACGCTGCGGATCGGCTTCGCGGGCCGTTGGCCGCGTACCCGGCCGCCGCGGCGCTGCTGGATGAGATCGAGTCCTACCTGACGTTCAACTTCGATCGCGCTGCGGTCCTGGAGACCATGTCCGCCAGGTTCATCGAGACCAACGACGGCCTCCAGCACGCCGCCCACCTCTACGAGGGCGAGGGCAAGCTCGTGGGCATGGGGCTCGGCGAACTGCTCGACAAGCACCAGGCTACGATTGGCGCCCCCGCGCTCGCGCCCGTCCTGACTCGCTTCATTGCGGTGACCCGCGCGATCTTCGACGCCTACAAGGATCGCGTCGTCGGCTTCTAGTTGAAGGTGACGGTGCGCTTTCGTCTCCACCATCGGATCGTTCTGCCGTTCGGCCTGGCCGCGCTGGTGGCGACCGCGCTGGTGGCGTGGGTCGCCTTCGACGTCACGTCGACCGCGCTGGCGGCGCATATTCGTCAGGACGTTGTCAGCGCCACGGACGTCGTGAGCCGAAACGGTGTGGCGCTGAGCCCGGCGATTGTCACGGCGGTGAAGCAGGTGGCCGGCGCCGATGTGGTGACGTTCGGTCCGGATGGCGTGCTGGTGACGACGCTGACGGGACCAGATCAGAAGGTCCTGGTGGATCGCATCATCCGGGGCGCAGAAGGTCTGGGCATTCGCGCGGACGCCTCGACGGTGGTCGAGTTACCTGGCGAGCCCTCGATTTACGCGGCGTACCGGTTGGTTGACGGGCAGCCGGGCACGGTGGTCGCGTTGCTGCACGAGAACACTGAAGTCGAACGCGCGAATCAGATGCTGATGCGCACGATCGTGGGCGCCGCGGCGATCAGCCTGTTGTTGATGATCCTGGTGAGCGAGGTCGTGGCACGGCGGGTCACCGCGCCGATCACACGGCTCGCGGCGTTTGCGCAGCATGTCTCCACGTCACAGACTCGCGGCCGTGCGGAATCGGGTACGGACGAGGTTGGGCGTCTGGGGGCGGCGTTCAACGACATGCTCGAGCGCCTCGATCAGGCGCAGACCGCGGTGCTCAAGTCCGAGAAGCTCAGCCTGGCCGGTCTGTTCGCGGCCGGCGTGGCGCATGACGTCAGGAATCCGCTGTCGTCGATCAAGATGCAGACGCAGTTACTCAACGCCAGCCTCGCACCCGGCAGCGACGCGCGCGAGATGACTGAGGCCATGCTGCAGGACATCCGCCAGGTGGAGTTTGTCGTGAAGGGGTTGCTGGATGTCGCGCGCCCCGGGGACATTCAGCGGGTACCGTGCCGAGTGAACGAGGTTCTGGCCGGCGTCATCCGCCAGGTGACCCCGCAATGTCGCCACCGCCACATCAAAGTGGAGTCGAACCTGGCTCCAGAGATCCCCGAGATGCCGCTTGATGCGGACCGGCTGACGCAGGCGTTTCTGAATGTGGTCATCAACGCCACGGAGGCGCTTCGGGAAGGCGGCACGCTGAGCGTCTCGTCCCGTCTGGACGGCGCGGGCACGTCGGTCATTGTCGAGGTGGATGACGACGGTGTTGGCCTCGACGATCGCGCGGCGGGGCGGGTGTTCGACCCGTTTGTGACGACCAAGCCTGGTGGTGTCGGCCTCGGACTCGTCAATGCGCGAGCGGCGGTCGAGGCGCACGGGGGGACCATTGCGCTGGTTTCCCGGATACCGGCCGGCACTCGCGCGACAATCTCCCTGCCTGTTACATTCTGACCACATAATCGTCATTCTGTGTAG
>CAYHEX010000356.1:0-4028 GCA_964355365.1 uncultured Solibacteraceae bacterium | reverse complement strand
CCCGGGCCGCCCGGTAGTCGCGGCGCGCCAGCGCCAGTTCTCCGAGACTGGCGTGGCCCGGGAAAAAGCCCGGCACCGTGCGCGTCAGGTCGGTGAGCGTTCGCTCACCGGACCGCGCGTCGCCGCGACGAATGGCCGACCACGCGTCGACGTAACGCTGTGCCGTCGCGCCCACCCACAGATCATCCGGCAGCGCGGGCTGTCGCCACGCGCTCGCGCCCGGCATGGCCGGCGACGTACGCGGGGCACAGGCGACTGTGGCCATCACGCACGCGGCCACGCCGGCGCACAGCAGCCGGCGCATCAGACCGGCACCACCCGAACGGTCTGCGAGAGCCGCTCGAGCAAACGACGCGGCACCTCCGCTTCGATCATGACGGTATCCTCGAGAGCCACGTGCGTCAGCACACGCGCCTGTCGATACAGGTCCGCGATCGCCTTGCGGTGCGTGACCGAGTCAGGATCGAACGTGAGGCGAACAAGCTCCGTGTCCATCTCGAGACGCGACGCAACGATCTCGAGCAGATCGCTCTGCCCCATCCCACGAAGCGCCGACACAAACACCGCCGCCGGATACATGGTCTTCAACCGCGCCAGTTCGTCGCTCGAGAGCAAATCGCATTTGTTGAATACCACGAGCGTGGGGACCTCACCCGCCCCGACGTCTTCGAGTACGGATCGCACGGCGGCATCGCGCCGTTCGCGATCCGGCGCGGCGGCGTCGGCCAGGTGAATCAGCAGACTCGCGCTCGCCACTTCCTCGAGCGTCGCCTGAAAGGCCGCCACGAGTTGATGCGGCAGGCGGTCAATGAAACCGACCGTGTCCGACAGGAGGATCTGCCGCTTGTCGGGCAGCTTCACTTTGCGCACGAGCGGATCGAGCGTGACGAACAGGGCGTCGGACGCCACCGCGTCGCCGCCGGTCAGCGCGTTGAAGAGTGTGGTCTTCCCCGCGTTCGTGTAGCCGACGAGCGCAACCGTCGGCACCTCTCGTCGCGCGCGGCGGGCGCGCAGATGGCCTCGGCGGCTCTGCACCTCGTCGATTTCCCGCTTCAGCTTCGCAATGCGATGCCGAATGCCACGCCGGTCGGTTTCGAGTTTCGTTTCACCGGGGCCCAGGGTCCCGATGCCGCCGCCTTGCCGCGAGAGCGCCTCGCTGGAGCCAACAAGACGCGGCATCGCGTACTGCAACTGCGCCAGTTCCACCTGCAACTTGCCTTCGCGCGTGCGAGCGCGCCGCGCGAAGATGTCGAGGATCACCTGCGTGCGGTCGATCACGCGGCATTTGAGAATCTTCTCGAGGTTGCGCCCCTGCGCCGGGCTGAGGTCGTTGTCGACAATGACCACATCGGCCCCGGCTTCATCGCACGCCTTCGCGAGTTGCTCCGCTTTGCCGCTGCCAATCAACGTGGCCGGATCCGGCGTCGGCCGATCCTGTACGGCACGCAGCACCACCACCGCCCCCGCCGCCTGCGCCAGCCCGGTCAGTTCCTCGAGAAGCAGTTCGGGATCCACCCGACGCGTGGATCCGGTGGTCAAGCTGACGAGCGCCGCGCGCTCGGGCTGCGACGCGATGACTCGTGCGGACATTAACTCGACTCTAGCACGCGGCCTTCCGCTGCACGGAACAGGCGATCCCAGATCGTGAGACCCAGACCGGCGCGGCCCAGATCGCGCGCGATGATCACGTCGACGCCCGATCGATCGAGCGCGCGCATGGCGGCGAAGAGGTGCGCCGCGGCTTCATCGAGACGGGACGAAGAGCCCAGCGACAACACTTCAACCGGCAGCGCCGTCACGGCCAGGCGATCTTCATCGACGAGCAGCGCGCCGACGCGCCGGCCCGCGGCAATCTGCGCTTCGATGTCTCGGCGCACGGCGCGCAGCAACGATTCCCCGGACCCGGTCCAGAGACGCACTTCCGCGCGCGGGGCGTAGTGCTTCAGCAATGTCCCGGGCGATGCCAGCGCAGTGCCCGGGTCGATCACGACAGCGGCGCGCAGGTCGATGGCCGGCAGCACGGCGCGCAACGCCTCGATGGTGATCGCACCCGGTCGCAGCACCACAGGCATCTCGCGCGTGCAATCCACCACCGTCGACTCGACGCCGTGCCGACACGGTCCGCCGTCCAGAATCATGTCGACGCGGTCGCCCAGATCCTCGGCCACATCATCCGCGGTGGTCGGGCTGGGCCGCGAAAACCGGTTCGCGCTGGGCGCGGCGATGGGCACGCCGGCCACGCGCAACAGCGCCAGCGCCACCGGGTGCGACGGCACGCGCACGGCCACCGTGTCCCCACCGGCCGTCACGCGAAGCGGGACGGCCGAACCGCGCGCAACGATCACCGTGAGCGGCCCCGGCCAGAAGGCGGACATCAAGGCGCGGGCAGACGGTGGAACCGACGCTGCAATCGCATCAACGGCCAGGGCGGTTGCCACGTGCACGATCACCGGATCGCCGGCGGGACGCCCCTTCGCGTCGAAGATCCTCGCCACCGCCTCCGGATCGAGCGCGTGCGCGCCCAGTCCGTACACGGTCTCGGTGGGAAACGCGACCAGCCCACCGGCGCGGATGATCGATGCGGCGCGCAGAATCGCCGCGGCGTCCGCATCGCCGCCAACAAGGCGGACCATTTCCGCGCGCATCACCGCGCCTCCATGGCCTGCATGCGCGACCGCACGAACCACGCGAGGCCCGCCAGTCCCACCGCATCGACGAAGAACACCGCGCGCATGCTGCCGGCGCCGATGAACCCGGCAACCACAGGACTCACGGCAAGACCGATCAGATACGCCGTCTGCAAGTAGCCGAAGGCGAACGTCCGCTCGTCCGCGTCAATGCGGCGTCCGACATCTGTGTAGACAGCCGTGGTGCCAATGCCCATCGCCAGGCCAAACGGAATGGCGGCCACGCCCATGACGGCCACACTCGGCCCGAGTCCGTACACAACGGCACCGGCGGCGGCAATCGCGGCGCTCGCGGGCAGCAACGTCTGCGCAGGCACACGCGCCAACCACCATCCGGTCATTTGATTGCCCGCGGCCGCGGCGGCGGCGGCGATGGTGAAAATCAGCCCGGTCAGGAACGGGACCTGGGCCGCCGGCACACCGACTTCGCCGAGATACAGCGGCAGCACCGGGCCGAAGCTGCGGTCGACGAGCTGCAGCGCGAACACCGCAATCATGGCGGTCACAAAGTACGGCATGGCGCGAAAGTACGACAGCGTGAACCTGGTCGCCGGCTCAACAGCTGCAGCGCGCACTCTCGTCGGCTCCTGAAATCCGACCAGCACAAACAGAAACGCCGCCAGATAGAAAAGTGCAGACACATAGAACGCCCCGCGAATGCCCACGGACGCCGCCAGCGCGCCGCCGATGACCGGACCGAGCGCCGGCCCCAACCGCTGCGACGTCTGGACCCAGCCGATCGCGGTGGCCATGTGTTCTTCCGGTGCCGATTCGGCCGCCAGCATCATCGCCAGCGGTCCGTACCCTGCGAACAATCCCTGAATGCACCGCAGCGCAAACACCTGCCACGGGTGATTCACCCACGCCATCAGCGTCATGATCACGACAAAGCTGAGCAGCGATCGCGCCACCATGAGCTTGTGACCGGTACGCCTGGCCAGCCGCGCCCACACGGGCGTCATGATGGCCGTGACGAGTGGCGTCACGCCGAGGCTCAGACCGGACCAGATGGCGATCGCCGCGGTGTCACGTTCGCCGAGTTGCTGCAGGTACAACGGCAAAAACGGCATCACGAGCGTGAAGCCCGTGAAGCCGATGAAGGTCGCGACAGTGACCGCCGCCTGGTTGCGGCGCCAGTTCGAGCTAGAACCGAATGCGGACATCGTCGTCGGTCCGTGTGACGTGGATCGTATCGACGAAACGAATCTGGCGCGGCTGATTCTGCATGACGATGGAACTGGTACGGAGACCGTGGCCGAAGAACCGGACGCCCTTCAACATCGCGCCGTCGGTCACGCCGGTGGCCGCGAAGATGATCGACTCACCGGACGCCAGGTCGTG
>CAYHEX010000355.1:0-4039 GCA_964355365.1 uncultured Solibacteraceae bacterium | reverse complement strand
CGTCCGGTGCCTCGAGGCACAGGAGCACGCACGGACCGGACGACATGAAATTGGTGAGTTCGCCGAAGAACGGGCGGGCGGCGTGCACCGCGTAGAACCCTTCGGCCTCCTTCAGGCTGAGGTGCTGCAGCCGCATTCCACGAATGGTGAAGCCGGCGGCTTCGATGCGAGCGAGAATCTGGCCGGCTTTGCCCGCCTTGACGGCGTCCGGCTTGACGATGGCGAAGGTTCTTTCAGTTGACATAAGTTCAACAATTCTAATTCACCTCAAAGACCTGTCGGTCGTGTGCTGAAAAAAACACTGGTCGGCAGGGTGCGGTGAATAGCTCTTGTCGGGGGTTCTCCGACCCGAGCCTTTCACGGCACACTGCCGACCAGTGCTTGTCACTGCACCCCGCTGACCGGGGCTTTTCACTGCACGTGTCTATTTGAGCCCTTCCATCAGCTGGTCGAGCACGGCCTGCGGCGGCCGCGTGACCGACTGCGGCAGAAACGCCAGCGGCGTATCGACCGTATTGAGCGACGTCATGAAGTCTTCCGCATCCGGCGCCACGTAGAACACGCCCGTGGCGAATTCGCCGCGCAGGGCCGTGTCGTGCAGCAGCTTCATGGCGGCCATCTTGTCCGACGGGTTGTAGTCTTCGGCGATCTTGCGCAGATAGAGATGCGAACCGTCGTGCATCTTTACTTCCGTCGTGCCGCCAGCTTCGTAGTCCACGTTGATGTCTTCGAAGAAGGGGACGAAGGTGACTTCGCCGAGCACTTCGTCGTGATCCTTCACGTACGAGTAGCTCTTGGTCGAGCCCTCGTGGTCGTTGAAGGTGACGCAGGGTGAGATGACGTCGATGAGCGCCGTGCCGCGATGCGAGATCGCCGCCTTGAGGATGCTCAGCAGCTGTTTCTTGTCGCCCGAGAACGAGCGCGCGACGAACGTCGCGCCAAGTTCGATACCGAGCGCGCACAGGTCCAGCGGCGGCAGCTCGTTCACGACGCCGTTCTTGGCCTTCGAGCCCTGATCCGCCGTCGGCGAGAACTGGCCCTTGGTCAGACCGTAGCAGCCGTTGTCTTCCACGATGTAGAGCAGCGGCACGTTGCGGCGCATCGTGTGCATGAACTGACCGGCGCCGATTGCGCCCGTGTCGCCATCGCCGGAGACGCCGATCGCGTGCATCGTCTTGTTGGCCAGGAGCGCACCCGTGGCGACCGACGGCATGCGGCCGTGCACGGAGTTGAAGCCGTGCGCCTGGCTCATGAAATACGCCGGGCTCTTGCTCGAGCAGCCGATGCCCGAGAGCTTGATCACCTTCTTCGCATCCACGCCCATCTCGTAGCAGGCGTCGATGATGCGTTCGGTGATGGCGTTGTGTCCGCAGCCGGCGCAGAGCGTGGTCTTGCTGCCGCGGTACTGCGCGAGTTCGAGGCCGATACGGTTGACCTTCTTGACTGGGGCCGGGGCGTCGCTCATTACTTCCCTTCCTTCTTCACAATGATGTCCGTGATGGAGCGCGCGTCGATGGGCATGCCGTCGTAGTGCAGCACGCTCTGGAGCTTGGCGGCCTGCGTGCGGTCGCCGTCCATCAGCAGCAGGCTGAGCATCTGGCCATCGCGATTCTGCTCGACGACGTAGATGCGGTCGTAGCGGCGAATGAAGTTGTGCACTTCATCGGTGAACGGATACGCGCGCAGGCGGAGATAGGACGTGATGATCCCCGTCTCCTCCTTCAGCTGATCGCGGGATTCGCCGATGGCGAAGTCGCTTGAGCCGTAGCCGATGATGCCGATCGTGGCGCCGGCCACTTCGTCCACGACCGGCTGGGGCACGAGCGCCTTGGCCGTCTCGAACTTGTGGGCGAGCCGGTCGAGGTTGTTCTGGTAGTCGTCGGGCCGCTCGCTGTAGGCGGCCATGGCGTTGTGACCCGAGCCGCGGGTGAAGTACGCGGGCATGCCCGTATCCGGCAGCGACCGCCACGGAATCCCGTCGCCGTCGACATCCTTGTAGCGGCCCCACGTCGCGCCCAGTTCACGCAGTTTCGTGTCGTCGAGTACCTTGCCACGATCGATGGGCGCGGTCGGATACGCGAAGGTGTCCGACATCCACACGTTCATGCCGAGGTCGAGATCGCTCATTACGTAGACCATCGACTGGAGCCGCTCAGACAGATCGAACGACGCCGCCGCCATGTCGAAGCACTCCGCCACCGAACCCGGCAGCAGCATCGGATGACGCGTGTCGCCGTGCGAGTTCACCGCGGTGGAGAGGATGTCGCCCTGCGCCGTGCGCGTCGGGAGACCGGTCGACGGGCCCACGCGCTGCACGTTGAAGATCACGCCGGGCACTTCTGCGTAGTACGACAGGCCCACGAACTCCGACATGAGCGACACGCCGGGGCCCGAGGTGGACGTCATCGATCGCGCGCCCGCCCAGCCGGCGCCGATCACCATGCCGATGGCCGCGATCTCATCCTCGGCCTGGACCACCGCGAAGGTGGCCTTGCCGGTCTCCTTGTCCATGCGGTACTTGCGCAGATAGCCGATCAGCGATTCGGGCAGTGATGACGACGGCGTGATCGGGTACCACGCGACGACGGTGACGCCGCCAAAGAGGCACCCCATCGCGGCGGCCGCGTTGCCTTCGACCAGGATTCGGCCGGCCGTCTTGTTCAGCCGCTCGATCTTGTACTTCACCGACGGCGTGAAATTCTCGCTCGCGTACTTGTGGCCCGCCTGCAGCGCGCCCCAGTTCAGCGCCATCGCCTTCGGCTTCTTGCCGAGCTGCTTGTCGAGCGCCTTCTCCATCTCGGCCAGATCGATCGACAGGAGAAACGCGAGCACGCCGTCGTAAATCATGTTCTTGACGAGCTTGCGCAGTTTCGCGTCGGGACACACTTCCGCGACGATCTTGTCGAACGGCACCGGAAAGAACTCGACGTCGTCACGAACGGCGTTCAGCTTCAGCGGCTCGTCGTACACAACGGTGCAGCCGGGCTGCATCGCCAGCACATCTTCGCGCGCGGTCTCGGCGTTCATCGCCACAAGAAGATCGATTTCCTTCTTGCGCGCAATGTAGCCGCGATGGTTCGCGCGAATCGTGAACCAGGTGGGCAAGCCCGCGATGTTCGACGGGAACAAGTTCTTCCCCGACACCGGCACGCCCATTTGAAAGATCGAACGAAGTAGAACGAGGTTCGCCGTGTTGCTGCCGGACCCGTTTACCGTGGCTACTTGGATGGTGAAATCGTTGACGACGCTCATGGCCTTCCTAAGCTTACCGTGACTTCAAACGATCTTCGATGGCCTTACCGATGTCCGACGGACTCTTCACGACCGTGACGCCCGCTTCTGTCAGCGCTTTCATCTTCTCGGCCGCCGTGCCCTGACCGCCGGAGATGATCGCACCCGCATGTCCCATACGACGCCCGGGGGGCGCCGTCTGTCCCGCAATGAAGCTCACCACCGGTTTGGTGAAGTTCGCTTTGATCCACGCGGCCGCTTCTTCTTCCGCGCTGCCGCCGATCTCGCCAATCATCACGACGGCCTCAGTTGCCGGATCTCCGGCAAACAGGCCGAGCGCGTCAATGAATGTGGTGCCGATCATCGGATCGCCGCCGATGCCAATGCAGGTCGTCTGGCCCAGACCGTTGCCGGTCAGTTGATGAATGGCTTCGTAGGTCAGTGTGCCGCTCTTGGACACGATGCCGACGCGGCCCGGCTTACAGATATGTCCCGGGATGATCCCGGCCTTGGCCTGCCCCGCTGTGATGAGGCCCGGGCAGTTCGGTCCGATGAGTCGCGTCTTGCGACCCTTCAGAAACGCCATCGCCTTCATCATGTCGAGGACCGGAATGCCTTCGGTGATGCAGACCGCGAGCGCGATGTCCGCCGCCGCCGCCTCCATCACCGCATCGGCGCCGCCGGCCGGCGGCACAAAAATCACCGTCGCGTTCGCGCCCGTCGCGTTGACGGCATCGGCGACCGTGTTGAACACCGGCCAGCCCTCGTGCGTCGTCCCGCCCTTGCCCGGGGTAACGCCGCCGACGAC
>CAYHEX010000354.1:0-4055 GCA_964355365.1 uncultured Solibacteraceae bacterium | reverse complement strand
ACCAGCTCACCGAAATCGGGTTCCGCTTCGGCACGTCTTTCGCGCAGAGCTGGAAAGTGTCGGTGATGAGGCGCATCGACGGCCGGGGCGGGAAAATGTATTCCTTCTTGGCGATGAACTCCTTCAGGATGTCGTTCTGGATCGTGCCCGACAGCGTCTGCCAGTCCGCGCCCTGCTTCTCGGCAACGACCAGATACATCGCGAAGATCATCGGCGCCGGCGAGTTGATCGTCATCGACGTCGTGATGTCGGCGACCGTGATGCCCTCAAACAGGCGCTCCATGTCGGCGAGCGACGTGATGTTCACCCCGCACTTGCCCACTTCGCCGAGCGACAGTTCGTGATCCGGATCGCGGCCCATCAGCGTCGGCAGATCGAACGCCACACTGAGCCCGGTACCGCCGGCCGCGAGCAGCTGCTTGTACCGCTCGTTCGTTTCCTCCGGGGTCCCAAAGCCGGCGAACTGCCGCATCGTCCACAACTTGCCGCGGTAGCCGGTGGGGTGAATCCCGCGGGTGTACGGAAACTGCCCTGGATCCGCGAGATCACGACCGTAGTCGAGCCCGGCAATGTCATCGGCGGTATAGAGCCGATTGATCGGCCGGCCTGAAATGGTGGTAAACGAACCCTCGCGTTCAGCGGGTTTTTCGGCCATCGCGGTCGATTTCATTGACCGTAATTATATAGACTCCGGCGGGTGAGACGAAGGTGTGGCGAAATTCTGAGCAGGTGGCCGATCCTCGGCGCCGTCCTGGTGCTCGAGGCCGTTCAGGTGTCCGCACAGGCCCCCATCCTCCGCTGGGGCGGCGACGCAGAAGGCGGTGCCCCGTTTGTGGAGGCCGACCCGCGCAACCCGGCCATGGTCGTTGGCTTTGACGTCGAAGTGGCCGCGCTGATCGCCCGTGACCTCGGCCGGTCACCGCAATTCGTCCAGATCGCCTTCACCGAACTCGACCAAGCCGCCCGCCGCGGCGACTTCGACATCGGACTGAGCGGCATCGAAGACACTCCGGCGCGCCGCGCCTCGGTCGCCGCGTCCCTGCCCTACTACGAGTTCCACGAGGTGCTGACCGTTCGCGCCGGCGACCGCGACCGCATCCGATCGCTCGCCGATCTGCGCGGCCGGCGAGTCGGCACCCTCGGGGGCACCATCGCCTACGAGACGCTGCTCGAGGCCGAGCGGACACTCGGCGTCACGGCAGTGTCGTACGACGACGACGTGCATCCGTACACCGACTTGCTGGTGGGCCGCGTGGACGCGGTCTTGCTCGACAATGTCCTCGCCGATCGCTCGATGCGCCGGCTCTCCGGCCTCTTCACGCACCCCGACAATGTGCGCACCGGACACTACGTGATCGTCATGGCGCCCGAACGCGCCGACCTGCGCGATCGCGTCAATGACATTTTGCGGGCGGCCATGACGGACGGCCGGCTCGAAGCGATCTTCCGCAAGTGGGCGGTGTGGAACTCCACGCAGGCCGCCCTCTTCGCAGCGACGACCACAGGAGCCGGTGCCGCCGGGAACCGGAACGTCCCACCCGGACCGGCGATGGCATCGCGCTGGGACATCACGGCTCGCTACGTGCCGTCGCTGCTGAAAGCCGCCGTCATCACGCTCGTGCTGTCGTGCCTGGCGATGGCGCTCGCTGTGACTGGCGGCATCGGCATCGCCGTGGCACGGGTGTACGGCAGCCGCGCGACACGCCTCGCGGCCACGGCGTACGTCGAAGTGATGCGCGGCACGCCGGTACTCCTGCAGCTCTTCGTCATCTACTACGGACTGGCGTCACTGATCCGGCTGCCCGCGTTTGTCGCCGCACTGCTGGGCCTGGGCTTGAACTACGCGGCGTACGAAAGCGAGATCTACCGCAGCGCGCTCGAAGCGATCCCGCGCGGCCAGCTCGACGCCGCCGCGGTGCTCGGCTTCACGCGCTGGCAGACACTCCGGCTGATTCGCGGCCCGCAGGCACTGCGTCTCGCGCTGGCCCCGATGACCAACGACTTCGTCGCGATGCTGAAGGACTCATCGCTGGTCTCCGTGCTGACGGTCGTCGAATTGACCAAACAAACGCAGATCTTCGCGACGAATCTCGGCAGCTGGGTGATCCCCGGCGCGTTGTGCGCCGCGCTGTATCTGATGTTGTCGCTGCCGCTCGGGCACCTCGCCCGCCAACTGGAGGCGCGTTGGAATGCGCCCACCGCGTCATGAGCCCGGTGCTGCGCGTCAACGATCTCCATTTACGTCGCGGAGACCGCGCGATTCTTCAGGGCGTGTCGCTCGCCGTGGAACCCGGCGAGGTCGTGGCGTTGATGGGTGAATCCGGATCGGGCAAGACCACGATCCTGCGATGCGTGGCGGGCCTCGAGCGTGCGAACGCCGGCACGGTGCAGGCCTCCGCATTCGGCATGGTGTTTCAGTTCCACTGCCTGTTTGAGCATCTCAGCGCGCTCGACAACGTCACACTCGCGCCGCGGCACGTTGGCCGGCGCGATCGCGCGAGCAGTGAGCGGCGCGCGCAGGTGTTACTCGAGGAACTCGGCGTCGGCCACAGAGCCAGGGCGCTGCCGCGCGAGTTGTCAGGCGGCGAAGCGCAGCGCGTCGCGATCGCGCGCGCGCTCGCGATGGACCCGCCGTTGCTGCTGATGGATGAACCCACCGCGTCGCTCGATCCCGCGCGGCGGGCAGATCTCGCGCTCACCTTGCGCGCGCTCGCCAGGAGCGGGCGCGCGCTCGTGATCACGTCTCACGATGAAGATTTCGTCACGCGCGCCGGAGCGCGCGTGATTCGGTTGATCAACGGCCGGGTGGCTGACGCCCCGCCTTCGCTTATTTGAATCGACGCTCCACGTGCCGGCGGATCGAGTCTTCGAACTCCGCGTCGTGATCCGCCTGATACACCATCGATGACCCGATTTCCGCCGCCAGAATCGCGGAGCGATACTTGGGCGACAGGTTCTTGTAGCGGCTCTTGAACCGCGAATCCTCACGCAGCAGCGCCGGGAGGTGGGCCAGAATGACGTTGTCGAACAACGGCTGCTGCGCGATCGCCGGGTTCTTCTGGAAGAACTCAAACAGGCGCTTGTAGCCCAGGTTGATCTCGACAGAGATGTCATCGGAGATCTCGGTCCAGGGCTTCGTGCCCGCCGCATGCCGCCGCACGAGCAGGCGCGCCTCATCTTCCGCACGCCGCTTGAGGATGCTGAGAACGTCCTTCACGTACTGCGGCTTGTTTGCGAGGAACTCTTCCTCGGTGAGCAGCAGGTTGGCGATGATCTCGTAGGACGAGGAAATGACGCCGCACTTGTTCGCCGAGGCGTCGCGCATCAGCAGGACGCCCCGCTTCTGCAATTCCAGCCGGGCGGCCGGCGTGATGAACGAGTTGGCGCCCTCGAGGATGACCTTCGACGACGGCGTGCCGTCGGGGAGCAGGAAGCGCTGCCAGTTGTCATCGTTGATAGTCTCGGGACGGCCGCCGCCCGGAATGAACAGATCGGCCTGCACCGAGAACGGCAGGTCACCGAACTGCCGCGAGAGATCATCGATGGAGATCCACTCCTCGACCAAGCCCTTCGCGGTCCGCGTGACCTTGCGATACAGGAGGCGCATCCCGTCTTCCTTCGACACGCCCCGGAACAACATGAAGCCCCCCACGTGCAGCGCCTCGGGATTGAACCCGTCGACGTCCTGCTGGAGCAGAATCCGCCGCAGTTCCGTCGGATCGGCGCCGGCCGGATCGAACAACGCGCCGGCACCATCCAGAATCAGCCGAATCTGCATCTTCGGACAGAGGTCCAGCATGATGTGCATGGCGTTGCCGGCGACATCGCCGTTCGGCCCGCCGGTGAACTTCACCGTGAAGGCATCGCGGGTCACGTCGATGCCGATCTCATGCATCGAGATCTCGGCGAACTTGACCACGCCGGTCGAGGTCACGCCGTACTCTTTGTGATTGATGCCGATGGTCTTCGACGACATCACGCCGGTGCCGAGAATGTAGCCGCGACGCGTCGAAGTCAGGGCGATCTCCTCGATCATGTCGTCGAGCATGTTCTCG
>CAYHEX010000353.1:0-4055 GCA_964355365.1 uncultured Solibacteraceae bacterium | reverse complement strand
GGTGAATCCGGCTTGCGACGACCGCGCGAACGCGATCAACGGTGCGAGATCGTGTTGGGCCGCGGCCTGAAGCGAAGCGACGTAGCGGCGCCGGACCTCGCCCGCGTCGATCAGATTCGCGCTGCCCCAAGTGAATCGCTCGCCTCCCAATTGGACGATGAGGAGGTCAGCCATCAGACGTGAATGCCGTCCGTGGCCATTTGGAAACGGATGGATGTGCACCAATCGATGATGGAAGCGCACGGCGATTTCATCGGGCGGGTACGCCTGGTGTTCGATCCACGCGTTCACGTCACTCAGCAGGTCGCGCAGCGCCATCGGGATCTGGTAGAACGGGATGCCGAGATTGCGTTCGGTGGTTCTGAATGTGCCCGCCCAGCGCCATACGTCGCCGAGCATCCTGCGATGAAGGTCCTTGATCAGCTTTTCAGTAAGCCAGTTGCGCCGGCGCGCGAGCGCCCAGGTCTCGGCACGCGCGATGCCCGCCTGCTCCGCTCCGTTCAACTCGCGACGATAGGTGATGTCCGACGGAATGAGCCCACGCCGCTCGTCGGGCGTGAGCGGGGTCGCGTCCTCCGGCTCGTCGAAAAGGTCCTCGATGTCATGGATGTCGCTCACGGCGTCAATCCCAGAAGCGGCCCGGGCTGGTTTCGCGAATGACCTCGTCGATGTCGCGCTCGTCTATGGATTGCGCGACGTGCTGGTTCTCGAGCCGCATCGTGTGCTCGACGGGTGTGCGTCGTCGCTGCAAGAGCGCGCGGGCGCGTCCGCGGATCGCGGTCTCGAGCGGCTCATTCGGGATGAGGGCGTACACGAGGTGACAGTCCAGCGCCGCGGCGACTTTCCGCAGCGTGGCCAGTTGGATCGTGCCCTTCTCCTCCGATTGCTCGAGGTTGATGAGGCCGGGTTGGCTCACGCCCACCCGTTTGGCGAGTTGCGCCGTGGTCATGCCGAGCGCCTGGCGGATCGCCCTGATCCAGCCCCGCGCGGGCGCGCGGTATTGCACGACTGGTCCAAATTGGGCAAGTCGCTCGTCCAGACGGGCGCGGGATTGAGAGGCAGAGCGTGCAAGCTTCATAAGCTATAACCTGTTTTTAGATCGACAAATAACAGGCTGTAGCTTATTACAAGTGCCTTCAAAATAGGCCACAACCTTCTTGCAGGCCACCCAGAAGCCCCTTAAGGTCTGGGCAGATCGCCTCGCTGCGGGCCGCGGTTGCGTTGATGCGGAGCGTTCGTCTCGCAGGGCCTCGCGACCGTCGCCACTCAGCGCCCGCTATTGACCCTGACGTACTTATTCCCTGCCCCCGGTGTCGGCACATTCGTCGCCACCGGCGCGCCAACCGCATGCGCGCGCTTGAGCGCTGCGCTCAACGTGATGCCACTGCCGGAGACCTGCGCGCCGGCTGGATGCGCCATCGCAAGCCGCGCCGTGAGAGTAATCGTCGCGGGAGTCGCTGCGGTCGCGGGAGCGCCGCCGCGGCCGGCGGCGGCAGGTCGGCCTTGCGCGATCGATGCGACAACGGCCGTCTCTGCATTTGCGCCCGTGCCAATCGTGATGGTCTGGCCCGGCGTGAAGCCGCCAACGCCGGCCACGGTGATCACCGTCGAGCCCACATACGCGTCCGGGCCGGCCGTAGCGGCTCCAGCCGCAATCAAGACCGTCGCGCCCGGCGTACCCACCGCGGCAATCACCGCCGTCTCCGCGTCCGCGCCCGTGTCGATGATCACCGTCTGACCCGCCGCAAAGTTCGCAACGTTCGACACCTTGATATTCGTTGCGCCCTGCCCTGAGCCTGTCGAAGGGCCACTCACGGCAGCAGCAATCGTCGTCGCCACCTGCGTGAGGAAGTCGGTGCAGTTGCTGTCCGCATCCGCGCCGTCTGGAAGGCGGCCCGCGCTGCGATTGACGCCGATGTTGACACCCGCTTGCCCTGAGCCTGTCGAAGGGCCACCGCCACCGCGACCGCCCGTGCCCGGCACCGGCGCGCGACAACCGCCCTGCCCCGTTCCCGACACGCCCTGATACCCCTCCGCCGCCCACGGATCCACGAGCAAGCCGTAGTTCAAGCTGTCAACGACGAGACCACCGGCGTCGCGCAAGATGATGCTGCCGGCATTCGTGGAGAAGGCCGGACCGCCAAACCATTGGTGCGGGGCCGTTGCCCGCTGGAATCCCGCCGTCGTGACCTTTGCATCGCGCACCACCGCGTCGATCGCGTGTTCGTTGGCGAGCGGCTTGTCCAGTGTGATCCCGGATCCGAGCGGCTGCACGGGTTCATTGCTCGAGTGCGTGAACGAAGTTGCGGGCGAGAACGTGATCCCGGTGCCTCGATCGCTGAACGGCATGTTGCTCGCGTGATCGAACTTCAACTTCTCCGCAATCGTGAGGCCCGTGCCGTTCGCGCCGGCCGTGCCGACCGCGGTCACCGTGACCCACTCGATGCCGTGGCCCACACTCGCGATATCCAACCGGATCTTGTCGCCTACCGAGATGTTGTCGACGTTGTTGACCTTGAGCGCGCTCGTGCCAGCAGGCGCCGCTGCGGAGAGACGACCCTGCGTGCCCTGCTTCCCAACGGCGGTCACGGTGACGACTTCGCACTTCTCGAACTTCCCTGGTCCATTGCCGACCACGGGATACGTCGCCCCGTAACCAAGACAGGCTTTCTCGCCGACGACAAAACCGGTGACGTTGGTCACGGGCACGTTCGTTGAGCCGACGGGAATCGTGATGACGGGACCATCCGGGAGCGGCTGCCACAACGTCGTGCTCGGCGCCGCCGGCGTGCCGATGCTGGCGATCACGCGTGCTTCGATCCTGGAACCTCCATCGATGTCGAGCGCATCACCGACCGTCATACCCGTCGTGCTGCGCACATTGATGACGGCATCGCCCGCGCGCGCCTGCGCCGCAAGGCCCGAGTTGGCGAGACCGAGCAGATAGAACCCGCCGGCCGCGAGCTTCGTGCCGACCGGCACCGTGATCGCCGAGAACGCCGGCAGCAGGGTCGCGTGCTGGGTCAGCGACCAGTTGGAGATGTCGATCGACGTCGTGCCCGCGTTAGTCAGCTCGACAAACGCGTTCGTCGAATTCGCGGGCGCGCCGGCGGCGATCTGAAACTCGTTGATCTTCACGGCGGCGACGTTACGCCCTTTCATAACTGCCGTCTCTGATCCCTTCACGCCCGTCGCTTCCGTCCACCGCACACTGGCCACCAGATCGCCGTTCCAACTCGTCGGCCCCGACGTGATGGTGAACGTCGCGCTCACGCTCTTGCCCGGCTCGACCGGACCGGGCGCAGGCGCACCGCTGGGAACCGACTTCCATAACGCGGGCACCACGATGCGGAACTCGAGCCCCGTCACCGCCGCACCCGTCAGGTTCGTGAACGTCACGGTGGTGTCCTGAGTGGAACCGGGCGAGAACGTCTGCAGCCCGGGCGCCACTGTCGCACTCGCGGGCTTGATGCTCACTCGCGCTTCCGCATACTTCGCCGCAACCACGTTCGCTTGGATCAGTTGATCGGTCGCATCCGTCGGGAACGTGCCCGCCGCCGTCATCGCACCTTCGTAGAACGTGCCCTGCGAGCCAACGCTGTTGTCGCCGCCGTTGCCGAGCAGGATCGCGCCCTGTTTGCGCATCGGGTCGTAGCTCTTGTCGATGCGCGGCCCGTCGAACATGACCTTGAGCGGGCCCTGTTGCGCGTCGCCGCCCATCGACGTCCAGTGATGCGGCTCGCCCTTCGCCATCGCGGTGACGAAGCGCCACGTGATCGTCGGCAGATCGCAGTTCTTATCGTTGGGACTCGCGTTGGCGCAGCCGACGATGTTGTTCTCCTGATCCGTCATGATCCACGGGCCGTTGCCGGGGCCGTGGTACCACACCTTCGAGTTGCCGTAATACGTCGTCTCCATCGTCCCGTTGCCGTCGTTGCGGCTGTCGGTCTCGGCGTTGCCGTAGTCGAAGCAGCAGCCGTCGTTGTAGTGGAGGCCGTTGATCACCCAATACTGCCCCTGGGCCTGATCGTCGACGGCCGTACCCTTGGTGTCGT
>CAYHEX010000352.1:0-4073 GCA_964355365.1 uncultured Solibacteraceae bacterium | reverse complement strand
GCGAACGCATTCGCGGTGCTCACGTTGTCGATCAGCGTGGTCAGCGAAGACGTGCTGGTGTCGGCGACCCGCGGCCTGGACGAGGCGTCGTTCTGGGTGCCCGAGTCGACGTCGGTGACCACGCGGGCGCAGATGATGAGTCGCCCCTTCACGCTGATGCCTCAGGCGTTGCGCGAAGAGGCCGGCATCGAGGTGCAGCAGACGACGAGCGCGCAGGCGTCGCCGATCATTCGTGGCTTCACCGGGCAAAGCAACGTGTATCTGGTGGATGGCGTGCGCTTCAACACGTCCACGTGGCGCAGTGGGCCGAGTCAGTACCTCGCGTGGATTGACGGCGCGGTTGTCGATCGCCTGGAGGTGGTGCGCGGACCGGGGTCCGTGCAGTTTGGCAGCGACGCGCTTGGCGGCACGGTTAACGTGCACACGTTGCAGCCCTCGCTGGTCACGGGTCGCACGGTGTTTCATGGCGCCGTCGACGGCGTGGCGGCTTCCGCGGAGCGTTCTGGCGGTGGCAGCGCGGACGTCGCGGTGCAGGGTCAGCGTGCGGCGCTGCGCGTCGGCGGCAACTCGCGGCGCGTGGGTGACATGCGCCCGGGCGGCGGCATCGACTCGCACGCGGCCGCGACGCGGTTCCTCGGACTACCGAACACCACCGACGGGCCGTCGCTCCGCGACACGGGCTACGAGCAGCGGGGCGCGTATGCTGCCGGCACGCTGCGTCTGGACTTGCGGTCATCGTTCTCCGGCCTGTTCATGCACCAGACGCTGACCGGTTCGAGCCGGTACGATCGCATCTACGGCGGTGACGGCGTCTTCCGGAGTGGCTTCACGCCGCAGGCGCTCGACTTCGGGTATCTCAAGTACCAGATCGCCGGACTGGGTGGATTCGACTCGTTGGCGGCGACGGTGTCGGTGAATCAGCAGACGGACGGACGCTTCGAACAGACGCGCCCGACGACCGTGCTCGATCGTCAGCAGGCCACGACGCGCGTGTTCGGCTACAACGCCGAGGGCACTCGTTCAGTCGCGCGTCGCCACCAGGTGACGTTGGGCGCCGAGTACTACGGCGAGACCATCACCGCGTCGCGCGCTCAGGACAATCCCGTGACCGGCGTCTCGACGCCCAATCGTCCGGACGTGCCATCGGGCACCACCTACGGCACGGCCGGTGTCTTCGCGCAGGACGTGACCGAGGTGATTCCGGGTCGCCTGACGTTGCGCGGCGGCGTGCGGTACGGCCGCTACCAGTTCAACACGGTGGCTGACACCGCCTTCTTCGTGCCGGCGGAAGAGGTGGTGTCGCACGCGTTCACATTCAACACGGGTGCCGTGTTGTCGCTCGCGAAGCGGGTCAACGCCACGTTCACGGTCAGCCGTGGTTTCCGCGCGGCGAACGCCGCCGATCTCGGCGACATCGGTCTGACTGGCGGCGCCGGTTTCGGTATTTCTCCGTCGCGCGCGGCCGCGCTCGGTGGTCTGGTCGGCTCGACCTTGGGCACTGACGCGGTATCGACCGGTAACGCCATCCCCGCGCTGCGTCCGGAAGTGCTGTATTCGTACGAGGCAGGACTGAAGTTCAACTTCGCCCGGTTTGGCGGCGCCATCGCGGCCTACGACATCGAGTATCAGGACGCGATTCAGCGCCGCGCCATCGTGTTTCCCGTCGGCATGGTGGGGCAGACGATTGCCGGGTTTACGATCGTGCGTCAGGATGCCGCCGGGCTCGCGTACATTCAGCAGGACGCGCGGCCGGTGGCCACCCGCGTGAACGAAGATCGCTCGCGCATTCAGGGCATGGATGCCGAAGGCCACGCGCGCATCACGTCCACTGTGACCGCGAGCGCGTATTTCTCGATGACGAACGGGCGACTCCTGTCCACGAGTGAGCCGATGCGGCGCATGCCGCCGCCGATGGGCGGCGCGCGTCTGCGGTGGGCGCCGACCTCCCGTCTCTGGGCGGAAGCGACGATGGCGTTTGCGCGAACGCAGACGCGGATGAACGCGGGCGACCTGACCGACGCGCGGATTGGCGGCAACCGCACGCGCACGTCGATCGCGAACTACTTCAACGGCACGGCCGTGGATCTGGGTCTCGTGAAGAGCGGGTTGCTGGTGGCCACCGGTGAGACGCTTGCGCAGGTGCAGACGCGCGTGCTCGGTACGGCCACGTCCGGCACCCTGTTTCCGAACGGCTCCGGGTGGGTGACGGTTGGTCTTCGCGGCGGATGGACGCTGTCGAAGCACGCATCTGTGGTCGTGATCGGTGAGAACCTCGCCGATAAGAACTACCGCGTCTACGGTTCGGGCGTCGATGCACTGGGTCGCAACCTTCAGGTAAGGGTTGGCATAAAGTTCTAGCCGGCGTCCCTGCCGGGCGAAACCGAACGGTCGGCCACGGTGTGCGTGCCTCTGCTGTAGAGTGAAAAGCGGAGATGACGCCATGCGCAAACTGAGCGTAATTGCGGCCGTGCTGCTCGCGATGTCGGCCGCCGCCTGCATCAAGCGCGACAGCGCCGCGACGTGGTACGTGGACGCGGCCGGCCGCGTGACGTGGTCCATTCTCGAGCGCGACATTCGCTCCGACGCGTCGGCTCGCGGCGATCGCGACGCGGAGGAATCTCAGTTCATTGCCGCGGTGAAATCGAATCAGCATGGCGCGGCGAAGGGGTTGGCGCGGTTGGGCGCATCGCAGCTGAAGGTCACGATTCTTCAGGAGAAGCCGCCATTCACGGTGCTCACCGAAGGGCAGTTCCCCGGTCTCGACGAGATGGGCCAGCGCCTCATCACGCGTTTCGGCCTCAGCGGCGCCAGCGAAGTGATCCGCGACGGCAATACCTGGACCTGGTCGATGCACATCAGCGATCCCAAGGCGAGTTCGGGCCCGGAGTCTGACGGCAACGAGTTGGCGGACCTGCTCGGCGACCGTCTCACCGTCGCGCTGCGCGAGGGCCGGTTTCTTTCCGCCGTGAGCTTCACGCTCGACGACGAGGCGCGTATCGCGACGCTGAAGAGCGACGAAAAACTCACGGCCGACGAAACCGGCGTCATGCGCTTCCAACTTCGCTGGGAAATCAAATAGCCGCATCGTCGACGTCCGTCGAAGGCAACGCCTGCGCGGTTCATCCCGTCAAAGGCTGGCAAGGAGCTTTCATGATGCGGATATCCAGTGTGTGGCGTGTGGGTGTGGCGATGATGTGCGCGGTGGCGCTTGTGCCGATGGTCGTTTCCGCACAGTCGCGCAACGCGGGGCGAGCGTGGTCTGACGATAATGACCGTGGACCGAAAGAGACCGAGCGGGTCGAAAAGACGATTGCGCTGCCGGCGAACGGCACGTTGCGTCTGAAGAACTTCTCCGGCGACATCCACATCGTCGGCACATCGGGTCGGGACATTGTCCTCAAGGCGACGCGGCGCGCGGGTCGCGAACAACTCGACCACATCAAGCTCGACATCGCGACGTCGGGTTCCACGGTGACGATCAACGCGAACAAGACCGACGCCGAGTGGGAACGCGGGCGTCACAACAACAACGTGGTGGAAACGACGTTCGAGCTGCAGCTGCCTGCGTCGGCCACGCTCGACATCGATGCGTTTTCGAGCGACCTCACGATTGAAGGCATGGACGGCGATCAGGCGTTGAAGACCTTCAGCGGCGACATCCGCGTGCGCGATCTGAAGGGCGCGATCGAGGCCGAGACCTTCAGCGCCGACATCACCGTGGTCGTGGACCCGAACGCGAAGGGCAGCGTGTCGTTCAGCACGTTCAGCGGCGAACTCGACTCGCCGCTGTCGATCACGTCCTCGTCGCGTCGCAAGCGCAACATCGAGGGTGCGCTGCCAGGTGGCGCCGGCCGGCGGTTGCAGTTCAAGACGTTCTCCGGCGATCTGCAGATCAAGACGAAATAGACAGAGACAAAGACCCTGAAGGTTCGAGGGGTTCGGAAGGTTCGGACGGTTCGAAGGGTTCTGTTCGAGAGGTTCAGGAGGTTCGTGGGGTTCGTAGGGGCGGTTCGTAAGGGGGGACTGTCAGAATTTCTGTGTGCGAGGCGGGGTGATGGACGACGGTCATCTTA
>CAYHEX010000351.1:0-4074 GCA_964355365.1 uncultured Solibacteraceae bacterium | reverse complement strand
CCCGAACGTGCCGAACAAGAAGGAACAGGATGCGTCTCTGGGTGAACCCGTGACTTTTGACAACGAAGGAAAGGCGCGATGGGATGCGAGTGTCGGGATTCCAATTCGCGGATCGAAGGACCTCAACGTGGATTCAAAGGCCGGCACAGCCGCGCCGAAGACAGTGTCAAAATCGACGGCCTTCGGTCTCATCAGCATCTTCCTCCGCCCCGTCGACTTGAAGCAGGCTGGCCCGAGATTCACTCCTGCCATTGTCGCCGGCTACGGCATCAACACCAGAGACTTGCTTGTGGGACTGGGATGGGGCGCGTACTTGGCCGACTTCTACGTGGGTGCTGTCTTTGTCAACCAGAAGAACGAGAACGGCGATGGCACATGGACGTGGAAGAACAAGCCAGTGCTGCGAGTGGGCGTGTCGATCGGGGTCAAGAGCTTTGTCGGCAAGCTGAAGAAGTAGGCCGTGATCACTCCTCACGTCTGGACATGTTGACAACGCTGGCCGCGGCCAGCCAGAATCCTCGCGTCCCCCGAAGTGCGCGAAGGATTCCTGGCTGGCCGTGTCATCTGACGACCTCTATCTCGTTCATCGTGCGCTCATCGAGCGGGCGATCTCGCACGTCTGCCGACGTCATCGGCTCTCGGGGCCGGAGGGCGAGGACTTCGCGTCGATCTCGAGGATCGCGCTGATCGAAAACGATCACGCTCGCATCCGCGCCTTCTCCGGTCGCAGTTCGCTCCAGACCTATCTCATCGTCGTCATCACCCGTCTGTTTCAGGACTGGCGCAACGCGCAGTGGGGCAAGTGGCGGCCGTCCGCGGAAGCGCAGCGGCTCGGACCGCTCGCGATGAAACTCGAGACGATGACGGTGCGCGACAAGCTGTCGTTCGAGGAAGCGGTGGAAACGCTCAGAACCAATCACGGCGTCACCGAGGACCGGGCGGCGCTTGAAGCGCTGTACGCCCGCTTCCCCATTCGGCCGGGCCGGTCATTCACCGGTGAAGAGGCGCTGGAGACGGTGCCGGCGACCGACTCACGGGCGGACACGCCGTTGCAGCAGGGCGAAGCTGCGGCGGCGGCCGCTCGGGCCAGGCAAGCGCTCGTCGGCGTCCTGGCGAATTTGGCGCCACAGGACCGTCTCATCATTAAGATGCGGTTCGACGACGACTTTGGAGTGGCCGAGATCGCAAAGGTGATGAACCTGGAGGCGAAGCCTCTGTACCGGCGAATTGAGCGGCTGCTCACGGACTTGCGTCGGGCGTTGGAGCAATCAGGACTCAGTCTGGAGGCGGTGCAGGACGTGATCGCAGATCGTGGATTTGATCTGGCGGATCGGGAAAGCTGGGGCGAGGTCCGTCCATTCGATCGAGGCCGCTCCCCTGCGGAACCGGAGAGGGTGTCGTGACGGACGAACAGCGCCGCGCGGGTTGCCTCGATGCCAACATGATGGCCGAGTACATCGACGGCGGGCTCGAGCCCCGCCAGCGCGCGGAGGTGGAGGCACATCTCGCGGAGTGCGGGGAGTGCTATGAGACGTTTTCGGAAACGGTCAAAGTCTCCGCTGAGGTTGGGGTTGCCGCCCGCCTGAGCCAGAAGGTCCCAGCGCCGCAAGCCCGCGCTCGATGGTTCAGGTACGTAGCCTTCGCGGCCGTCGCCGTCGCCGCTGTCGCGCTATGGAGCGGTCAGGCATTTCGCACCGAGCCGCCGCTTGATGCGGCCCTTAGCGAGCTCGCGACCGCTGTCGGAGCAGGACGATTTGCCGAGGCTCGTCTGAGCGGGCCATTCGCGTGGGGTCCCATTCCGTCGCCGGTCCGCGGCGGACGGGAGACCGCTCCCATTCCTGTCCAGCAGGCTGCGCTCAAGATCGCGGCGTTTGACGATGACAAGAACAGTTCCGCTGTGGTGGCAGCCAAGGGAGTTGCGAAGCTGGCGACCGGTGACGTCGATTCGGCGGTCGAACTCCTGACGGAGGCCGTTCGGAGAGACCCAACGCACGTTGCGCCACATGTGGATCTGTCTGCGGCCCTCCTGGCACTGAGTGCGGCATCGAACGAACCAGCCCATGCCGCGCGCGCCCTCGACGAAGCAGAGATGGCGCTCGCGAAGGATCCGAACAATGCTGCTGCGTTGTTCAATCGGGCGCTCGCAATCGAAGCGCTCGGCCTCAGGTCCCGGGCGGTTGGTGCGTGGCAGGACTTCTTGCGCCAGGACGGCAACTCCGAATGGGCTGGCGAGGCCCGGGGTCGAATCCAGAAGTTGCAGAAAACTCCGGAGACGACCTCGCTGACGCCGCAGTATCGCGAACTCGAGGATGTTCGCCTCGCCCAATGGGCCAGGAACGCCTCCGGTCAAATAGCCGAGTTGTCGTCCGCGAGGGCGGCTATCGCGAGCCTGGCAGCACTGCCGGACCAGTGGACGGTGGCCGCTCGACAAGCAGTCGCAACGACCATCGATCCCCGGCGACAGGGCTGCCTGGCCCTCGGCCTGCTGAAGATGGCAGACTGGCGTACCAAGTTCATCAGCGCTCAGACAGCCAGCTACGCCCCGTTGGCCGAGCGTGCAGCAGCGGATCTGGCCTGCGCTGGCTTGCCTTCGCTTGAAGCCGACAGCTACCAAGTTGTTTCGATGTTCGAGGCCGGTGACTTTGACCGGGCGGATGCGCGCGCGAGGCAGCTGATCCCAGCGGCGCGGAAGCTCAATTACCTGCGATCGCTGGCGCGCCTCGAACAGATCCGGGGCCTGTCCGCTCTCTTCCGGGCGGAGTTTTCATCCGGCGTCGCTCACCTCAGCGCTGCCGCGCAGGCCGCCACTGACGCCGGTGATCTTGAGTTCGCGTCGGCTCTGCACGTGCTGGTCTCACAAGCCTACGATCAGCAGGGCGCGGTCCTGCTCAGCTGGCGGCATCTGCGCATCGCGCTCGGCGGAATCGACCAGATGGAGAGCCCGCGTCGGCGATATGCCGTCCTCGCCGACGCCACAATCTCCGCATTGGACTTGCATTGGGCGGGCGCGGCCTCCGTGCTCGGGTCCACGCTGATCGAGTCGACGAGGTCCTGGGACAACCCTGCGGGGCAGGTCCTTGGATACCTGAAGCAAGCCGAAGCGCTCCATGAACTCGGCAAGCCGCAGGCGGCACGCAGCGTGTTGATGGATGCTCGGCGACTGCTGCCAACGGTCACGCCGCGCGAATCGGCCGAGCAATTCGAGGCATTCGCTGACTACGCCGAGGGATTGATCACGATGGCGTCCGGTCCAGCGGAGGCGGCGAAGCTCCTGACGGAAGCGCTGGCGTACTTCAGGCGTGCGGGCAATAAGGTGATGGAGGGGCCGACGCTCCTCGCTCGCGGGCGAGTCGCCATGGCTGCCGGAGACGCGACGTCGGCCGAGAAGGACTGGCAGTTGAGCGCCACACTGCTCGAGGATCAGCAGGCCGGAATCAATGATGCTCAGCTGCGGATTTCGCGCCTGGATCGATCGTGGGAAGTCTTCGAAGAGCTGATCCGATTGGAGAGCGAGCGGTCCCCTGACGCCGCCCTCGACACGGCTGAGAGGTCGCGAGCGCGGCAGTTGCTCGGTTCGTTGAGAACCGGGACGGTGCCGCCGCCGCTGTCTGGCGCGGCGTTGCGAAGCTGGCTGCCGGACGATGCGGCCGGGCTCTTTTACGTGGCGCTGCCGGAGAAGTTGCTGATTTGGCACATCACCCGAGAATCGGCCAACCTGATCGTTCGCACCATCGACGCGCGAGCGCTGGAAGGAATGATCGGCGACTTCACGGTCACTCTGAAGCTCGGCCAGGCCGACGCAACCCCGCTATCCGCGCTGTTGTTTCCCGAAGCGGTTTCGAAATCGTGGCCGCAGCGACTGCTGCTGGTTCCAGACGGCCCATTGCACAACCTGGCGTTCGCCGCCGTGCCTGTCGCCAATGACCGGACACTTGTGGAGATGACCATTCCGGTGATCGCCGCGAGCCTGACCTCTGCGCAAATTGCCGGGGCCTACCCGTCCATCCAGCGGCCGTCGTCACTCTTCGTGGGCGTCGACACGGCTTCCTCGGACGAAGGCTTGGCGGCCCTGCC
>CAYHEX010000350.1:0-4180 GCA_964355365.1 uncultured Solibacteraceae bacterium | reverse complement strand
GTCGGCGGCGGCGGTTTGGGCGCCGGCGGCTCGAAGGGCCTGTTCATGAAAGCGCGCGAGGGCCACGCGCCAGCACGTATCGTGGAAACACCGTCCGGCATGCTCAATGTCATCGGACTGCAGGGCATCGGCGTCCATCGATACATCGACGAGAAGCTCCCCCAACTCCGACGGCTTGGCGTGACGAACGTCGTCAACGTCTGCGGCACGACGATCGACGAGTACTGCGAAGTCTCGCGCATCCTGTCGGACGCCGAAGGCGTCCACGCCATCGAGCTGAACATCTCGTGCCCGAACATCAAGGAGGGCGGCATTCAGTTCGGCTGCGTGCTCGACAGCACCTATGCCGTCGTCTCCGCCGTGCGCAAAGCGACGACGCTCCCGCTCATCCCGAAGCTCACGCCGAACGTGACGGACGTTGCGTCATTCGCGCGCCAGTGCGAGGAGGCGGGCGCCGACGGCGTCTCGCTCGTCAACACCTTCCTCGCGATGGCGATCGACATCGAAACGCGCAAGCCGAAGCTGACCAACGGCATGGGCGGCTTGAGCGGCCCGGCCATTCGCCCGATCGCGGTGCGTATGGTCTATGAATGTGCGCAAGCCGTGAAGATCCCCGTGATTGGCATGGGCGGCATCAGATCGGCGGAAGACGTGCTCGAGTTCATGATTGCGGGCGCCGCCGCCGTGCAGATCGGCACGGCCAATTTCGTTGATCCATTTCTCTGGACGAAGATCCTGACCGGCATCACGTCCTACATGGACCGCCATGACATCGCGCGCGTCTCGGACCTGACCGGCACCATGCAGAAGGGCAAATGAATCCCATTCTCGTCGCACTCGATGTTCAGACCTCCGGGGACGCCCGCGCCCTGGCCACCCGCCTCGGCGATTCCGTCGGCGGACTCAAGATCGGCAGTCAGCTGTTCACCTCCGTCGGACCGTCGATCGTCCGCGAGATGGTGGCCGCCGGCCACAAGGTGTTTCTCGATCTGAAGTTTCACGACATTCCCAACACCGTCGCCGGCGCCGTGGCCGCAGCCACCGACCTCGGCGTGTGGATGGTCAACGTGCACGCGTCCGGCGGCGCGCCGATGCTCATCGCTGCGCGCGACGCAGCCGCACAACGCGCCGCAGCGCTCGGACAGCCGAAGCCGCTGGTGATCGCGGTCACCGTGCTCACCAGTCTCGACGCGACGATCCTCTCGCAGGTGGGCATCACCCGCTCGCCACTCGACCAGGTCGTGCATCTGGCAAATCTCGTGCGCGACTGCGGGCTCGACGGCGTCGTGGCCTCACCGCAGGAAACCGCGGCGATTCGCCAGGCGTGCGGACCGAATTTTGTGATTGTGACGCCGGGCATTCGCGGCGGCGCGGCGCAGACAAAGGCCGACGACCAGAATCGCACACTCACGCCGGCACAGGCGATGGCGGCGGGCAGTTCCTATCTTGTGGTGGGGCGGCCGATCACGGCGGCGCAGGATCCCCGCGCCGCCGCTCTCGCGATCAATGCGGAACTGACTACTTCGCCGTAATCACCACGTGTCCGCGGCGGTTCTGCGCGAAACACGCTTCGGTCTCTTCCATGCAGACCGGCTGTTCTTCACCTTTGCTCACCATGGCCACGCGCGCCAGATCCACGCCGAGGCTGCCGAGGTAATCACGCGTCGCGTTCGCGCGACGTTCGCCGAGCGCCAGGTTGTACTCGGCCGTGCCGCGCTTGTCGGCATGACCTTCGATCGTCACCCTGACCGTGGTGCGCTTCTTCAGCACGGCCGCGGCTTTGTCCAGGCTCGCCCGCGCGGCGTCGCTCAGGTCCGACTTGTCGTAGTCGAAGAACACGTCGTCAAACGGCTTCTGCGCAATGAAATCCGCCAGTGACAACCGCGCGAACAACTCTTCCTCGGTCGGCGGAGCCGGCGGTACTGGTGCGGGAGGCGGGGGCGGAGGTGGTGGTGGCGGGGGGGGCGGCGGCGGCGCAACGGGTGTCGGCGGCGGCGGGGGCGGCGCCGGCTGAACCACTGGGGGCTGCTTCTTGCCACACGCAGCCGTCATCATCAGGGGCGCCACAAGGACGCCCAACAACACGACACCGGAAATTACTCGACGCATAGGGCTCAACTCCTGCGGTATCTTGCCATAATTCTGTCCATGGAACGTCTCCTGGCGGCAACCGCCAGCGCTGAAGACCGCCACTTCTGGTTTCTGGGACTTCGGCGATTCGCCAAACTGATGCTGGACGACGCGTTGCCGGCGCCCCGGCCGCTGCGAATCATCGACTGCGGGGCCGGCACCGGGCGCAACCTCGACTGGCTACAGGCGTATGGATGGGCGGTCGGTGTCGAGCTATCCCCGGCGGGTATCGCCATGGGCCGGCGTCACGGCCGCCGGTTGGTGCGCGGCGACGTGTCCGCGCTCCCGTACCCCGACGCCGCGTTCGATCTGGCGACGTCGTTCGACGTCCTCTACTCGCTCGACGACGAAACGGAACGCCGGGCGTTGGCGGAGATGTATCGCGTGGTCAAACCCGGCGGCATCGTGCTGATCAATGCGGCCGCGCTCGACCTCCTCAAGGGATCCCACTCGGCGCTGGCCAACGAGCGGCGCCGCTACACGGCCGCGCGACTGCGGGCAAAGCTGTCGGATGCCGGATTTGAAGTGTTGCGGATGTCGTACACGAACATGACGACATTGCCCATCACGTTGGCGGTACGACTCGCGCAGCGATTACTCGGACGGAGCGATCAGGCGGGCGAAGGGGAAATGGCCGTGCCCGCCGGGCCGATCAATGCGGTGCTGGCCGGGGTGCTCCGGCTGGAGGCCCGCGTCATCAGCGCGGCCTCCCTGCCGGCGGGTTCGTCCGTGATGTGTGTGGCGAGACGGAGCAAGTAACAAGTGGCAAGTGGCAAGTGGCAAGTGGCAAGTGGCAAGTGGCAAGTGGCAAGTAGCACTTGCTACTTGTCACTTGTTACTTGTTACTTGCTACTCGTCCCAGTTCGAGTCGTCGTCGGCGTCGTCGTCATCCTCGTCTTCTTCTTCGACGTCGTCTTCGTCCTTCTCCTTGGCGTCGTCCTCGTCTTCATCGGGATCTTCGTCGGGATCGAACTCGAGCGGCACAAGCGTGGCCACGCGCAGAGCGCTGCCGCACTCGTCACACTCAAAGGGGTCGCCGATCTGAATTTCCTCAAGATCGTCGTCGTCGATTTCGATTTCAGCGTCGCATTCAGGACATGTGGCCATAGACTGCTCCGGGATCAGAATTATACATGGCGCTCTCAAAAACAATTCTCATCGCGCATCATTCCAGTGAGATTCGCAGCCGCATTGCGGCCGCGCTCGCCGACGCGCGCCATGATTACGTGACAGCCGATACGGCCGAGAGCGCCGTGGCAGCCGCAGCCGATCCGGCGCATCCCGTCAGCCTCACGCTGCTCGACCTGGGCCTGGGACTCGACCCCGGCCAGTTGGTTTCTGACATCCGACGCCAATCCGGGCGCGCGATCCCCGTCGTGGTCTTCGCCGGCTCGGTGCGATCTGGAGCCGATGTGCCGGCACTCCTCGCGACCGGCGTTGCCGGCTATCTCAACGAACATGCCACCACGGCGCAGATCCTGCCGGCGTTGGCGCCACACTTGTTTCCCGACTCCTTCGACCGCCGCAGCAGCGCGCGCGTCACACTCGGCATCCCGGTGTCCTATCGCGCGGGGCAGACCATTGCGGGCGCCCTCACCGCCAATATCGGCAAGGGCGGCATCGGCATTCGCACCATGAGCCCGCTCGCCGCCGGCACGTCGGTCCAGGTGAAGTTCAAGCTGCCCGCCGGCATATCGGAGCTCGAAGCCACCGCGCGCGTCGCCTGGAGTAATCGGCAGGTGGGCATGGGCATTCAATTCGAGCGCCTCGATCACGCGGCACAGATCGCCATCGACACGTTCGTCGACGACAACTCGTAGGCAATTGGGCAATTGAAATCGGGAATCAATTCGATGAATTGATTCCCGATTTCAATTGCCGCGACAGCAATCGCAGGCTGTTCGCCGTCACGATCAGCGAGGCGCCGGTGTCGGCCAGCACGGCCATCCACAGCGAGGTTACACCGAAGATCGCCAGCACGATGAACGCGAGCTTCAGCCCGAGCGCGATCGCGACGTTCGCACGGATGATCGACAGCGTTCGGCGACCG
>CAYHEX010000349.1:0-4198 GCA_964355365.1 uncultured Solibacteraceae bacterium | reverse complement strand
GACGTGCCGCTCTCGCGGAAGCGAAAGGTGAAGGTGCCCATGGCGCCGGCACCGAGGGGCTGGGCCGACGGCCCCGTCACCAGGGTGGCGGCGGCGCCCAGGACACGCGCCTGGGCGGGCGCCAGCGGGTCGGGCAGCACGGCGAGCGCGGTCGAGGTGCCCCGGTTGCGAACGGAGAGCAGCACCTCGAACGTTTGCCCCGGGTTGATGACGGCAGGGGTGACGAAGCTGACGACCTGCAGCACTTCCTGATCGGTCAGGCGCTGTGTGCTGCCGAACGGGAGCATGCCCTTGGGCGGGAACCCGGTCTTGACGTTCTCCACCATCTCGTCCACCGCGCAGCCGTTGCGCCACAGTCCGTCGGTGAGGTTCGGGCCGACGAGGCCGCCGAGGTCCTTGCGATGGCAGGTGTGGCACAGGTTGCGCTGGCCCATGAAGATGGCTTCGCCGGCGGCCAGGTTCGCCGCGTCGGTGAAGGCCGCCTTGCCCTTTGCTCCGCCCGGGCGGCTGGCGGCGATGCGCGCCGCCTCCGCCATTTCGGCCTGATACTCGGCCGCGATGCTCTTCTGGCCGAACATCGGC
This sequence comes from uncultured Solibacteraceae bacterium, assembly GCA_964355365.1. GTDB lineage: Bacteria > Acidobacteriota > Vicinamibacteria > Vicinamibacterales > SCN-69-37 > SCUN01. Next base: position 3,616 of record CAYHEX010000349.1, on the reverse strand, counting down.
GTGGTCAGCACGTGGTAGTTCACGACGTAGACGACGGCGAATGCGATGGTGAAGTAGAAGCCGTACAGCCACCACTTCGGCAGGGCGTTGTCGAATTCGCGGATGCCGTCCGCCTCGTGTTCGAGTAGCCGGTTCTGTTTCTGATCCTGGTCGCTCACAGCGCGACTCCTTTCACGGTCGTGTTGGCGACAGCCTCGTGTGCGTCCTTCGCAGGAACGGACTCGTCCAACGGGAGTTGAGAGAACTTGAGCAGACGGGTGCGGTCCAGGCGGGTCGTCCAGAAGAGCACGGTCCCGAACACGCCCACAAACAACAGTAGCGACAGCACCGGGTAGATCTCGACGCCGGCGATGGCCTGCAGGGCTTCTTTGTACATCACCGCACCCCCGCCATGGTCGCGGCCGGTACGGAAGGCGCCGCAGTCGCGGGCTGCGCTTTGATGTCCGTGCCCAGACGCTGCAGATACGCGATCAGCGCGATAATCTCGCGATCCGACGACGTTTCGAGCCCCGCGGTCTTGAGATCGGCCGTGATCTTCTCGGCCTGCGCCTTCAGATCCGCCACGGCCTGCGCTTCGAAGCCGGCCGCGTACGGCACGCCCAGCTTGCGCATCGTGATGATCTTGCCTTCCGTGTGCTCGATGTCGAGGACATCGTCATAGAGCCAGGTGAAGCCGGGCATGATCGATCCCGGTGAGGTCACGATCGGGCTCTTCATGTGCAGAAAGTGCCACGAACTCGGATACTTGCCGCCTTGGCGCGCGAGGTCCGGACCGGTGCGCTTGCTGCCCCACTGGAACGGGTGATCGTAAACGAACTCGCCCGGCTTCGAGTACTCGCCGTAGCGCTCGGTCTCGGCGCGCATCGGCCGGATCATCTGCGAGTGGCAGGTGTAGCAGCCTTCGCGGATGTAGAGGTCGCGCCCTTCGAGCTCGAGCGGCGTGTAGGGTGTCACGCTGGCGATCGTCGGGATGTTCGACTTGATGAGCGCCGTCGGCAGGAATTCCACCGCGCCGCCGATCACGATCGTGATGAAGATCAGGACGGCGAACTGCAGCGGTTTGCCTTCCACGGCGCGGTGCCACGCGGCGCCGTGCTCCTCGTCCTTCGCCATCGGCGGGGCCGACGCGGCTTCATTCGCCACCAGCGCGCCGGAGGCCATCGTCTTGAAGACGTTGTAGACGGCCACGAGGGCGCCCAGCAGGAACAGCGTGCCGCCGAAGACGCGGATCGCATACATCGGCACGATGCGCAGCACGGTCTCGAGGAAGTTGCCGTATTTCAGGAAACCGTCTTCCGTGAACTGCCGCCACATGAGGCTCTGCGTGATGCCGCCGATGTAGAGCGGGATGGCGTAGAAGATGATGCCGGTCGTGGACAGCCAGAAGTGGAGGTTCGCGAGTGTGGTCGAGAAGAGCTTCGCGTTGTAGATGCGCGGGACGATGTAATACAGCAACGCGAAGCCGATGCCGCCGTTCCAGGCGAGCGCGCCGATGTGCACGTGGGCGATCGTGTAGTCGGTGTAGTGCGTGAGCGCGTTGACGCTCTTGATCGACATCATCGGGCCTTCGAACGTCGACATGCCGTAGGCGGTGACGCCCACGACCATGAACTTCAGCACGACGTCCTCACGGACGCGATCCCAGGCGCCGCGGAGCGTCAGCAGGCCGTTGACCATGCCGCCCCACGAGGGCGCGATGAGCATGATCGAGAAGACCGTGCCGAGCGTCTGTGCCCAGTCGGGCAGCGCCGTGTAGAGCAGGTGATGCGGGCCGGCCCAGATATAGAGGAAGATCAGCGACCAGAAGTGCACGATCGACAGGCGGTAGGAGAACACCGGACGGTTCGCCGCCTTCGGGATCAGGTAATACATGATGCCGAGGAACGGCGTCGTCAGGAAGAACGCGACGGCGTTATGGCCGTACCACCACTGCACGAGCGCGTCCTGCACGCCGGCATACATCGAGTAGCTCTTGAAGAGCGTCACCGGCAACTCGAACGAGTTGACGATGTGCAGGAGGGCGACGGTGAGGAACGTCGCCAAGTAGAACCAGATTGCCACATACATGTGGCGCTCGCGGCGCTTGGCGATCGTGCCGATCATGTTCACGCCGAACGCGACCCACACGAGGGCGATGGCGATGTCGATCGGCCACTCGAGCTCGGCGTATTCCTTGCCGCTGGTGAAGCCGAGCGGCAGCGTGATCGCTGCCGACACGATGATCAACTGCCATCCCCAGAAGTGAATGGCGCTGAGCGTGTCGCTGAACATGCGCGCCTTACAGAGGCGCTGCAGCGAGTAATACACGCCCACGAACAACGCGTTGCCGGCAAAGGCAAAGATCGCGGCATTCGTGTGTAGCGGCCGCAGGCGGCCGTACGTCAGCTGGGGAATGAAGCCGAGAAAGTCGGGAAAAACCAGTTTCAGCGCGACGATCAAGCCGACAAGAAACGCCACCACGCCGAACACCGCGGTGGCGATGATGAAGTTGCGGACGATCTTGTTGTCGTACTGGAAATGGTCGACCCGCGTGGGCGACTCAGGCACAGCGTTAACCATCGATTGCATCCTTTGTGAGTGGTGCTTCCTTCAGTGGGTCATCAAGCAAAATGCGCAGCGGGGGCGTGGTCGTGTCGTCGAATTGTCCGGTCCGGACGGCCCAGACGAATGCCGCCAGAAACCCGGCGGCGACGACGCCGCCGGCAAAGATGAGCAGGATGATGACGTTCATGCGAGCACCTTCCGTGATCCGTAGCGCATCAGGCCCACGCTGAGCGCCACGATGGTCAGTGAACTGACGGGCATCAGGATGGCGGTGGCCAGCGGCGTCAAATGCCCGGTGAGGGCCAGCGTCAGCCCGAGCCAGTTGTACGCGATCGAGACCGCGAAGCAGAGCATGATCACGCGGCGTGCACGGCGCGTGTACGCCAGGAACACGGGCAGCCGCGGCAGTTGATCGCCGCGGATCACCGCGTCGCAGGCCGGGACCAGGCACGCCGTTTCGTCGGACACGGCGATGCCGACATCGGCGGCGGCCAGAGCGCCGGCGTCGTTGAGGCCGTCGCCGATCATCGCCACGCGGCGATCGGCCGCTTGCTCGGCGCGCACGGTGGCCAGCTTGTCTTCCGGCGACTGCCGGAACTTCATGCGCTCGCCGAAGGCCGGGGCCCAGCGTGGCGCGTCGGTCGCGTGATCGCCCGAGAGCAACCAGGTCGTGTACTGCGCGGCGATCGCCGCGGTGGCGGCCGGCATGCCCGGGCGGTCCGGGGCGCTCAGCCGAATCCTGCCAGGCGCGCGGCGGGCGACCGACGCCCACGTAACCAGATCGGCGCCGGGTTCGCCTGTGAGCGCGTGGCCGGTTTCGGCCGCGGCGATAGCCGTGGAGATGGTCTCCAGATCGCGGATTTCACCGACCATGATCACATCCGGGTCATGGCGCAACGCGTGTTTCAAGGCAATAGCGAATGCCTTGGTATCGTCGCCAAGGTCACGCTGGGCGATGAGGCACCTTTTATTGGAGTGAAGGTATTCAATTGGGTCTTCGATGGTGATAATATTCCGGGATGCGTTCTGGTTTAGGTAATCCACCATGGCGGCCATGGTAGTCGATTTGCCC
>CAYHEX010000348.1:0-4206 GCA_964355365.1 uncultured Solibacteraceae bacterium | reverse complement strand
ACGAAGTCGATCCGGCCGTCACGCATGAGCGGCCCCGCCATACTCTCGGTGATGACGGTCGTCGGAATCTGATCGCGCACCAACTCCCACGCGGTCAACCGGGCACCCTGCAGGAACGGGCGCGTCTCATCGGCAAACACCATCTGCACCTTGCCCTGTGCGGCCGCCGCGCGGATCACCCCCAACGCCGTGCCGTAGCCGGCGGTCGCCAGCGCGCCCGCATTGCAGTGAGTCAGGATTCGCGCGTTGGCCGGCACCACCTCGGCCCCGAACCGGCCCATCGCCTGACAACTGGCCACATCCTCATCGTGAATGCGCTGCGCCTCGCTGTCGAAGCGCGCCTTGAGTTCGTCGACCGACTCGCCGGCCTGCACGCCCGCAGAAAACGTCCGCTTCATCCGCCCAATCGCCCAGAACAGATTCACCGCGGTCGGTCGAGTGCCCGCCATCAGCTCGCACAGCTTGTTGAACTCGACGGCAAACTGCTTCGTCCCCGGCGACGTGCTCCGCCGCATGCCCAGCGCAATGCCCATCGCCGCCGCCACGCCAATCGCCGGTGCGCCGCGAATCACCATCGTCTTGATCGCGCGCGCCACTTCATTGGCCGTCTTGCAGTGCACGTAGATTTCCTGGGCCGGCAGCTTGCGCTGGTCGATCATGACGACCGCGTGGGCGTCCATGGCGATGGTGGGGAGCATTGACAGTGATCTTAGTTAAGGCAGAAGGCAGAAGGCAAAAGGCAGAAACTAAGAAACAAGGCGGAAAGTAAGAAACAAGGCGGAAAGTAAGAAACAGGTCACAAGGGCGTTGCTCGGCCGAGTACGCAGAAATTGCGAATGCGTGGCTCCTGTCTGGTCGCAGAAATTGCCAATTCCGCAACCATGCACACCGGTTTCCCTCACGAGGTCAGTTGGCCCGGCGATTGCAATCTGGTGGGGGATGGCTTACCAGACCAGCCTCCGCGAACGCGTCTTCGGTTTCGTGGCGCAGATCCTCACGCTGCACGCTCCCATCAGTCAGCACGGCGTGCCGCATGCGCACATGGCCCAACAGCTGTTCCGCGCCGCTTCGGCGATTGGCGCGATGCTCGAAGAAGGCGACGTCGCCAACAGCCGCCGGGACATGGGCGCCAAACACGCGATCGCCCTGCGGGAAGCGAAGGAAGCCCGCTATTGGCTGCGACTACTCATTCAGGCCGACGTGGAAGTGGAACGCCTGCAGCCACTCGAACGAGAGGCCAACGAATTCGTGGTCATGCTCACGACGTCCGTCCGCAAACTCCGGGGAGACGCCAAGTAGGGGGTAGTGCCTTTGCTTCCGCCTTTGTTTTTAACTTTGTTCTTAACTTTGTTTCTAACTTTGTCTCTGCCTTCTGCCTTCTGCCTTCTGCCTTTACAGCAGTCTTCCGTCAAACGGCAGCGGCAGCAAGTCCCGCATCTGCAGTTCCGCCGTGATCGTCTTCAGATTCGCCATCACGATCGGGATGTCGCCGCAGTATTCCCAGAGCAGTTGGCGGCACGGACCGCACGGGGGTGTGGGCTTCTCCGTGTCGGCCACGACGACACACAGGGCAAATTCGCGGTGCCCCTCGGAGAGCGCTTTCAGCAGGGCCACGCGTTCCGCGCACATCGTCAATCCGTACGACGCGTTCTCCACGTTGCATCCGGTGATGACCAGACCGTCGCTCGTGACCAGCGCGGCGCCGACGAGAAAGTGCGAGTACGGCGCGATCGCGCGTAGTCGCGCGTCACGCGCCGCCGCAACCACGGCCGCCAGACGGTCAGGGGGAAACGCGCTCATCACTGCTCCCGTCTCCACCGCGCGCTCACAAGCGCGCGACCACGCCTTCGAGCAGCGCGATGAACTGGCCCTTGACCCGTGCGGCCGTCTGCATGACCTCGTCGTGATGGAGCGGTTGCGGCAGCACGCCGGCGGCCATATTCGTGATGCAGGAGATGCCGAGCACTTCCATCCTCATTTGCCGGGCGACGATCGCTTCCGGCGCAGTGGACATGCCGACCGCGTCGCCCCCCCAGGTGCGGAAGGCTCGGATCTCCGCGGGGGTTTCATAACTGGGCCCGTGCACCGCCACATAGACGCCATGCTCGATCGGCAAGCCGATGGCGTTCGCGCTCTCATCGGCCAAACCGCGCAACCGCTTCGAGTAGATCTCGCTCATGTCCGGAAAGCGGAAGCCGAAGCGGTCATCGTTCGGACCAATCAACGGATTGCTGCCCATGAAATTGATGTGGTCGTCGATCACCATCAGCGCGCCCTGGGCGAACTTGGTATTGATCCCGCCGGCCGCGTTGGTCAGCACCAGCACCTTGAGCCCGAGTTTCCACAACACACGCGTGGCAAACGTCACCGTGAGCAGATCGTGCCCCTCATAGAAATGCGCGCGCCCGGCCAGGACAAGAATCCGGCGGTCGCGGCACGTGCCAACGACGAGCTTGCCGGCGTGCCCGATGACGTTCGACGCCGGCCAATTCGGAATGTCCTGGTACGGAATCGAGATCGCATCCCCAAGGCTGTCGGCAAAGTCGCCCAAGCCGGATCCGAGCACGATCGCCGCCTCCGGCACGGCGCCAATGCGGGCGCGTAGAAACTCCGCAGCCTGTGTCACACGGTCGAAATATGCCGTCATCACTTTGGGCTACGTCAGCAACGCGACGATCGTCGCGGTGATGAAGTTCGCCATGGTGCCGGCGAGCATCGCCCGGAAGCCCAGCTTCGCGAGGTCGTGACGACGATCCGGCGCGAGCGCGCCGATGCCGCCGATCTGAATGCCGATCGACGCAAAGTTCGCGAAGCCGCAGAGCGCGAACGTCGCGATCATGAACGACCGCGGATCGAGCGTGCTCTGCATCGGCCCGAGCGCCGCAAACGCGATGAACTCGTTCAGTACCATGCGGGTCCCGAGCAAGTTGCCGATGGTGCCGGCGTCCTTCCACGGCACGCCGAGGCTCCACGCGACCGGCGAGAACGCCCAGCCAAGAATCTGCTGCATGCTGAGGCCGACGACGCCGAGCAACGCGTTGAGAAGCGCGACGAGCGACACAAACGAGATCAGCATCGCGCACACGTTCAGGGCGAGGTGCAGGCCTTCGCTGGTGCCGCGGCCGGCGGCGTCGATCACGTTGACGTCCGTCTTCTCGATCTGCAGCTTCACACTGCCCTGCGTCTCGGGAACCCCTGTTTCGGGCACGAACATCTTCGCCATCATCAGTGTGCCGGGCGCCGTCATGATCACCGCGGTCAGCAGATGCTCGGCCCGGATCCCGAACGCAATGTACGCCGCCATGATGCCGCCCGAGATGTGCGCCATGCCGGCCGTCATCACGGTCATCAGCTCGGACTGGGTCATCTTCGACAGGTAGGGGCGAATGGTGAGCGGGGCCTCCGTCTGGCCCATAAAGATGCTGGCCGCCACGTTGAGCGACTCCGCACCACTCGCGCCCATGACGCGGTTCATGACCACCGCGAAGAACCGGACGACGATCTGCATCACGCCGAAGTAGTAGAGGACGGCGAACAGCGCCGCGACAAAGATGATGGTGGGCAGAATCTGGAACGCGAAGATCACCGTGTAGGCGCCGCCGGCGTCACCGAAGACCTTGGTCATCGCCTGGCCCCACACAGCTTTGTCACCGAGCGGGCCGAATACGAACGACGAGCCGACGGTGGCAAAACCCAGCAGTTGCTGCATTTTGTCACCCAGGACGCGGAACACGTTCTGGCCAACGCCGGTCTTGAGGACGATCAAGGCGAAGAGAAACTGCAGACCCAGCCCCCAGGCGATCGTCTTGATCCTGATCGCCTTTCGATTGGTCGACAGGGCGTAGGCGGTCGCGAGAATCAGCACAAGTCCAACGAGCGGTTGCAGTCTGGTCAGCAGCGTCAACGGCGTCCTCCAATCACTTCACGAATCACGGGCGTCGCCGTCGGCGGCGCCTCCACCACTTGAATGGCCTCAGCGAGCAAGACGCGCGCCTGGTCGCAGCGCGCCTGATCGTTGTAGGACACGGTCATCACCGGGTCGCCCGCGCGCACCGCGGCGCCCGATGCCAGCCTGATGTCGATGCCCACGCCCGGATCGATCACGCTGTCGACCCGCTCGCGCCCGGCGCCGAGCAGGACCGCGGCGCGTCCCACCAGCTCCGCATCGAGGCCGCCCAGGTATCCGGACTGTGACGCCAGCACGTC
>CAYHEX010000347.1:0-4216 GCA_964355365.1 uncultured Solibacteraceae bacterium | reverse complement strand
CCCAATCCCCCAGTCCCCCACTCCCCCATTAACAGCTATCGGTAGTACGGCAGCGTCCCCTGATACGGGATCACCTGCCCAGCCACCACGGTGATGTCGAACGCCACCGACTGGTAGTTGCGGCCGGTCAGTTCGACGTGGTGCCGGCCGGCCACGAGGGTCAGCGGCGGGTCGTAGGACGTGTAGTCCGACACACGGCCGATGTATTCGCCATCCACCCACAACTCGGCGTCGCGCGGTTCGACGTCGAAGCTCACACCGCCGTAGGGCATGTACGGGCGGACGTATCCGGGTGTGCCCACCATGTACGGGTCGTACCAACTCGGGAAGTCGATCGGATAGCCCATCGTCAGCCCCATGCTCAGCCGGGTCTGCGGCCGGAACGAGAACCAGGAGCGGGTGAAGCGCTGCGGTTGGCGCGGCGCGATGATGATGCGGGAGCCGCCGTAGCGATAGGTCGGCGCGTAGCGGTCGTAGCCGTAGTTGCCGTACCCGTAGTTGCCGTACCCGTAGTTGTCGTACCCGTAGCTGCTGTACCGCCGGTCGTCGCGATCGTTGCCGAGCAGACCGCCGAGGAGACCGCCGAGGAAGCTGCCGCCGCGATTGTCGTTGCGGTCGTCACGTCCGTTGCGGTTCGTATCGATGTACCGGTCGCGCGGCGCGGGCATGGCCTGGCGCTGCGGCACGTTGCGGTTGTCGTAGCGGCTGTTGTCGTTGTTGCGATAGCCGTTGTCGCGCGGTGTGTAGTTGCGCGCGTCGTAGCTCGAGTTGGGACTCGGACTCGGGCGGGCATCCACCCGCGAGTTGTTACGGGCGTTGTCGCGCGGTTGCTGCTGTGTCTGTTGCTGCTGCTGCGGGGCGTCGCGCCGTTGCGCCTGCGAACGCCCGCGATCCGACTGGCTTGGCTGGCTGCTTTGACCGGAAGAACCCGACGAACCCTGGCCCTGCGGATTCGACGGTGGGGCTGAACGCGGACGCGCCTGCCCTGCACTCGCCTGTCCCGCAATGGAAACCATGGCCAGTGAAGCCGCAACAATCAGGGAGCTGGGGAAACGTCGCATACAAACCTCCACCACGTGTCACAGCAAGGACGATGCCAGCATTAATGAGGGAATGGAGGAGTGGGGGAATGGGGGAATGGGTTCGAAGTGACCCATTCAGAGGCCAATCACTCCGTTCACTGACCTAATCCCCCATTCCCCCAATCCCGCAATCAGTGATTAACGCCGTGGATCCGGTCTGACCGTCAGCGCCTGCGTCTTCGTCTGCCCGTTCGCGGTCAGTCGCACGGTGAACCTGCCCGCCAGCGGCGCCGCGGCCGCCGCGCCACGTCCCCCGCCTCGTCCGCCCGCCGCGGTGGCCGCGCGCAGATCCCACGTCATCCGGTGCATGCCCGCCGAGGTGGCCAGCGGCTCGAGCGCGTTGCGCCACAGCATCGAAATCGTCTGATTGGCATCGTTCGCCGCGGGCGGCGTGCTCGTGTAGGAGCGAATCACCGTGCCGGCCGCATCGAGAATATCGATCGTGATTGGCGCCGTCGCCGCTGTCTTCAGGTAGTAGTCGATCACGGCCCCGTTCGGCGCGTTCTCGAACAACGCCTCGTCCTTCTGCAGCGGTGTGCCGTTGTCGCTGCCCGCCGGCAGGTTGAACACGTCGGCCGGCTTGAACAAGTGCGCATCCGCGCCCGCCACCGCGTCGCTGATCTGGCGCAGCACGCTGACGTCGTCGATCAGCCAGAAGCCGCGGCCGTGCGTAGCCACGATCAAGTCGTTGTCCTTGACCGCGAGGTCGCGCATCGATGTCACCGGCAGATTCAGTTGCAGCGACTGCCAGTGATCGCCGTCGTCGAACGACACGTAGACGGCGCGCTCCGTGCCGGCGTAGAGCAGGCCGGGGCGCTTCGGGTCTTCCTTGATCGTCTGCGCATACACCCCGGGCGCGATGCCCGTCGTGATCTTCTGCCAGGTCTTGCCGGCGTCGCGCGTGCGGTAGAAGTACGGCTCGAAGTCCTCGAGCTGATGCCGCTCAGCCGCCGCGTAGGCCACGCGATAGTCCGTGTGCGACGCCTCGATCATCGAGACCTTCGTCCACGCGGTCATGGCCGGCGGCGTCACGTTCGTCCACGTCTTGCCGTCGTCCATCGTGACGTGAATGTAACCGTCGTCGGTGCCGGCCCAGAGCATCGGTTTGAGGACGGGCGACGGCGCCAGCGTGTAGACCACGCCGAGGCGCTTGCCCGCGTTGGGGGCCTTGTCGGCCGCTGCGGCGGCATCGAGGTTCGGCGGCACACCCGGATCCTCGCGCGTGAGATCGGCGCTGATCTGCGCCCAGTTCTGTCCACCGTCGGAGGTCTTGAAGACGAACTGATTCGCAAAATACAGCGCGTGCGGATCGGCCTGCGAAAACACGAGCGGCTGGGTCCAGGCGTGACGCGCCGGCTCGGTCATGTTGCGCTCGGGCGAGACGTTGGCGGTCTCGCCCGTTGCGACATTGCACCATTCGACCGTGCCGCCGAAGAGAATGTCGGGCCGCAGCGGATCCGGCGCCGTGTAGCCGCTCTCGCCGCCCGCGCACGTGCCTTCCCAGTCGCGCATGTTCAGCATCGCGTTGTTGCCGCGCACGCGCACCCGCACCGCGCCGCTGTCCTGCTGCGCGCCGGTCAGCCAATAGGGAAAGTGATAGTCGGGCGCCACGTGGTAGATCTGCGCGATAGAGTTGTTGATCCACGAACTCCACTCCGGCGTCTCGTCGGTCGCGGTCGTTGTCACGATCGCGCCCTGATCGCTCGCGACGATGGCGATGTTCGAGTCCACCGGAGAAATCCACATCTGGTGATAGTCGTCGCCGCCCGGCGAGCCCTTCACGGCCCACTTCTGCCACGTGGCGCCGCCGTCGCGCGACCGCTGCACGCCGACGTTCGGCACAAACACCACATCCGGGTTCTTCGGATCGACGACGATCTTCTCAAAATACCAACCGCGTCCCCACAACCGCGTGTCCGCGCTCGACTTCGTCCACGTCAGGCCCGCGTCGTCACTGCGGAAGACACCGCCCTCTTTCGCGTCGACGACGGCGTAGAGGCGCTTCGGATTGCTGGGCGCGATCGCGATGCCGCTGCGGCCGAAGCCTTCGGTCGGCAGGGTTGACGTCATCTGCTTCCACGTCGTGCCGCCGTCCGCGGACTTGTAGAGACCGCCGCCCGGACCGTTCGACGGCGCGTAGATGAACCACGGCGGACGACGGGTGTTCCAGAGACTGGCGTAGACGTTCAGCGGGTTGACCGGGTCGATGACCACATCGACGGCGCCCGTGTTCTCATCCTTGAACAGCACTTTGTCCCACGTCTTGCCGCCGTCCTTCGACCGAAACACGCCGCGGTCCTTGTTGGGCCCGTAGAAATGGCCAATCGCCGCAACAAAGACGATGTTGGGATTTCTTGGATCGACGGCCACACGGCCGATGTGCTGGGTGTCGTCGAGACCGATGTGCGTCCACGTCACACCGGCGTCAATGCTTTTGTACACACCGTTGCCGTACGACGTGGAGTCGCGCAGCGTGCTCTCGCCGGAACCGACGTAGACGATGTCGCCGTTGGATGGCGCGACCGCAATGGCGCCGATCGATGACACGGGCTGGCCGTCAAACACCGGCTTCCACGTGCGGCCAGCATTGCGCGTCTTCCAGAGACCGCCTCCCACCGAGCCGAGATAGAACTCGTTCGGCTTGCCGGGCACACCGGCGACCGCATCAACGCGTCCGGCGCGGGCTGGACCGACCGAGCGCCAGTGCAGACCCGAATACAGACTCGCACTGACGGACGCCTGCTTCGCGTTGAGCGTGGGCACCAAGTAAAACGCCGCCCCGAGGGCGGCGAAGGAAACAACACAAGTGAGGATGGCTGCACGGCGCAGAATCATCTGGGGAGAATACACCCTGGGAGACAGCCGACTATTTGTTATCTGGCTATTCCGACGCCCAGCCAGGCAGCGGCTTCCGCCGGCGTGATCACACGCACCGGCGAGCCCTTGAAGTCCTTCGGGTTGCGCGTGATGATGGCCGCGCACTTCGCGCGTTGCGCGGCGGCCGCGGTCACCGCGTCCTCAAAGTCGTTCCAGCCCATGGCATTGGCAGTGTGGACCACGCCTTCGTCAACGGCCGCGATTCCGAAGACCGACAGCAGCGCGTCGGTGGTTTCTCGAGCCGTCCGCTCACCCGC
>CAYHEX010000346.1:0-4232 GCA_964355365.1 uncultured Solibacteraceae bacterium | reverse complement strand
CCCTGCGCGGCCCGATCCCGCCGGGCACGCCCGGAATGAATAGCGAGATGGCCGCCACACCCGACGCTCCGGCAGCCGCGCAGGCTCTGGCACGCTCAATCGTGATTCCGCCGATTGCCAGAATTGGCGTCTGACTATGTGCGACGGCGTCGGCCAGGCCCTGAATCCCCTGACCGGGCATTCCAGGCTTTGAGTCGGTGGCGAATACTGTGCCGAACACCGCATAGTCGGCGGCTCCGGCCAGAACCAACTCTTCGCGTGAATGCGCTGAGCGCCCGACGAACCAACCACGCGGCACTGAAGCCCGCACCCGTGCTACGGGCGGCCCCGCCGCCGGCAGGTGCACACCGTCAGCGCCCGCGGCGATCGCCACGTCCGCGCGGTCTCCCACAACGATGCGGCAGCCGGACCCGCGAGTGATCCCGACCGCAGCAGCCGCCAGGCGATGCAGGTCCCGCACTGAAAGATCGTGTTCGCGAATGTGGACGAGGTCAGCGCCCGCGTCAGCGGCGGCGGCAATCAACGCGAGGAGGGCCTGTTGCTGGCCGGCAAACGACGAAGCGCCCGGAGCGGTGCGGCGGCGATCGGTCACCAAACACACGACCGGCCGCTGCCTGGCAAATATCACTGCGGCGGGTTTCCGCTATTCGCGGGATGACGCAGCATGAAGGCACTCACAAGATCACGGAGGCCGCCAAGCGCCGTCACCAGACCGACGCCGGTCACCGCACCTCTCACGTAGGCGCTGGCCATCCAGAGGCCGAGCCATGGCAGAGCCGCAGCGAAGTAGTTCCGCTCCCACAGCCCGGACCACGGCGCCAGCACCAGAAGCACGCCGGCTTCGATCAGATAGGCAGCGATGAGCAGTCGACTGAAGAAACGAATGGTGGCCTCAGCCGTCGATGGTATCAAACAGCGTCGGCGCTCTGAACGAACGCCGATGCAGGTCGGAGTATCCGAATTCGGCCACCGCGCGCAAATGCTCGGGGGTGCCGTAGCCCTTGTGATTGTCGAAACCGTACCGGGGATCGCGGACGTGCGCCTCGACCATCCAGCGATCGCGCGTCACCTTGGCCAGAATTGATGCTGCGGCAATGGCCGTCGAGCGCCGGTCTCCGCCGATGACAGGGCGTTGCGGAATGAGCAAGTCAGGAATGTCGAGATGGCCGTCGACGAGCACGAAGTCCGGTAACGGCAGGAGCGCCTCGATGGCGCGGCGCATCGCGATCAGGGACGCGCGAAGGATGTTGATGCGATCGATCTCCGCCGCGTCGACCGAGGCCACGTGCCAAGACTGCGCCGCCCGTGTAATGCGGTCAAACAGGACTTCACGCTGATTGGCCGTCAGCGCCTTCGAATCGGCGATGCCCGGTACCCGAAGGTCCGACGGCAACACTACAGCAGCCGCGACGACAGGACCGGCCAGACAGCCGCGTCCCACTTCATCGACGCCGGCCACATGCACGAACCCAAGCCGGCGCGCCTCGCGTTCCAATGTTCGCGTGGCGCGCGGCCTGGGGCTCATACCAGTCGAACTACGCCGGGCGCCGAGTTTCCTTCATGCGCGCGGCCTTACCCCGCAGATCGCGCAGGAAATACAGCTTGGCACGGCGCACCTGCGCTCCGCGCAGCACGTCGATCTTGTCGATGGTCGGCGAGTGCAGCGGGAAGATACGTTCCACGCCCTGGCCGAACGAGACCTTGCGCACCGTGAACGTCGCGCTCGCGCCGCCGCGGTGCTGACCGATCACCGTGCCTTCGTACATCTGGATGCGCTCCTTGTCGCCTTCGCGCACTTTCACGTGCACGCGCACCGTATCGCCCGACCGCATCACCGGCCGCACCAACAACTGGGCCTTTTCGAGAATATCCACTGCCTTCATGACGTGCTCTCCTTATTAAGTTCCTGGCGCCGCAGCAAGTCCGGTCGCCGTTCTTCCGTTCGTCGCAGTTGCTGCTCTCGCCGCCACCGCGCAATCTCCGCATGATGACCAGACAGCAACACGTCCGGCACTTTCATGCCCCTGAACTCCGCGGGCCGCGTGTAGTGCGGGTAATCAAGCAACCCGTCCACAAATGAATCCGCCGCCACCGACTCCTCGTCGCCCACGACCCCGGGCACGAGTCGCACCACCGCGTCCACCACCACGAGTGCCGGCAGTTCCCCGCCGGTCAACACGTAATCCCCGATCGAAACCTCGTCGGTGACGAGCGCGTCGGCCACGCGTTCATCCACGCCTTCGTACCGTCCGCAGATGATGATCAGCCGTTCCATCCGGCTGAACCGGACCGCTTCCGCGTGCGAGAAGCGGCGTCCCTGCGGCGTGGTCAAGATCACCGCCGTTGGCGCCCCCCGTTCGGCCGAGATGTCCTCGATCGCACGAAACAGCGGCTCCGGCTTCATCACCATCCCCGGACCACCGCCAAACGGCATGTCGTCCACAACATGGTGCCGATCACTGGTGTAGACGCGCAAGTCGCGCGCGCGCACATCCACCAGGCCTTTCGTCCGCGCGCGGCCGACAACCCCTTCCGCCAGCGCGGGTTCGATCATCTGCGGAAAGATCGTGACGATATCAACGATCACGACGCTGGCCGCCCTTCGCCTGTTCAGGCGCCTTCTCTTTCTTCAGGTTCACGTCGAGCAAGCCGGCGATCGGCTCGATCTCAATCCTGCGCCCGGCGACATCGAACCGCCGGCAGATCGAATCCACCATCGGCACGAGCACTTCGCCGCCCGCGCCTCCGACCACCAGCAGGTCCGTTGCGCCTTGATCGATCCGGACCACCGGACCGACGTCCTGTCCCGCCATCGTAACGACCTGGCAGCCGATCAACTCGTGGTACCAGAACTGCCCGCCGCCCAACGCCGGCAGCGCGTCATCGGGCACTCGCAGTTCGCATCCCCGAAACGTCTCCGCGTCGTTGATGCTCTCCACGCCGGCCAGCCCGATGATCGGGCGACCGTCGTGAAATCGGCACTCCCGCACGGTCATGGCCGCCAGCTGCCCGGCGCGCCGAATCCACAACGTCGCCTCGGGCGCAAAGCGCGTCTCGGCGAAATCCGTCTCGGGCGCCACCATTACCTGGCCGCGATTGCCGTGCGGCCGGACGATGTGCCCGACGAGCACCATGGCATCCCACTCGGGTGCGGTCATGGCGGAATCTCCGCGCTACTCGTCGAGAAAATCGACGGCGACGCGCAGGCCTTCGAGTTCACCGGCGGTTGATGCCAGCGTGCGGATCGCCGAGGCCGTGCGGCCCTGCCGTCCAATCACGCGGCCCAGCTCGCCCGGCGCCATCGTGAGTTCCACGACGGTCTGATTACGCCGCTCGTACTCGGTCGCCTGCACGCCGTTGGGCTTCGCCGCCAGCGCGCGCGCCACGACGTCGACGACGTCGCGGGCGCGGCTCACGATGCCGCCTGCTCGACGACCGCCACATCGGCGGCCTTGACCATCGCCGCCGGGTTGCGCTTGATCAACGTGCGCACGGTGTCGGACGGTTGCGCGCCCTTGCTCAGCCAATACGTGACGCGATCGCCGTCGAGCACGAGCGTCTCGGGATTCGTGCGGGCATTGTAGTGCCCGACCACTTCGACAAAACGACCGTCGCGCTTCGAGGAGCTTTCGGTGACGACGACACGTGAAAACGGGCGCTTCTTCGATCCGGCCCGACGCATACGAATTACGAGCATTGCCTATCTCCCTCTCAACATTTGCATGAGCTTCTGACGTCCGCCCCGTCCTGACGTCATCGCGCCCATGGTCTTCAGCATCTTTCTCATCTCCACGAACTGTTTGAGGACGCGATTGACGTCCTCCACCTTCGTGCCGCTGCCGCGCGCGATGCGCTTACGCCGGCTGCCGTTCAGCACCGCATGATTCCGGCGTTCGCCGGGCGTCATGGAGTTGATGATCGCTTCGACCCGATCCAACTGCTTCGGGTCCATATTCGCGCGCTGTTCGTTCAACTGCTTCAGCCCGCCCATACCCGGGATCATCCCGAGCACCTGCTCGAGCGGTCCCATCTTCTTGATCGTGCGGAGCTGATCGCGGAAGTCCTCCAACGAGAAATCGTTGAAGTCCTTCTTCTGCGCCAACTTCTCACGGCTCTCATCATCGAGCGCCGCTTCCGCGCGCTCGATCAACGACAGCACGTCGCCCATGCCCAGCACGCGCGACACGAGCCGCTCCGCCTGGAACAGCTCCAAATCCTCGGGCCGTTCCCCC
>CAYHEX010000345.1:0-4236 GCA_964355365.1 uncultured Solibacteraceae bacterium | reverse complement strand
CGTCAGGGCGGTCGAGTGGGTGCCAGGGGGCTGCGTTCTGCATTATCGTGAGGAGTTGGTGCTCGACGCGTATTTTCCGTTCCCCGGCAAGGCGTTCTGCGAGGACATCATGCACTCTCACCTGATGACGTCGCGCGGTGTACGGCTGTTCGTCGATGTCAGAGCGGAATGTGGCGTCGAGGCGATCTCTGATTCGACATTCAGCGCCAGGGCGTTCTGGAGGATGTTGATCGCCGACCTTCGCGCGCGGCGGCACTATTTGCGATTGGTGTCGCGTCCAACTCTTCGCTTGTACGTCTTCGCGGCTACGCGGGTCGCGAGTTACGTGGTGGGCCGGCTGTGATTGCCCTGTGGAAGCGCCTGTACGTCTGGTCTGTGATCTTCGAGCCGCTGTTCTTCTTTGTCGTGCTCGAGGAGGCCACAGCCGGTGTGACAGGCAACGTGTCGCGCCTCTTGCAGGCGGTGGTCGTGGCGATCCTGGCGGTCAGGTTCGGACAATGGTTCCTGACCTCACCGAACAGGTTCGCCGTCATTCCGGGGTGGCGGCACCCGTTGTTCAAGTACCAGTACGCGTACGTCGTCTTGGCGATTCTGGCCGGCATCCTCGGCGCGGTATCCGGGGCGTATGCCGTGGCGCCGGAGGCGCTCACATTCATCCGACGGAGCGCGCTTTCGCGAGCGATAAACGCGCCGGACATCCGGCCGTTCGTCGAGTACATCGCCACGATCTACTACGTGGTGTATTTCGCCGTCCTTCCGCGGTACATCCTCGCCACTCGCGAGGAAGTCGCCTACGCCTTCTCGCGATTCCGCATGATGTTCACGCTGTCGTACGTCGTGGGCGTGATCGATGTCATCCTGGCCCGCGGGTTTGGCCTGTACCTGCTGCCGCGCCACCTCGCGGACGGCCTCAGCGTTGAAGGACGCTTTCACGGTCTGGCCGGCGAACCGCGCCAGGCCTTCGTGTATCTGTTCCTGGGTTTGGCGATCCTCCACCTCGAAGCGTATTTCCGCGGCGAACGGCTCAATCGCCGCTGGACCTACGCGATCATCGGGGCGGCGTTGTTTGTGCAAAGCGCGACCGGGCTGCTCGGGATCGCCCTGTTTGTGGGCCTCGCCGTCCTCTTCTATCTGCCGACCATCGACGCGGACCGGAGACGTCAGGCGCTACTGGCGCTGGCGTTGGTGGTCCTGGTGGCAGGGGCGGCTGGCATGACCAGTTCGCGCGTACGTGGCTACGTCGCCGCGGCGTCGGACCTCTGGACGACGCTGGAAGAAGGTCGGCCGCTGGAGTACCTGATGTCGAAATCGAATTCGGACATCTACCCGCTCTATGACTTGACGGTCAAGGCGCGCCACGGGCATCTGCTCCCGATCCTCCTCGGCTCGGGCCAGGGTTCCGCGTCGGTGACGGCCAATCGGTATTTCATGCAGTGGGCTGAGGTGAACAACCCGCACTCACAACTGGTACGCCTGCTCTTCGGCTCAGGATTGATCGGCACGTGGTGCTTCCTCATGTCCTTCGTCTATCCCATCCGGACGTTCACGGCGGAGTTGTCGCAGAAGCGCCAGCAGGAGTTTCTCCTGTTGATGTTGCTGGTGCTTGGATGCTCGCTGGCGGATCGGAGCGCTGCACCCTTCATCTATCTGGGGATGTTCGCCGCCGTATGGCGGGTGATGGGGCGTGGGGCGCGCGCCGCGTGACACACACCGGCGCGAAGCCCGTTGTCCTCGTCGTCGTCGGCAACTACCTGCCCGGATTCAAGGCGGGCGGCATCGTGCGAGCGGTGGTCAACACGATCGATCACCTCGGGGACGAGGTCACGTTCAAGGTCATTACGCGTGATCGCGATCTGGGAGACACGGCGCCCTACCCGGGCGTTCACGTGGACGCCTGGCAGATGGTCGGGGGAGCGGAGGTGTACTACCTGTCATCCGGAGCTGAGTCGGCGACGTCACTGGCCGAACTGGTGAACCGGACGCCCCACGACGCCATCTGGCTGAACAGCTTCTTCGATCCACTGACCGTGAAGCTGCTCTGGCGACGGCTGTTCGGCGGCGTCCGGCTGCGCCGGCCGATCGTGGCGCCCCGCGGCGAATTTGCGTGGGCCTCGCTGCGGCAGAAGTATCCGAAGAAGCTGGGTTTCATGTGGGTCGCCCGCGCGATCGGCCTCTATCGAGGGCTCGTGTGGCATGCGTCAAGCCGGCTCGAAGCGGCGGACATTCGCAAGGAGATGCACGTGCCGGAGAGCGAGATTCACGTCGCGCCGGATTTCGGCATCAAGGCTGTCCGAGCGGTCGCGGCGATCAACGGCGCCGACGGCGCTCGCGCCGAGCTGCGAGTGGTGTTTCTGTCGAGAGTGGCGCGGGAGAAGAACCTCGACTATGCCATCCGAATCCTGCAGCGCGTCCGTGCGCCGATTGTGTTCGACATCTACGGCCCGACGGCCGATGAGGCGTACTGGCGGGAGTGCCAGTCGCTGATCGCGCAGTTGCCGGCGAATGTCGTCGTTACCTATCGTGGTCTGGTGCGCGCGGACGATGTCGTCAGCACGTTTGGTCGATACGACGTGTTTCTCTTTCCGAGCGGTGGCGAAGCGTTTGGACACGTTATTGCGGAATCGCTCGTGGCGGGCACGCCGGTACTCACGAGCACCGAAACTGCGTTCCACGACCTCGCGTCAGACGGACTGGGATGGGACATCGATCTCGCCGATGAGGACCGTTTTGTCGAGACCATTGAACGGCTGGCCGTCGAACGACCGACTCAAGGCGATCGGCGCGCGACCGTGAAGGCTGCAGCTGCGAAGCGGCTTGCCGATCCGGAAGTGGCGCGGACCCAGCGCGAACTGCTATTGGGCCCGCCGGCGTGAAGACGCTGGCGATCACGGGGGCGAGCGGTTTCATCGGCCGCCACCTCGTGGCGGCGGCTCTCAGTGCCGGCGACATGCGGGTGCGCGTCTTGTCGCGTCGTGCGGCGCCGGGGATGTCGGGCGACGGCGTGACATTCTGCACTGGGGATCTCAGCGACTCCGCCAGCCTGGCTCCGTTTCTGGCGTCCGCTGACACTGTCATCCATCTGGCGTACCTCGGCGGTGGACGGGCCGCGAACGTGGCGGCGGCCGACGCGCTCGTCGCGGCCGCCCTGCAGGCGGGCGTGAGCCGGTTCGTGCACTGCAGCACGGCCGTCGTCGTCGGTTCAGCGGCCTCCAGTCCCGTCGGCGACCGCGTGCTGCCGGCGCCGACCGGCGAATATCAGGAAACGAAGTTTGCCATCGAAGAGGCATTGCGTAGGAGCGCGTTGCCCGGAATGGAACTCGCGATTCTGCGGCCGACGGAAGTGATCGGTCCCGGTGGCGCAGGCCTGACGGGCATGATTCGTCGAGTGCGCCACGGGTCTCCTGCACTGAACGTTGCGCGACGGATGCTGCTGGGCTCGAGGCGATTCAACTACGTCGCGGTGCAGAACGTTGTCGCGGCGCTGTTACTCCTGGCCCGTACCGAGGTCTCGCAGACGGGGCACGTCTATAATGTGTCTGACGATGAGGATGCGGACAACACGTACGCGGCAGTCGAAAATACCGTGCGTGCCGCGCTGGGTCGGCGACCGGCGCGTTGTGGCGGCGTCGTGCCAACGGCGCTGCTCTCGGTCGCGTACCGGTTCCTGCCCGAGCACTCGCCGCCTGATCGCATCTATTCGCACGCCGGTCTCGACCGGCTGGGTTACCGGAGAGTGACGACGCTCCGTTCCGTCATCCATGAGCTCGTTACCGAGACCCAATAGCTGAAATGTCTCCTACACGCCCGTATCAGATCTGCGCCAACTGCATCATGGACACGTCCGACTCGAACATCGTGTTCGACGCGCGTGGCTGGTGCGACTACTGCAACAACTACCACACGAACATCGTGCCGCACTGGCACACGGGCGAACGGGGCTTGCGCGAGATCATGGCCGAGGTGGACCAGATCAAGCGCGCCGGCCGGGGCCGCGATCACGACTGCCTCCTGGGGATCAGCGGGGGGGTGGACAGCTCGTATCTGGCCTATCTGGCGAAAGAGAAGTTCGGGCTGCGGCCCCTGATTTTTCATGTGGACGCTGGATGGAATTCGCAGCAGGCAGTCCACAACATCGAGAAGGTCGTGGATGGTCTGGGCCTGGATCTGCACACCGAGGTGGTGGACTGGCAGGAGATGAAGGACCTGCAACTCGCGTTCTTCAAAGCGCAGGTGCCG
>CAYHEX010000344.1:0-4274 GCA_964355365.1 uncultured Solibacteraceae bacterium | reverse complement strand
CCTTGCGCATGACCCAGGTGGTCATCGCGCGTTGACCGTGCACGACCGTTGTTTTGAGAGGATCGAGCAGTTGGCCGCCCAGCGAGGTGGTCAGCTGCTCGAGTTGTTCAGGGCTCACGAGATAGCTGAAGTGCGGGTCAGGCAACAGCGTCGAGGCCAACCGCGCGAAGAACACCCCGCCGGGCCGGAGCACACGCCACAACGACCGCACCATCGCGTCGAAATGCGCGTCGTCTTTGGCAAAGTGCAGCACGGCGCAGCAGATCACGACGTCGAACGATGCGTCAGGGAATGAGAGCGCCTCGACGGCCTCCGTGCGGAAGTTCTCAGCCGGCAGGCCGGTGCCCAGCTCCCCGGCCAGCTCGGCCACCCCGGCCACCGCGACGGGATTGGCGTCTACAGCAGAGACGCGGCACCCCATCTTCATGAGGTACAAGAGGTTCCGGCCGGACCCACAGCCCGCGTCGAGCACCCGATCGGCCGCCGTGATGCGGCCCTTCAGCAGCTGGTCGAAGAGGTAGATGTCGATGTGGCCGAACGTCTCGGGAAGGTTGATCACAGTGGACATTGTGTGCCGAGCGTGCGACATTGTCAGTGCAGCTGATTGGCTGCACAAATCCCCAATGTGTAAACGACTGTTGTTCGCTGGATTGCTGATGCTGTCTGTCTCGGGCACGATGGCCTGCGGCAGCACCCCCACTACGCCCGACTTCATCAATTCGATCAGCTTCGTGAGCCGGCTTCAGGAACGCGGCTCGGCGTGGCGAACGTTCTCGGTGACGACCGCCGGCACCGTGACGGTCCAGTTGACGGGGATCACGCAGACCAACGCGGTCATGGGGCTCGGCCTCGGCACGGTCGTCAGCAACAACTGCGTGTTGACGCAGAGCCTGCAAACCACAGCCAGCTCGGCGGTCGACGCGCCGCAGATCAAGACCACGCTCGCCGTTGGTCAGTACTGCGTCAAGCTCTACGACATCGGCCAACTCACGTCGATCGTGGACTTCTCGATCCTGATCACGACGCCGTACTAGTCGCGAACCCCTACTTCTTCAGCTCCAGCTCGATCGCCGCCAGGTCCTTCTTCACGCCAGCGAGCGTTGCCGTCTGCGTGCCCGTCGGCGGCTTCATGCTGCCCGTCGTTGCCCCCGAGATGGTGAAGCCTCCGAGCAGACCGCTCAGCCGCGTGCGGATCGGCTGCGCCTGACCGGCAGCACCACCGCGGCCGGCGCCACCGCCACGCGCGCCGCCGCCGGCGGCACCCAACCGTGCTTCGATCGCCTGCAGCTTCGCCGCCGCATCGCCCGTGGCTGCAGCCCGACGCGTGGCCACGTCCTTCGCCAACGCGTCGACCTTCGCCTGTAGATCGATGACTTCGAACACGAAGGCCTCGCGCGCCTTGTGCTGCAGCGTGGTCACGTCCGCTGCCGGGTCGCCTCGCACCTCAAACGTCTTTGATCCCGCCGCCACGCCATCCACTTCGAGCGTCACCTTGAACGTGCCGGGCGCGATCTGCGGACCGCGCGCGCCAATCTCGTGCGACGGAATCGGCAACTGCACCGCACGTGCACCGCCGGCCGCTTGCCCTGAGCCTGTCGAAGGGCCACCGCCCTCTTCCCCGCCGCCACCACCACCGCGGCCCGTCGAGGCCGGCGCAGCAAGGCGCAGATCCCAGTTCACTCGATGAATGACGCCGGCTGTTGCGGGGCCGGTCAGCTCACGAATCACACGACCCGTCGGGTTGGTGACAATGAACTTCACCTTCTGGGCGGCCTGACCCAGCGAGTACGAGAACTGCGCGCCCTCCGCCGGATTCTCCGACGTGTAGAAGTACTGCCCCATGTTCGAGATGTCTTCCCAATACAGCATCAACGTCGCGCGCGGCACATTGAACAGATGCGCCTTCTCGGCCGCCACCGCCGGCGTCCATTCCGCGATCGGCGACGCGTTGTCCAGGATCCAGATACCGCGGCCGTGGGTCGCGAGAATCAGGTCCTTCGTCTTCGGATGCACCACCACGTCGTCATATCGGGTCGTCGGCAGATTGGCCGTGAGCCGCGTCCAGTGATCGCCGCCGTCGTGCGTGACGAACATCGCGCGTTCCGTGCCGGCGAACAGCACGTTCGGCTGACCGGGGAACTCGGCCAGACCGCGGATCGACGCGTCATCGCCCGGCAATCCGTTCGTCACGGACTTCCACGTCTTGCCAAAGTCCGACGTCTTGAACAGGTACGGCTTGAAGTCGCCGTCGCGATGCGCGTCGAACGACACGAACGCCGTGCCGCGCGAGGCTGACGAGGCGACGATGTCGCCGACGAAGGTGCCGTCTTTCACACCGCTGATGGACTTGCTGAGTTCCGTCCACTTGAGCCCGCCGTCAATCGAGACCTGCACGTTCCCGTCGTCCGTGCCGACCCACAGCACTTTCGGATCGATGGGCGACTCGGCGAAGTTCGAGATCTCGCTGATCGCGTCGCCGTCGTTGCGCGAGATGCGCGTGTCGCGATTGGCCACGCCCATCAGCATCACGCCATCGCGATTGAGCGAACGCGTCAGGTCGTCGCTGCGTGTCCACGTGGAGCCGTAGTCCTTTGATGTGAAGAAGCGATTGCCGCCGAGGTAGACCGTGCCGGGCGTGTGGCGCGAGGCCATCACCGGCGCGTCCCAGTCGAAGCGGTGCGCCGGCTCCCCCGCGGGCGCGCGCGGCGTAATACCGACCGTGTCGCCCGTGAGCGGATCCACGAGTGACAGATTGCCGCCAGATGATGAGGAGTAGACCTTGCGGTTGTTGGCGACGTCGACGGCTTTGCCGGTGCCGTCGCTGAAGCCGATCTCGACCCAGTCCTGATTCAGGATGCCGAGCCAGTGGCGCGTGGCGCTCGGGCCCATCCACGAGTGATTGTCCTGCAGGCCCGTGTAGACGAAGTACGGATCGCGGTTATCCACGGCCACGCGATAGGCCTGTGCCACGGGAATGTTGCCGTGGCGAATGTACGTCTTGCCCATGTCGAAGCTCTCGTGCAGGCCACCGTCGCCCACGACGTAGATGTGCGCCGAGTTGGAGGGATCCACCTTCAGCACGTGATGATCGGTCTTGAGGCCGAGGTCGTAGGTCGCCGAGGTCGGCTCTTCGATGAACGTGGCGCCGCCGTCTTTCGAGTGCACGATCGACACCCCGGGGATCCAGATGTGCTTGTCGTCGTTCGGGTCGATCGTCGGCTTGCTGTAGTACATCGGCCGCGGGTTGGTGCCGCTCATGCGCTTCCATGTCGCGCCCGCGTCCTCCGTGCGGTAGAGGCCGCCCTGCAATGGATGCTCAATCGTGGCCATCAGCACGTCGGGTTTCGACATCGCGATCGCGAGGCCGATGCGGCCTTTGTCACCGGCGGGGATGCCGCCGTCGAGTTTCTTCCACGTCGCGCCCGCGTCGGTGCTCTTGTAGAGCGCGCTACCGGGGCCGCCGCCGTTGAAGCAGCAGGCGCTGCGCATGCGCTGGTACGTCGCCGCGTAGAGGACGCTCGCGTTGCGCGGGTCCATCACGATGTCGGTCGCGCCGGTGTAGGTGTCGATGTAGAGCACCTTCTTCCACGTCTTGCCGGCGTCGGTGGTCTTGAACACGCCGCGCTCGGCGTTCTCGGCCCAGAGGTTGCCGACGGCCGCGACGTACGCGATGTTCGGATCGGCGGGGTCGAGGACGACGCGGCCGATCGAGCGCGTGTCGTGGAGGCCGACGTGCGTCCACGTCTCGCCGCCGTTGGTCGAGCGATAGACGCCGCCGCCCCACGATGAACTCTGGCGGTTGTTCTGTTCGCCGGATCCGGCCCACACGATCTGCGGGTTCTTTTCAAAGATGGCCAGCGCGCCGAATGACGAGTCGGGCTGCGTGCCGAAGATGTCCTTCCACGTCGTGCCTTTGTTCGTGCTTTTCCAGATGCCGCCGCCGGCCGTGCCGACGTAGAGCACGGCGGGGTCTTTCGGGTCGATCTGGATGTCGTGGATGCGGCCGCTGGTGACGCCTGGGCCAATATCGCGGAATTTCAGTTTGTCGAATGGCGACGCGGGCGCGGCTTGGGCCTGAACGGCGGTCCGTGCGGGGACGAAGGCTGTGACCACGAACAGCGTGGCAAGTGACAGAGCGGCGACAATTCGGGCGATCGAGCGCATGGCGAAGAATCCTCGCGTGGAGCGTATGCGAGGGTGCGCGAATGCGTCAACGAGAGGACTGACGAAGCGCAGCCGGAACATCGGCCCCGTCAGACCAGCGGCACGCTCTG
>CAYHEX010000343.1:0-4353 GCA_964355365.1 uncultured Solibacteraceae bacterium | reverse complement strand
GACGGCACCGTCGGCCGGCGGCCCGATGACTGGCTGAGGAGATACGGCCGGCTGGCGGCGACAGGCGAAGTGACCGCTGACGGCCTGCGGTTCAGGCCGTCGCAGGCCGCGCTGCTCGATGTGCTCCTCGAGGCGCAGGCCGAACACAGCGCGGTCACGATGGACGAGGCCTTCGACCGAGCGCGACAGCAACTCCGCGGCTTCGATCGCATTCGTGATGCCGCGCCCCCTGCGTCGTTTACCGGCACGCTGCGCCCGTACCAGCGCGAAGGGCTGGGCTGGCTGCAGTTCCTGCGGCAGTTCAGTTTCGGCGGCTGCCTGGCGGACGACATGGGCCTCGGTAAAACGATCATGGTGCTGGCGCTGCTCGACGGCATTCGCGCGGAGACGGCCGCTGGCGGCGATCGTCGTCCGTCGCTGATCATCGTCCCGCGTTCGCTCGTGCACAACTGGCACAGTGAGGCCGCGCGGTTTGCACCGGCACTGCGCGTGCTCGACTACTCGGGCGCCGGTCGCGGTCAACTCACCCGCGAGGTCAACGACGCGGACATCGTGCTGTCGACGTACGGCACGCTGCGCCGCGATGTTGAGGCGTTGCGGACGATGGAGTTCGAGTACGTCATTCTGGATGAGTCGCAGGCGATCAAGAACGCGTCAACGGTGGCCGCGAAGGCCGTGCGGTTGCTGCGCGCGCGCCATCGCCTGGCGCTGTCGGGCACGCCGATCGAAAACCACATCGGCGAGCTCTGGTCGCTCTTCGATTTCCTCAATCCGGGATTGCTCGGGGCATCGTCGGCCTTCCAGGGCGCCGCGGGCGCGATCCGTCCCGATGCGGACACGCTGGCGACGATGGCCCGGGGCCTGCGGCCGTTCATCCTGCGGCGCACCAAGGAGCAGGTGGCGTCGGACCTGCCGGCGCGCACCGAACAGACGCTCGTCTGCGATCTGGAACCGAAGCAACGTGCCTTCTACGACAGCCTGCGGGCGCACTACCAGCAGTCGCTGCTCGCGCGCGTCGAGCGCGACGGATTGTCGAAGTCGAAGATGCACATCCTCGAGGCGCTGCTGCGACTGCGACAGGCGGCCTGCCATCCCGGGCTGGTGGATCCCAAGCGCGAAGGCGAGGCCTCGGCCAAGCTGGATCTGCTCGTGCCGCGTCTTGTGGAAATCGCCGAGAGCGGACACAAGGCGCTGGTGTTCTCGCAGTTCACGAGCTTCCTCGCGCTGCTCCGGCGACGGCTGGATGCCGCGGGCCTGACGTACGAGTATCTCGATGGCCGCGTCCGCGATCGCAAGGGACGCGTCGAGCGGTTTCAGACCGACGCGGCGTGTCCGCTGTTTCTCATCAGCCTGAAGGCCGGCGGCGTCGGGCTCAATCTCACGGCGGCCGGGTACGTGTTCCTGCTCGATCCCTGGTGGAATCCGGCAGCCGAAGCGCAGGCCATCGACCGCGCGCATCGCATCGGGCAGACGCGCGAGGTCTTTGCGTACCGTTTGATTGCAGAGAACACCATCGAAGAGAAAGTCGTGGAACTTCAGCGCTCGAAGCGCGCGTTGGCCAACGCCATTCTCTCGGCTGACGCCGGCGGCATCAAAGGCATCACGCGGGAGGAACTCGCGGTGCTGCTGTCGTAACACTACAGCGCGGAGATGCGCGCAGCAGTAGGAGGTTAATGTGGGATTGGGTGATTGGGAGAATGGGGGAATAGATGGGTGAATGCACGATTGGCCGAATCGGCCATTCACCCACCTACTCCCCCATTCCCCCATTCCCCCATTCCCCCACTAATCAGGTGAATGGAATGGGGTCGCACTCGGGCTTGAGTTAGCTAACAGCTATTAGCTAATATTGCGCCATGGCCAAGTCCCACTCCATGCACGCGGCGAAGACAAACCTCTCCCGGCTTGTTCAGCGCGCGAGCCGCGGCGAAGACGTCATCATCACGCGCGGCAGCACACCCGTCGCGCGCATCGTCGCCATGGTCGCCGACATACCCGCCCGACAGTTTGGCGCGATGAAAGGCCGCGCAACGGTCACGGCCGCGTTCTTCTCCGCCTTGCCCGATGCCGAACTCAAGGCCTGGGGCGAGTAGCGTGCGCGTCCTGCTCGACACGCACGCGTTCCTCTGGTGGCTCGACGGTGACCGGCGGTTGTCGAAGCGGGCCCGCATCCTGATCAGCGACTCGGACACCGACGTCCTGGTCAGCGCCGCCTCCGCATGGGAAATCTCCACAAAACACCGGCTCGGCAAGCTCCCCGGCGCCGAAGACGTCGCCCGAGACATCGTCGGCTGCATCGCGCGGCAGCAGTTCTCGAGTTTGGACATCACGCCCCATCACGCGCAGCGCGCCGGCGGACTGCACATTCCCCACCGCGATCCATTCGACCGCATGCTGATCGCACAGGCACAGATGGAAGATCTCCCGATGATCAGCAACGAAGCGCTCTTTGACGATTTCGGCATTACGCGGATCTGGTAGGCAGAAGGTGGGAAGGGACTGGTTAATGTGGGATTGGGTGATTGGGAGAATGGGGGAATAGATGGGTGAATGCCTCATTCGGCGAATGGCGCATTCACCCACCCATTCCCCCATTCCCCCATTCCCCCACTCACGCATTCCCTCATTAATGTGGATGCGTCTTCGTCGTATCGAGCGCCTGTCGGAGCAACGCGGCCCAGCTTGCCTCCGAATGCGTGCCGTCGGGATCTTCGACGTACCGTAGCCGCGACGCGTCGGCGCCGCGCATGTCGAGCATCACGTCGCGCAACCGGCGTGTGTCGCCGATTGCCTGCTCGCCTTCCTGCAATCCAATCGACAACCACATCTGCACATCGTCACGAATGCCGTGACCGTGCGAGAAGAGTCGCGTGAACACGCCGGGCCGCCGGATTGAGCGCAGCACCGAACGCCGGTTCCACCAGACGGACGGGGAAAACACCAGCAGCGAGCCGAACACATCCGGATGCAGCGTCGCGATCTGCAGCGTGACGAGTCCGCCCATCGATGACCCGCCCATGGCTGTGCCGGCACGATCGCGGCGGACCTCGTACTGGTTGCGCACGTACGGCAGCACATCGCGGACGACGAACCGGGCGTAGGACGGCGCGCCGTGGCCGAACTCGCGCAGCCGGCGATCGCCGCCGTGGTCGATGCCGACGATGACGGTGGGGGGCATCGCGCCGGAGGCGATCAGCGCATCGGCGGTTTCGGCGACGCGCCAGGTCTGGCCGTGGACGTACGACCGCTCGGGGTCGAACAGGTTCTGCCCGTCATGCAGGATGAGGACATGGGCGGGTCCCCGGGCCTGAGGGCCCGGGGCTCCATCTGACGAAGGCGGTACATAGATCGTCAGACGCCGGCCGGAGAGCACAGTAGAATGCAGCACGAAACGAGATTCATTATGACTCGCGACTACGTCCGTTGGCACTCGCAGCACCTCAACCGCGACATGGAACTCCTCGTCTTTGGGCACGCGGGGTGGCCGGTGATCGTGTTTCCCACGTCGATGGGCGCGTTCTTCGAGTACGAAGATCGCCACATGGTCGAGGCACTCAGGCCGAAGCTCGACGCCGGCGAGGTGCAGCTCTTCTGCGTGACGACCGTGGACACAGAGACCTTCTACGCGGACCACGTGCACCCACGCCACCGTCTGGATCGCTATCTGGCGTGGGAGCAGTACCTCATCAACGACGTCGTGAACTTCGTGCGCCAGAAGAACGGCTCGGAGACGATGGGCGTCACGGGGTGCAGTTTCGGGGCGTACCACGCGTTCACGATGGCGCTGCGCCATCCGGACGTGTTCACGCGCTGCGTCACGATGGGGGGCGCGTTCGACCTGAAGCGCTTTCTCGATGGCTATCACGACCTCGATTCGTACCTGCTCTCACCACCCGACTTCCTGCCCCAGTTGGCCGATTCGTGGTTTCTCGACCGCATCCGGGCCAACAAGTGGGTGCTGGTGGCCGGCGAGAACGACATCTGCCGAGCGCAGACCGAAGAGGCGTCCGCCCTGCTGACGGCCAAGGGCGTGCCCAACAGCCTCCACGTCTGGGGTCACGGGTCGATCCACGACTGGCCGGAGTGGGTCAAGATGGCGGCCGCGTACATTCCTTAACTCATTGAGTGAATGGGGGATTGGGTGAATGGGGGAATAGGTGGGTCAATCGGTGAATGGGTGGATCAGTGAATGACCCATTCCCTCCTTCACTCATTCCCTCATTCACTCATATATTCCCCCACTCCCCCACTCACTCATTCCCCCATTAACACCAATCACGATAGAGTTTGTGCATGAAACGCATCGGTGTGCTGTTTGGGATGGAGGAGTCATTTCCTCCGGCGGTGGTCGAC
>CAYHEX010000342.1:0-4379 GCA_964355365.1 uncultured Solibacteraceae bacterium | reverse complement strand
TCAGCGCCAGCAATTCGTCGTGCGTGCCGCGCTCGACGATCTCGCCGGCTTCGAGCACGAGGATCTGATCGGCGCTCTGAATCGTCGAGAGACGATGCGCGATCACGAACGTCGTGCGCCCCTTGCGCAGCGCGCGCAGGCCGTCCTGGATCTTCGCTTCGCTCTCGCTGTCGAGACTCGACGTGGCCTCATCGAGCAGGAGCAACCGCGGATCGGCGAGGATGGCACGAGCAATGGAGACGCGCTGTCGCTGCCCCCCCGACAATCGCACGCCGCGCTCACCCACAACGGTGTCGTACTGCTTCTCGAATCCGCTGATGAACTCGTCGGCATGCGCGATCTGGCTCACGCGCACGATGTCCGCCTTGGTCGCGTGCGGCGTGCCATACGAGATGTTCTGCCCCACCGTGCCATCGAACAGGAAGTTGTCCTGCAGCACAACGCCGAGGTGGCGCCGGTAATCGGCCAGCGTCAGCGACTGCATGTCGCGGCCATCCACGGTGATGCGACCGGACAGCGGCGTATTGAACGCCATCACGAGACTGATCAGTGTGGTCTTGCCGGAACCGGACGACCCCACGAGAGCGGTCGTGGTCCCCGCGCGCGCCGTGAAGCTGAGGTGCTTCAACACCGGAACGCCCGGGTTGTACTCGAACGACACGTCCTCGAACGCCACATCCCCGCGTATCTCACCCAGAGCGATGTTCCGTGACGGGTCCGCGTCTTCGCGCGGCGTATCGAGAATTTCACGGATGCGATCGAGCCCGGCGAGCGCCTCGGTCATCTGCGTACCGATCGATGCCATGGAGATGATCGGCATCGCCAGGTAGCCCGTAAAGAAGATGTAGCGGAACAGATCACCGACGGTCATGGTCCCGGTCGAAATCGCGTGCCCGCCCATCACAAACGTCAGAACGCCGATGGTCCCAATGACCAACCCGGACAGCGCGCCGATGCTCGACACACCGGTCATCGACTTCGCCACGTTCCGAAACAGGTTATGCACGCCCTCGGTGAAGACCAGATCCTCACGCTTCTCTGCCGTGTAGGTCTTGACGATGCGCACGCCGCCCAGCGACTGATTCAGCCGGCCGGTCACCTCCGCATTGATCTTGCCGCGGTCGCGAAACAACGGGCGCAGCCTCATGAACGCCCACGCCATGAACGCGCCGAACACGCCCAGCACGGCCAGGGTGACGACCGTGAGCTGCCAATTGATGTAAATCAGCACGACCATCGCAATGATGGCGGTCACGATGCCGCCGGTGAGCTGCACCAGGCCGGTGCCCACGAGGTTACGAATGCCTTCGGCGTCGGTCATGATCCGGCTGATCAGCACGCCGCTCTGCGTGCCATCGAAGTACCGGATCGGCAGCCGGAGCACGTGCTCTTCGACACGCCGGCGCATCTGCGTAATGGCGCGCTGGGCCTCGATGCCCAGCACCTGCGACAAGGCAAATGAAGAGGCGGCTTGCAGGACGGCCGCCAGACCGACGCCCCAGGCGAGAGTGCCCAGCATGCCGAACTGCTGCTTCCCGACCACGTCATCGATGAAGTACTTCGTGGTCCATGGCAGGACGAGCCCGGACAGCGTGTTGACGAGCATCAGGAGCAGACCGAGGGCCAGACGCCAACGGCGGGCCCAGATCAGCGCGCGGGCTTCCTGCCACGCGGTCGACCAGCGGACCGTGGTCTTCTTCTTGGTAAATGCGTTGGCCATGTGTTCCCAGAATATCAGAATGAAAAAGGGCCGCCGTCCCTTGCGGGGCGGCGGCCCGAGGTCGTGCCCGAAGAACGGGTCTTACTTCTTCGGCATGTTGATCTTGAGCTCGGCCACGATCGACCGCTTCATGATGTCGCCGAAGATGTGCTGCTGCACCTTCGCGTTGCTGAGGTTATTGACACGCACCTGGATCGTCGTCTTGTTGAACACGCTGCCGATCACCAGGTTCGTGACCGCGTAGCGCGGCGTCGTGCCGCTGTAGCGGGCATCGAGCACGTCCTGCCAGAAGGCCTTGCCGACGAAGCTGGCGTTCATCGTGTAGAAGATGCGGCCGATGCTGGACGTGATGCCGTAGTTGAAGCGGTGCTTCGCGGGCAGGTTCACTTCCGCCAGCGCCTGCGCATCGGTCAATCCCGGGAACTCCGGCTTCGGCTGCGCCTGGTAGGAGTAGTTGATGTACCAGGTCATGTCGTCGCCGAGGGCCGAGTCGAGGCCGAGTTCGAGGCCCTTATTGGTCTCGGTGCCGAGGTTCTTGTAGGTGTACTCCTTCGGCAGGTTCGCCGAGGTCTGGATCGCCCTCCACACGGCCAGCGCCGTCGGCCCACCGGCCGGTCCGAGCGCGGCCCACTGCGGCATCGTCGTCCAGCCCGTCGGAGGCACCAGCGGGCTGTAGCTCTCGCCCACGGTGAAGAAGATCGAGTTGGCGGTCTTGTTCACGTAGAACGCGGCCGAGAAGAGCGACCGCTCCGAGATCTTGCCCGTGTAACTGATCTCGTAGGCGTCCACGTGTTCTTCGGTCAGGTTCTTGTTGCCGCCGGCGTGCGTCGGCACCATGAATGAGCTCGTTGCCGGGAACAGGTTGAACTTCAACGCCGCGTTGACCGCCGCGAGCGGCAACGGGTTGGTGATGGTGAGGTCGAAGTTGTTGTTGATCAGCGACGGCGCGCGGAACGCGCGGTTGTAGCTCACGCGGAACGTCTGGTTGCTGGCCGGCTTCAGCACGAGCGCCACGCGGGGCGAGAACACGGCCTTGCTGATCGACGAGAACTTGTCGAGTCGCGCGCCCGCCACGATGCGCACATGATCGTTGACGAACAGTTCGTCCTGCAGGTAGCCGCCGCCTTCCGAGCGGCTGGTCTCGCCGGGCGCCAGCGTCAGATCGAACTTGTTATAGCGGATGTTGCCGCCGTAGGTCAGCACGTTCTTGCCCAACGCGCGCGAATCGCCCGCTTCGAGATCGAAGGTGTGCGTGTTGAAGAGGAACACCACCGGCTGGCCGTCCAACCCCGTGCTCAACAACCCGGGCGCTTCGCCGTCCAGTGCATTCATGAACGCCTGCACGTGGAACGCCTTGTTCGTGTAGCCGACCTTGCCGAAGCTCATGCGCGTGCCGTCTTTGATCCGGAACGGTCCAACGCCAGTCTCCATGATGCCCGACGTGCCAGCGATACCGCCCGAGAACGTCAGCTTCGAACCGTCCGTGAAATCGCGATCCAGGCGGGCGTCGAACTTCGGCTGCTTCGTGCCTTCATTCGTGAAGGCCGGATACGCGGTCGTGCCGCCGTTCGGCACCAACCCGGTCGGCCGCGCGAACGCATCACTCGAGTAGTAGCCCGCGGACACCTTGTAGGACCATTCCGGATTGATCACATCCGCCCAGGTCCCGTTCGTGAAGAACTGGTTGCCGCGCTTGGCGCCATCGCCCTTGGTCACCGACTTGTCGAACATGCCGGCACCGAACGTCACGTTGCCGCCGCGCATCTCGCGCGGAGACTTGGTGATGATGTTGACGACGCCGCTCATCGCGTTCGCGCCCCACACGGCGGACGCCGGTCCGCGGATCACTTCGATCTGCTTGATCTCACTCAGGTTGGCGGGCATGAAGTCCCACATGATGAACCCGAAGAAGTCCTGATACAGGCTGCGGCCGTCGAGCACCGCGAGCTGCGAGGTGGTCAGCGAGCCGGTCGCGGCGCGTGACGTGATGTTCATATCGCGGGCCGACAGCTGCGTGACGTTCACGCCGGGCACGCCGCGCAGCAGGTCGCTGTACGACGCCGCCGGGGTGTTCTCGAGCATCATCGGCGTGAAGACGCTCATCGTCGCCGGGGCATCCACGATTTTCTGCTCGGTCTTTGACGCCGAGACCACGACGGTTTCCTCGTAGGTCGGCGGCTTCTGAGGCGGAGGCGGCGTCTGCGCTGGCGCCGGTGCCGGCGCCGGCTTGGCCGGGGTCTGCGGCGGGGCAGCCTGAGCGCCCAACTGGGCGGTGAAGGCAACAAGCGTCACAGCCATTGCGACGATCAACACACGAAGCGATTTCATACGGTCTCCTGGCGCCACGAAAGTCAAGGGAGCAACGGTTGGGCGCTTTAGTTGTTACAGCGGGGACTATCATAGGCGATTAGTCCCCGTAATCAACCAGTGACTGAACCAGCCCCGCCTCCCCCCCACCCTGCCCCCCCGGACTGGGCCAGCCTCCCGGACGAGGCCCTCCTCGATCTGCGCCTGTGCGATCTGCCGCTGACGGTTGAAGGCAGCTGGCTCGAAGGCCGCATTGCCACGCTCTATGAGGAGTTGGACGCACGCGGCCTGACCTTTCGGCCCCATTTCTGGATCTCGTCGGAGTGGTTCACCCCCGACGGCGTGCCCGGCA
>CAYHEX010000341.1:0-4422 GCA_964355365.1 uncultured Solibacteraceae bacterium | reverse complement strand
CGACAAGGCGCTTCGCCTTCTCAATGACCATCTCGGCCACCTGCACGTGGCGCTGCGCGGGCTCGTCGAACGTCGACGCGATGACCTCACCCTTCACCGAGCGCTGCATGTCGGTCACTTCCTCGGGCCGCTCGTCGATGAGCAGCACGATGAGGAAGATCTCCGGATGATTGGTTGCAATGCTGTTCGCCAAACTCTGCAGCAGCATGGTCTTGCCCGTGCGCGGCGGCGCGACGATGAGGCCGCGCTGGCCCATGCCGATCGGCGTCATCAGGTCCATGATGCGGCCCGAGACATTGTCCGTGGTGGTTTCGAGCTTGATGCGCCGGTCGGGATAGAGCGGCGTGAGGTTCTCGAAGAAGATGCGCGACCGCGTGTGCTCCGGTGGCTCGAAGTTGACCGCCTCGACCTTCGTGAGTGCGAAGTAGCGTTCGCCTTCCTTCGGCGTGCGTACCTGGCCGCTGACGGTGTCGCCGGTCTGCAGGTCGAAGCGCCGGATCTGCGACGGCGACACATACACGTCGTCCGGCCCCGCGAGGTAGTTGTAGGCCGGCGCACGCAGGAAGCCGTAGCCGTCGGGCAGCACCTCGAGCACGCCTTCGGAGAAGAGCAGTCCGCTCTTCTCGGCGCGTGCGCGCAGGATCTGGAAGATCAGGTCCTGTTTGCGCAGGCCCGTCGCCCCAGGCAGGTCGAGGTCTTGCGCGATCTTGGTGAGCTCGGCGACGCCCATGTCTTTCAGCGCCGAGAGTTCGATGACGGGCGCGGCCGCGGCGGCCGATACGGCCGCCGGGGACGGCGCTACAGGACGAGGAGCTTTCTGATCGTTGTCCACAGGGTATCCAGACCTTCTCCGCGCTCGGCCGAGACGGCAACGAGCGGGCCTTCACATGCCGCCTTGAATTCGCGAAGGTGCCGTACACGTTCGGCACTCTTCAACTTGTCGATCTTGGTTACCACCGTCGCGGTGACGATGCCGTGCTCGTCGAGCCATGCGCGCGTCGCGATGTCGGCGTCCAACCCCGGATGCCGCGCATCCACCGCGGCCAGCGCCAGCGTCGGTTCCGGTCGGGCTCGCCGCGCCTCGAAGTAGCCGGAGACGAGCGCGTCGAAGTCGTTCTCGCGTCGGCCGGCGTAGCCGTAGCCCGGCAGGTCAACGAGCATGAATCGCATGCCGTCCGACAGTTTGATCCGATACGCGTTGAGCAGTCGAGTCTTGCCCGGTTTCGCACTGGTGCGCGCCATCTTGCGCTTCACCAAGGCGTTAATCAACGTGGACTTCCCGACGTTCGACCGTCCCACCAGTGCCACATGTGGGATCGCGTCCTGCGGCAATTGATGCGCGGCAGCGGCGCTGAGGACGAACTCGGCTTCGGTAACTAACATCTCGATGCCGGCCTTGAAGAGCAGGCCGGCCTACGGACCCACATGCTCAATGGCGCAGTTCGGTGCCGGTCACCAAATCAGACTCTGGCGACGGCGGAATGGCCGGCGGCAGCGGACCGACCAGAGCCTCGCGCAACACCTGATCCATGTGCTCGACGAGGTGCACTTCCATCGTGTCGAGCACGTTCTTCGGGATGTCGGCCAGATCCTTTTCGTTGTCCTTCGGCATCACGATGGTGCGGATGCCGGCGCGATGCGCGGCCAGCAGCTTTTCCTTGACGCCGCCGATGGGGAGCACCTTGCCGCGGAGCGTGATTTCGCCGGTCATCGCCACGTCGCGGCGGGCCGGAATCTTCGTCAGCGCCGAGACGAGCGCGGTGGCCATGGTGACGCCCGCCGACGGGCCGTCCTTCGGGATCGCGCCTTCAGGAATATGCACGTGCACGTCGAGACGACGATTGAAGTCGCGCGGAATGCCGAGCTCCTCCGCCTTGGAGCGGACCCAGCTCATGGCGGCCTGCGCCGATTCCTTCATCACGTCGCCGAGCTTGCCGGTGAGCGTGAGCTTGCCGCGTCCGGGCATGAGCGTCGTTTCGGCTACGAGTAACTCGCCGCCGACTTCCGTCCAAGCGAGGCCCGTGACGAGGCCGACTTCGTTCTTCTCTTCGGCCATCGAAGGCCGGAAGCGCGCGACGCCGAGGTAGGTCGTGACCTTCTCCGCATCCACTTCTTCCTTGAATGCCGCGCCTTCGACGACGACCTTGCGCGCGACCTTGCGGCAGATCGACGAGATTTCCCGTTCGAGGTTGCGCACGCCGGCTTCGCGCGTGTATTTCTGAATCACGGCCTGCAGGGCGTCGTCGGTAAACGTGACGTTGTCCTGCGACAGGCCTGCGGCGTCGATGGCCTTCGGCGCGAGGAACTTGCGCGCGATCTCGACTTTTTCCATTTCCGTGTAGCCGGCGAGTTGCAGCACTTCCATGCGGTCGCGCAGCGCCTGCGGGATCGTGTGGAGCACGTTCGCCGTGCAGATGAACATGACGCTCGACAGGTCGTACTCGACGTCGAGGTAGTGATCCTGAAACGAGTTGTTCTGTTCCGGGTCGAGCACTTCGAGCAATGCCGCTGACGGGTCGCCGCGGAAGTCCATCGACATCTTGTCGACTTCGTCGAGGAGGATGACCGGGTTGGTCGTGCCGGCCTTCTTCATCATCTGGATGATCTGGCCGGGGAACGCGCCGATGTAGGTGCGGCGATGGCCGCGGATTTCAGCCTCGTCGCGCACGCCGCCGAGCGACAGGCGCACGAACTTGCGGTTCATCGCGCGCGCGATCGACTTGGCGAGCGAGGTCTTGCCGACGCCGGGAGGGCCCGCGAACGTGAGAATCGTGGCCTTCGGCTTCTTCACGAGGGCGCGCACCGCGAGGAACTCGAGGATGCGGTCCTTGATCTTCTCGAGCCCGAAGTGGTCTTCGTTCAGGATCTTCTCGGCGGCCTTGAGGTCGCGGCTCTCCTTGCTCTTCTTGTGCCACGGCACGGCGATGAGCCAGTCGAGATAATTGCGCGACACGGTCGCTTCGGCCGACATCGGCGGCATCGCTTCAAGGCGCTTCAGTTCTTCCTGCGCCTTCTTGGCCACTTCCTTCGGCATCCGCGCCTGATCGATCTTGCGCTTCAGGTCGTCGGTCTCGTTGTTCTTGTCGTCCTTGCGGCCCAGTTCGCGCTGGATCGCCTTCATCTTCTCGTTGAGGTAGTACTCTTTCTGCGCCTTCTCCATCTGCTTCTTCACGCGAGACTGGATGCGGCGGTCCACCTGCAACTTGTCGACTTCGCTCTCGAGCACGGTCACGATGCGCGTCAGGCGCTCCACCGGGGCGATGATCTCGAGGAGATTCTGCTTCTCTTCCACGCCGACCTGCAGGTGCGCCGAGATCGTGTCGGCCAGACGGGACGGATCGTCCACGCGCACGGCGGCGAGCATCGCGTCGTGCTGCAGATGGTTGGAGAGCTTCACGTACTGTTCGAAGAGCGCCACCACGCGCGCCATCACGGCTTCGGTTTCCGCCGAGGCGTCCGCCTTGCGCGAGAGCACTTTGATCGTGACGCGGTAGAAGCCCTTGTCTTCTTTCCACTCGATGACGCGGGCGCGGTCGAGGCCTTCCACGAGCAGCTTGACGTTGCCGTCGGGCAGCTTCAGCGACTGCACCACGTTGGCCACGCAGCCCATCGTGAAGATGTCGGCCGGCTGCGGATCGTCGATCGACGCATCGTGCTGCGCGGCGAGGAAGATGCGCTTGTCGGTGGCCAGCGCGTGTTCGAGTGCCCGCGTGGACGACGGCCGCCCAATGACGAAGGGCAGCATCATGTGCGGAAAGACGACGACGTCGCGGAGCGGAACGATGGGTAACGTTTCGTATTGGTCCATGGTGTGTCGCTACGGAAACCGCAGACCGGTGGAACGTTACCCGGCCTTCTCAATCACAGTAATCGGCTTCTCTTTCGACTCTACCACCTCACGCGTGATCACGCACTCCTTGATCTTTTTCTGACCGGGGAGGGTGTACATGAGGTCGAGCATGATGTCTTCGATGATCATCCGCAGGCCGCGGGCGCCAATCTTCCGGGCCAGGGCGGCTTCGGCGATCGCCTCGAGGGCATCCTCGGTAAAGCGCAGTTTGACGTTCTCGTAATCGAACAGCCGCTGATACTGCTTCGTGATGGCGTTCTTGGGCGATGTGAGGATCTCGACCAATGCGGCCTTGTCGAGTTCCTGCAGCGTGCCCACCACGGGCAGGCGGCCGACGAACTCGGGGATGAGGCCGTACTTGATCAGGTCTTCGGGTTCCGCCTGCTCGATCAGCGATGCGTTTTCCTTGACGTTGGACTTCACGTCGGCCTTAAGGCCGAGCGTTTTCTTGCCCTTTCGCCGCGCGATGGATTTGTCGAGTCCCACAAATGCGCCGCCGCAGATGAAGAGGATGTTCGTCGTGTCGATCTGGAAGAACTCCTGGTGCGGGTGCTTCCGGCCCCCCTGGGGCG
>CAYHEX010000340.1:0-4445 GCA_964355365.1 uncultured Solibacteraceae bacterium | reverse complement strand
CTGCTCGTGATCGGCCCGCTTGGCTTCATCATCGGGCCGGTGCTGGCGGGGCTGTTCGTGACGTCGTGGCAGATCTTTGGCAACGCGTATCGCGAGCAGCTCGCCGACGGGGTGCCCCTGATCGTGACACCCGACGACAAGTAGATCCCGGCGCGCGGGCGAATGCCAGCGGGCGTGAGCCAGGTGCGGGGACCGGCGATCAGGCGGACAGCACGGCGGACAACCCGGCAATCAACCGGTCCGCGTCGGCCATCGAGTTGTAGTGTGCGAAGGATGCGCGGATCACGCCGTCTCCGGTGGCCAGTCCGAGGCCTTCGATCAGTCGGCGCGAATAGAAGTCGCCGAAACGAATGCCGATCTTCATCGGATCGATCGCGCGAACCACGGACTGCGACCCGCGACCATGCACGACGAAGCTGACGGTGGGGACGCGGGTGGCGCGGTCTGAGGCCGCGGGGCCAATGATCTGAATGTCCGGTCGCGCGCGCAGGAACGCCAGCAGGCGCTCCGCCAGCATTTCTTCGTGCGCCGCGATGGCCTCGAATGCGGCGGCCATCTGCTGCCTGCGCGACGCACCGGTGGGCGCACCCGACCGCGCGCCCAATTGCACGAGGTACTCCGGAATCGCCGCAGCGCCGTGCGACAGTTCGTAGTTCGGATTGCCCGGCTGCAACTTGCCGGGGATTTTGTCGGCAGGGATGAAATGGTGCGACAGGTTCGCGAGTGACAGGAGCCGGTCGTACTTGCCGTAGAGCACCGCGTGATGCGGGCCGAACACCTTGTAGAGGCTGAAGACGTAGTAGTCCACGTCCCACCCGCGCACGTCGATCAGACGATGAGGCGCGAAGGCGACGCCGTCCACGCACACCTCTGCGCCATAGTGATGCGCCAGCGCCGTGATGTCGGCCACGGGCACAATCGCGCCGAAGATGTTGGTCGCCTGCGTAAAGGTCACGAGCCGCGTCCGCGCCGACAACAGCGGCTCCAGGTCGGCCGTCTCCAGGGTCATCGTGGCCCGATTGAGATCCCAGAACTTCACCGTGACGCCCAGCGCCTCGAGCGCCACCCAGGGGCCGATATTCGCCTCGTGGTCGATGCGCGAGACCACGATCTCGTCGCCGGGCTTGAGCGTTGGCGCCAGCGCGCGTGCCAGCGTCTGAATCATCACGGTCGACGACGCGCCAAACACGATCTCCTCAGGCCGCGCCGCGTTGAGCAGCTCCGCCATCTGCGTCTGGGCGTTGAGGAGTCGCTCGGCCGCCAGCATCGACAGCCGATAGCTGGCGCCGATCTGCACGTTCGATGTGATCAGGTAGTCGCGAATGCCGTCGATGACGGCCCCGAGCACTTGCGAGCCGCCGGCATTGTCGAGAAAGACCCAGCCGTCTGGATCATCCGACAACGCAGGAAACTGCGAGCGCGCAAAGGCCAAGTCGAGAAGAGGCATGCGCGAGATCCTATCTCGCGACGTCGCTCCAGACCAGCGTGGCGCAGGTGCGCACAGCGGTCATCCTCATGTCCTCCTCCGCAATATGCGCAACTCGTCCCGTGCGCACGGGAATATTCGTGAAGGAGTAATCGGCAGGACGACGCGGAACTCCAGATCGGCGTGGCGCGTGTGGCGGCGCGAGCGAGCCGGGGCTACCGGACCGTGGCGGGCTCGTTCAACTTGGATGGTACCGCCGGAAAGCTGCCCTGGGCAGATGACCGCCCACCTTCGTAGGTCTCCCACTGATCCATCGTGCCGTCTCCGTTGACGTCTTCCTCAACGCGCGTGAGTGAATTGGCCGTGTAGTACTCGACGCGGTCGATCTTGCCGTCTTGATGGGTGGAGATGTCGATGTGCGAGAGCACGCCCTCGGAGGCCAGATAGGCCCACGCATCCTGCTTGCCGTCGCCGAGTCTGGAGAATCCAATCTTCTCCAGTTTGTTTCCCTCGCCGTAGTACTCCCAGCGATCGGGCTTCCCGTCGCCGTTGCGATCGATCTCGATACGCTTAAACTTGGTGCCGTCCATGTAACTCCAGGTATCGACCTTGCCAGTGCCCTTGGAGTCCCACAGCAACTCTGCCAGCTTGCCGGTCTGCTGATCGTACTTGGGAGTGACGGGACCGGTTGGCGCGACCGTCGAAGGACGCGCCCCCCAAGCCACATAGGACAACGTGGCAATGAGGCCAACAGCCAAAGGGGCAATGAAGAGCTTTTGGCCAATCGTCATTGCGACGTCTTTACCGCGAAGGGCTGGCGTTGATGCGGTTGCTCAGGGTGCTCACACCAACACTGCCGGCGGCGATCGCGAGACTACCAATCGTGCCGACGAGACCACCGCTCGCGCTCAGGGCAGCGCCAGCGCCACTGACAATACCAGTGCCACCGACAGCACCAGCGCCACTGACAGCACCGGCGCCGCTGACCGCCCCAGTGCCACTGACAGCGCCAGTGCCACTCACAGCGCCAGTGCCACTGACAGCACCAGTGCCACTGACAGCACCAGTGCCACTGACCGCACCAGTGCCACTGACCGCGCCAGTGCCACTGACCGCGCCAGTGCCGCTGACAGCACCAGTGCCACTGACCGCGCCAGTGCCGCCGCCTGCGCCAGCGCCACCGCCTGCGCCACTACCAGCGCCTGTCCCACTGCCACTGCCGGGGCCTGCGCCCCTGCCGACGACACTCCTGCCAGCGCTAACGCCACCGCCAGCGCCACTGCCGAGACCACTGCCAGCGCTACTGCCGAGACCACCAGCGCCACTGCCGAGACCGCCAGCGCCACTGCCGAGACCGCCAGCGCCAGTACCGAGGCCACCGCCTACGCCAGCGCCGAGGCCACCGGCTGCACCAAGACCGGCGTTCAGCGACTGCGGAGAATTGTTCGTGTTACGTCCGAGGTTCTGGAAGTACGACAACACGCCGAAGGCCAACAGGTTCCGATTCTGCTGCGCTCCATCCTCGACCGCAAAGATGGTGACGTTCCCCGCGGAGTCAACCGTCAGTGGCGGCAGTTGCGGCAAGTTGAAAACGACCAACTGCTGGTTGACGCCGGCCACAACGCCGCGAGGTAGCGCCGCCGAAAGCGCCTGTCGCACGGAAGCCGAAAAGGGGTTGTTGGGAAACGTCCCCAGAACATCAGTCGCCAATAGCGTTGTCGTGAATACGAGCGTATACGTCGCCCGAACGAGACGAGCCCGCGGTGGTCGCCTAGCGCCTCTGGTGGCCATGGATCAACCGGCCTCACACGCCGAGCTTGAGATTGTGCTCTCGTAGCGCCCGCAGCGTGGCCACCATCAGGCGTGTCTTCTCGATGTTGAGATCTTGACTGCCCGCCACGTACGCGGAAACTGACACGTTCAATCGTCCCTGCTCGCTCACCGTCTCGCAGACGACACTCGGCTTCGGGGCGTCCTTGAGCGACTTCGGAGAGAAATCCTTCAGGCCGTCCTGAATGGCGGCAATCACCTGTTCCAGATCCTCGCTGGCGGGCACAGACAGCTCGATTTGAACTCTGCTTTCCGGGCGGAGGGCGTGTTTGATGATCGTGCCCGCCACCACATCGGAATTGCGGATGATGACACGTTGCCCACCGTCGCCAGCCAAAACCGTATACATCGCTGCGATCTCGAGAATCTCACCGGTGTTGTCCGCGACTGAGACGACGTCACCGGTCTGGAATGGACGGGTGGTGAATATCTTCACGCCGCAGACCAGATCGGACGCGACGTGTTCCGAACCGAGGGACAGCGCGCCAGTGAACGCCGTCGCCAAAATGACGATGACGCCCACAGCGCCGGTCTGGTTCAGGATCAATGAGATCGTCCAGATCACAATCCCGAGGGCCAGCAGATTCCCGACGAATCGGGCCCAGGCCACCCGAGAGAACAGCACCGCGAACAGTTTGGACGTCAGATAGGCGGCCAAAAAACCGACGAAACCGATAAAGAGCGCGTTCAGGATGGAGCGTACGAGCGGAGATGATAACGTCTCGGGCATGGGGAGTCTCCTGAAGCGTGGCCGTCGACCGATGACTCTATCAGAAACATGATGTTGACGGGAGCCCGCTGGTCTAACTAGCTCCGTCCCCGCCTACCTATTAGCGTGCAGCTTTGACCTTCTTGCGGTACCCGCCGTGGCCGTCCGGATCGGATTCGATCCATTCGAGCTGTCCGTCGGCCCCGTAGGTCCAGCGGCGGTCGCGGCTCCCATCGAAGTTGTCGTCCCATTCCACCTGAGACACGGTGCCTTGTTTGTACTGCTCCCACTTGTCGGGGGCCCCGTCGCCGTTTTCGTCCCGCGCCGTCGTGGCGAGTATCTTGCCGCCGTCGAGGTAGGTCTCCCAGTAGTCGACCCTGCCATCCTCGTCCGTGTCACGCTCGAGGCGCAGAAACTTGGCGCCATCCATGTCCATCCACGTGTCGATCGTGCCGTTCTTGTTGGCGTCAGCCGTGAGTC
>CAYHEX010000339.1:0-4456 GCA_964355365.1 uncultured Solibacteraceae bacterium | reverse complement strand
TTTCCGAGAAGTCCGCCAGCCGCAGGTAGCCCGTGCCGGGCTGCATCATGAACGCCGCGCGCACCGTGGTGATGTTGATCTCGTCGCGCGTCACCGTCAGTTCGATGAGCACGTCGGAGCCGGGCCGACGAATGGACACGTTCACCGTCGTGCCCTTCGGCCCGCGGATCTTGTCCGACACCTGACGCGTGGTCCAGCCCTTAGCGCTCTCCGTGCCAACCTTCGCGATCACGTCGCCGCGCCGAATCCCCGCCTTGTACGCCGGCGATCCCTCGAACAGCGCGGTCACGGTGACATCGTCATTGGCCGCCACGATCGTCACGCCAATGCCCGGGTACCGGCCTTCCTGCCGCTCGCGCATCTGCGCGTACGTGTTGGGATCGAAGAAGGATGAGTGCGGGTCGAGGGTCCGCAGCAAACCGTCGATCGAGCTGTAGACCGCAGCGGCCGGTTCCACCGGCTCCACGTACTGCTGCTCGATGGCGGCCAGCGCCGCCGTATACACGCGGTACCGATCGTTGATGCGATCGCGGCCCGCCGCGGGCGACTGGGCGCCGATCATGCCGCCGGCCGCAGCCGAGGCAGCCACTATCAACGCGGCAGCGGGAATCGCTTTGAGCATGGCTACGATGCTACCACCGGGGCCGGGCTAGGCCGCGTCATCGTCGTCATCATCGTCCTTCTTCTTCTTTTTCTGGAACACCCAGGCCACGACGATGCTGATCAGGTAGAGCACCACCATCGGCGCCGCGAACATCGCCTGATTGACCGGGTCGGCCGTCGGCGTCGCGATCGCGGCCAGCACGAAGATGATCAGCACGGCGTACCGGAAGTGCTTCCACATGAACCGCGCGGTGACGATGCCGAAACGCGCGAGAAAGAAGACCAGGATCGGCATCTGAAACACGAGGCCGAACGCGAGAATCATCTTCACGTAGAAATCGAACGTTGACGAGATGTTCGGCCGCATGTCGACGAACTGATTCTCGAAGCTCGCGAAGAACTTCAACATCGACGGGATCGCAAACCTGTGCGCGAAGTACACGCCCGCCGCAAACA
Source organism: uncultured Solibacteraceae bacterium (assembly GCA_964355365.1). Taxonomy (GTDB): domain Bacteria; phylum Acidobacteriota; class Vicinamibacteria; order Vicinamibacterales; family SCN-69-37; genus SCUN01. Next base: position 3,397 of record CAYHEX010000339.1, on the reverse strand, counting down.
GCGCCGTGGACGACGCGACAAACGGGATCACCACGCGTCGTTCACGCTGGTAGAGCCCCGGCGCGACAAAGAGCCAGACTTGCAGGAAGATCACCGGCGCTGAGAGCAGCAGGCCGGCAAACGCGCCCACCTTGAAATAGAACATGAAGCCGCCCATCAGCTCCGTGTACTGGAGCTTGCCGCCCATGGCGGTCAGGTAGCCCTGCAGGTAGTGGGTCAGCTTGACGGCAAAGAAGAACGCGATGCCGCAACCAACAAGCAGTGCGTAGACCGAGTAGAGGATGCGCTTGCGAAGCTCCTCGAGATGATCGAGGAAGCTCATGCGCGATGTGCCTTCGGAATCGTCCGAAGACTCGTCCAGTTCGTCGTTATTCACCCTGAGCGTCCGTCTGGGGCTTAGGAGCCGTGTTCGCCCCGGGCGATCGTTTCAGCCACTGGTGCCGGCGGCTCCGATGGCGGCGACACCGCGTCGATCGCGTCTTTCGCGTCGGAATGGATCGTTTCGGGGCTGGAGCCGAGTTGCGGTGGCGCCGGGGGCGTCGCCCGCTGCTTCTGATCGTCGAGGCGCACTTCTTCTTCGAGCGTGTTGCGCAGCTCGTTCGAGGCTTTCTTGAACTCGGCCAGGCCTTTGCCGATCGACTTACCCAGCTCAGGCAGCTTCTTGGGCCCGAAGAAAATCAAGGCGATCACGAAAATGACAACAAGTTCCGGTACACCCAGCCCCATCAAGAATGCTCCTTCGATCGTGCCCTTGCAGTATACCCCCAACCCACTTGTTTACATTGACTTGCGAGATACACGAGTACTACCATGATCATCAGCAATCAGGATGAAAGGAATTTAAAGATGACCCGAATGACGCCTACGCTCGGATTTGTGATGTTTGGTGCCGCGCTCGCCATGGCTACACCGGCCTTCGCGCAGACTGCCTCCAAGCCGACCACGGCCCCCGCAACAGAAACCCGTTCCGCCAAGACGACGGCGAACGGCGACACCGGCCTGTTCTTTGTGCCAACGGCAGAAGTGCTGCCGTCCAAAAAGTTCTCGTTCAGCCTCTACCGCACGAACTTCGACGACGGTCAGGGCTTCAGCGACATGTCGAATTTCCCGGTCACGCTGGGCGTCGGCATCGGCGGACACGTCGAGGCCTACGGCGCGTACAACGTGCTGACGCGCATCGATCGGCGCGCGCGCCCGATGTTCTTCACAAGCACGAGCTCAGAGACGTCGACCGGCACGGGCGGCGGCATCCTGCCGAACTACCCGCTGGCGCGCCAGACATGGGTCAGCACCAACGGCGATCTGTCGCTCGGCGTGAAGATCAACGTCTCGAGTGAAGCCGACAAGAAGCCGATGGCATTTGCCATTCGTGGCGGCGTGAAAGTGCCGACCGGCAGCAAGACGGACGGCACGACGTCGGGCGAACTCGACTACTCGTTTGACGGCGTGGTGAGCAAAGAGGCCGGTCAGGTCGCGGACCTCTCGGCCTACGCCGGCTACGTTGTCCGCGGCAATCCGTCGGGCTACAAGCTGACCAACGGCGTGCGCTGGGGCGCGGGCATCGGCTTCCCCACGCGCAAGAACTTCGGCTTCACCGCCACAGCGGAAGTGTTCGGCGAGTTCTACAGCAACAAGACGCTCACCGCACCAGCCGGCCTGAAGGGCGCGGACGGTTCGTCGGTGCCGACGTCGACGACCCTGAAGAACCCGCTCTACACCGCGATTGGCGCCGCGTTCGAATTCAGGAACGGCATGTTCATCGGCGTGGCCGGCAACTGGAACCTCGCGATGAAGGGCCGCACGGACGCGACGGCGACGGGTTGCTCGGCGTGCCCGGCATCGTTCGCGGCGAAGTCACTCGACTCGCAGGGCATCAACGTGCGCATCGGCTACCACCCCGGCACGCGCAAGGTGCTGCCGCCTCCGCCGCCGCCCCCGCCGCCGCCACCCCCGCCGCCCCCGCCACCACCACCGCCGGCCAATCGGCCGCCGACCGTGCGCGCGACGTGCGATCCCTGCACGGTGGATGTTGGCAAGACCGCAACCGTGTCAGCTGATGCGCAGGATCCGGACGGCGACGCCCTGACCTACGCGTGGCGCGCAGCCGCCGGCTCGGTGACGAGCGCGACCAACCGCCAGACGCCGTGGACGGCCCCGATGACCGACGGCCCCGTGACGCTCACCGTTACGGTGAACGACGGCAAGGGCGGCACGGCCAGCGCGACGACCACGATCACGGTGTTGAAGCCGGTGGTCAAGGAAATCGTGTTCGAAGACGTGCACTTCGACTTCGATCGCGCGATGCTCCGCGCCGACGCGCTCCGCGTGCTCGACGAAGCGGTCTCGGCCCTTCAGGCGAACGCCAACCTCAAGCTCGAGATCGAAGGCCACACGTGCAACATCGGCACGGCCGAGTACAACCTGGCGCTCGGCGAACGCCGCGCCAAGACCGTGCTCGACTACCTCGCCAGCCGCGGCATCGGCGCAGACCGTCTGCGCATGGTCAGCTACGGTGAGGAAAAGCCGAAGTTCGACAACGCGCGGGAAGAGACACGGCGACTGAATCGGCGAGCGGCACTGGTCGTCAGGATTCAGTAGTCCAGGGTTCAGAGTCCAGGGTCCAGGGTCCAGAGTCCAGAGTCCAGAGTCCAGAGTCCAGAGTCCAGAGTTAAGGACTAAGGACAGAGGTCAAAGAAGGCCCGAGGGTGCTTACACGCTCTCGGGCCTTTTCCTTTTCCACTTGTCACTTGGGCCTTGCGACTTGCGACTTGCCCCTTGCCACTTGCCACTTGCCACTTGTAACTTGCCTCTCCCCTTGACTCTGGACCCTGGACATTGGACTCTGGACTACCGTGTCCATCGTTCCGTCCGCCGATACGTCCCGCCTGATCGCTGAACTGTCTTCGCCCGACGCGCTTCGTCGCGAGACGGCGATTGCGCGATTGAGCGTGATCGGGTCCCGCGCGGTGACGCGGCTGCTGAGCCTGGCGGCCGATGAGGCGGCGGCGCTGCCGGCGCGGCTCGGCGCGCTGACCGCGCTCGAAACGATCGGCGACGCGCGGACCAGTGCGATCGCGCGCACGCTCTCGGGAGCCGCCGACGTGCGGCTGGCCGTCGCCGCAATCGGCGTCCTTGGCGTGCTGGCGCAGAGCGACGACGCGCAGGCAGACAAGGCGTTCGACCGGTTGACGAGTTTGGCGCTCGACGCGTCGGTCGACAGCGACCGCCGCGTGGCGGCGTGCCGCGCCCTCGAGGGGCTGCCGAAGAACATCGTGGCGCCAATTCTCGAAGCGCTGGCGACGGAGAGCGCACCGGCCGTGCAGGCGCACGCCACACGCGCGCAGGCCGGCGCACATCAGCCGATCGAGTCGCTCCCCGAGAAGGGCCTGCCGTCGGA
>CAYHEX010000338.1:0-4521 GCA_964355365.1 uncultured Solibacteraceae bacterium | reverse complement strand
AGTTGTGAAAGATGCCCGCGGCCGGAAAGTGCATGTCGCAGATTTCGGGCAGCGTCTTTTGAATCAGCGGCAGGAAGATGCGCTCGCTCGCCTTGCCGAGGTAGAGATCTTCCATCGGCGGAATGCCAACCACGGTCGTCAGGTAGATCGGCTTCTTCCGCATGGTCACGCAGGTCAGGTGGAAGACCGGAAAGTCGTCGGCCAGCGAGTAGAAGCCGGTGTGGTCGCCGAACGGACCTTCGCGGCGGCGCTCGCCGGGCTCGACGTAGCCTTCGAGAATGATCTGCGCGTTGGCCGGCACTTCAAGGTCCACCGTCACGCACTTGACGAGCTCGATGCGACGCTTGCCGAGCACGCCGGCCAGCATCAGCTCGTCGAGTCCTTCCGGCATCGGCGCCGTCGCGCAGTAGCTCAGGACGGGCTCGGGACCGAGGGCCACGGCCACTTCGAGTCGCTTGCCCATCTTCTCTGCAATGCGGTGATGTTGCGCGCCGCCCTTGTGCCGCTGCCAGTGCATGCCGGTCGTCCGGCTGTCGTACTTCTGCATGCGGTAGGTGCCGATGTTCCGCATGCCCGTTTCCGGGTCCTTCGTGAACACGAGCGGCAGCGTGATGTACGGCCCGCCGTCTTCCGGCCACGTCGTCAGAATCGGAATGGCGTCGAGCGTGCCGCCCTGCTGCACGATTTCCTGGCAGGGCGCATCCTTCACGGTCTTTGGCAGCAGGTCCTTGAGGCGACTCGCAAGCGGCAGCATCTTCAGCGCGTCGAGAAAGCCCTTCGGCATCTGCGGCGTGATGAGGTCACGGATCTCGCCCGCCAGGTCGTCGAGCTTCTCCACGCCGAGCGCCAGCGACATGCGCGCATCCGAGCCGAAGAGATTCGCGGCCACGGGCATGTCGTAGCCCTTGGGCTGTTCGAACAGGAGGCCCGGACCGCCCTTCGGCATCTTCGACGCCTCGTCGACGACCGCGGAGATCTCGAGGTGGGGATCCACCGGCTCGGTGATGCGCGCGAGTTCCTTGCGCGTGTCGAGTTCGGCGATGAAAGCGTTCAGGTCTTTGAACATCAGCAGATATCGTAACGCGGACGAAGATCCAGAGCATTCACCATGGAGGGCCATGGAGAGCCATGGAGTTGCACGCCGTCAAAGGTCCGCTGCCAAGGACGGCTACCGTGAAGCGCGTGAAGGACGTGAAGACAAGCGCTTTGTGGACGCGGGGCCTGGCGGCCGCCTTCGGCGGCACGACGAACAACGAAGAGCGAGAAAGAGAAAACCCCTTGATCTCCGGGTTCTCTCTTTCTCGCTCTTCGATGTTCGTCGTTAGCCCGGCGGAGCCGGGCCGCCAGGCCCCTCAGTCGGACAGCTCCATGGACCTCCATGGAGCTCCATGGTGAAAGCTCTTGATTGGCCCTTGGCATCACGCCGTTCTCAGGCCGTGGTCATCGCGTCGTGCACGCGCTGCGCGAGCGCCAATGCTTTGCGGCCGTCGGAACCGGACACCATCGGCTCGCGCTTCTCGCGGATCGCGTCCAGGAAATCGGTGAGTTCCGATGTCAGCGCATCAGCGGGCGTCACCGTCACCGGGCCACCTTCGATCTTCGGCCGGCCTCCGGGCTGCGGCGTCACGCGCCACGCTTCCACTTCCTTGGCCATGTAGTCGATCGACACATAGCTGGCCGTCTGGAAGAAACGCACCTTGCGGACCTGATCGCGGCTGATGCGACTGGCCGTAATGTTCGCCACGCAACCCGACGCGAACTTCAGCCGCGCATTCGCGATGTCGATCTTCGGCGTCAGCACGTTGATGCCGACGGCTTCGACGCTCACGACCTCGGTGCCGTCCACGGCCAGGACGATGTCGAGGTCGTGGATCATGACGTCGAACACGACGTCGATGTCGAGGCTGCGCTCGGGGAATCCGCTCAGCCGATGGACTTCGATGAAGCGCGGCTTGACCAGCAATGGCCGGGCAGCGGTCATGGCCGGATTGAACCGTTCCGAATGGCCGATGGCCAACGTGGCGCCGTGTGCCGCCGCCAACTCCACAAGGATGTCGGCCTCGGCCAGCGACGTCGCGATCGGTTTCTCGATCAGCACGTGGATGCCGCGTTCGAGGAACGTCCGCGCCACCGCAAGGTGCGCGACCGTCTCCACCGCGACCACCACCGCATCTACATCGCCGAGAATTTCCGCGACGTCGGTCACGGCACGAGCGCCGGGGAATGCCGCGACCGCAGCCTCTGCCCGTTCGCGCACGGTGTCAACGGCGGCCACGAGTTGCACGCCCGGCAGGCCGCCGAGAATGCGCGCGTGATGCTTCCCCAAATGCCCGACGCCAACCACGGCAGCTCGCAGCAACGTGCTCATGAGACGGCTCTCCCGATCACCACAATGCCGGCGGCGTTGGCCGCGTCCACGAACGCGTCGCCGTCAAGAATTAGCGTCTTGCCGGCATCAATCGTCAACCCGTCGGCGCCGGCCGACACCATCGACTGGATCGTGGCCACGCCCACGACGGGCACGTCAAATCGCATGTCCTGCCGCGGCTTGGCGACCTTCACCACACGCGTCCCCGCACCAGCCAGCGTCCCGGCACGCGCAATCGTCTGATCCGTCCCCTCCATCGCCTCAACCGCCACGACCGCACGGTCTTTGACGACGATGGTCTGTCCGATATCGACGCCCGCCACCTGGTCGGCCACCGTGTAGCCGAATTCAAAGTCCTTCTGCATCGCCTCGTCGGGCGCCTTCGTCGTGAGCACTCCTGGTTTCGCGAGCAGGTTCGCCAGCAGCGCCGTCGAATCCATGAGCGTGATGCCGCTTTCCTGCAATACGTCGACGATGGCGGAGATGAGCGCGTCGGTGTTCTTAGAGGTCAACTTGAACATGACCTTCATGAGCGTCATGTCGGGCATGACGCCGCCAAAAAGCTTCACATGTTTGACTTGACCGGCCATCACGGCACGATCGACGCCGGCGTTCTTGAACGCGGAAATGCACTTGCCGAGCTGACCGAGCGCGATCCAGTGAAACGACGTCTCGCCCAGTTCGCGCGCGAGCGATTCCAGTTCCGGAAAGGTCTCGTCTTTGATGGCCACCACGGTGACGTGATGGCCCAGCTGCCGCGCGGCGCGCAGCACGAGAAACGGAAAGGTGCCGTTACCGGCGATGAGACCGATGGGCGTCATGCGCGGTCATGCGTCGCTATGCTTCATCGCCGTCGGCCTTCTTCGATGGCCGGCGCAGGATCACGCCCCGCTTGGCGGCCGTGCGAATGAACTCGACGAGATACTGCACTTCCGGCGCGGCCAGTGCCGGATCGTTCTGGATCAGTTCCATCGCCCGGCTGGTGTTGTGGCGGATCAGATGGCGATAGGCCGTGCGCAGTTTCGAGATCAGCTCGCGCGAAAACCCGCGGCGTTCGAGCCCAATGCTGTTGAGTCCGTAAATGCGGGCGCGATTGCCGACCGTCTTCGCGTACGGCAGCGCGTCGCGCGTGACCACGGTGTAGCCGCCGATGAAGGCGAACTTGCCGATGCGGCAGAACTGGTGGACGCCCGAGTAGGCGCTGATGGTGACGAAGTCTTCCACTTCGACATGCCCGCCCAACGTGGCCGCGTTGCCGAAGATCGTGCCGTTGCCCACGTGACAGTCGTGCGCCACGTGCGCGTAGGCCATGAACAAGTTGTGGTCACCGATGGTCGTGATGCCGCCGCCGCCCGCCGTGCCGCGGTGCAGCGTGACGAACTCGCGAATGCAGTTGTGATCGCCGACTGTGAGCCGCGTCGGCGCGCCGTTGTATTTCAGATCCTGCGGCTGCAAACCGATCGACGCGAACGGGAAGATCTCGTTCTCGTCGCCGATCGTCGTCCAGCCGTCGATCACCGCCGAGGCGCCGATCTTGTTGCGCTCGCCGATGCGGACGTGCTCGCCGATGACGGCGAACGGGCCGACGATCGTGCCCTTGCCGACGATGGCGTTCGGATGGACCACCGCCGTCTCGTGCACGATGGGGCCACGCGACGATCGCGCTTCAAGCGTTTCAAACCCAATGACGATTTCGGCCTCGGCCACGACCTGGCCGGCCACGCGCCCAACACCGGTGGCTCGCACCACGCGACCACGGCGCGCGCCGAGTGTGACCTCGAGCTCGAGCCGGTCACCAGGCACGACTTGTTTACGGAATTTGGCGTTATCCACGCCGCGCAACACGGCGCGTTCGAACGGCGCCGCCGACTCCTGCTGAAACAGCAGAATCGTCGCCACCTGCGTGAGTGCCTCGATCATGAGCACGCCCGGCATGACCGGCGTGCCCGGGAAGTGTCCCTGGAAGAACTCCTCGTTGACCGTGACGTTCTTGAACGCCGTCAGCCGCTTCCCCGGCTCGAATTCGCCAATGGCGTCAACGAGGAAACCGGGGTAACGGTGATTCAGACGGGTCAGAAGATGAGGAATATTCATCGATAAGGGCAAAGGGCAGAGGGCAAAGGGCAGAGGCGAGGGAAAAGGGAAAAGGGAAG
>CAYHEX010000337.1:0-4545 GCA_964355365.1 uncultured Solibacteraceae bacterium | reverse complement strand
CCCTTTCCCCTCTAACCTCGCCTTTGCCCTCTGCCCTTTGCCCTTTGCCCTAACAGGATCAGCCCTGTCCCTGCCCATATCAGCACTCTGATCTTCCGCACCACCCCCATCGTCACGCCGAGCGCGGTGCCGAATCCCAGCGCCGACGACGTGATGCTGCTCGCGGCCTCATCCACACCGAGTTTGAGCGGGACGACGCGGAAGATGACGTTGATCATGCGCTGCACGGTGTCGAGCACGACAGCGAGCGCCAGCGAGTGAAAACCGAGAAAGACCAGTGTGAGCCACGTTTCCGCGATGCTGAGCACGTGGAAGCCGATCTCGCACGCCGCCACCGCGGCGAGGCGGCCTGGCCGTGAGCGCACAAAGCCGTAGCTCGACGTCTCGAGTTCGCGGATCTTCTCCACGGTGCGCGGACTGACGAATCGTCCGAGCGTTGAGCTGACGAGGGCCGGTTCTTTCGCGATCAGCCACAGCGCCGCGACGAGCACGGCCGCCATCCCGGCCACGAGGATCAGGCTCGCGGTGCGCAGCGGCTCCGGTACCGGAAACGCCACGAACAGCACGGCCACGCCGAACAGCACGGCCACCGCCACCGACAGGCTGTAGAAGAAGTTCTCGGCCGCCAGCGCCGCCAGCGCGCGTTGCGGGGGGATGTGCCTGCCCACGTACATCGCTTTGGCCGGTTCGCTGACGATCATGCTCAGCGGCGTGAGGTTGCCGATCGCATCGCCGCTGATGGTGGCCGCGAGGGCACTGCGGAACGGGACCGAGGCGTCCATCAGCAGCGTCCAAGCTAGCGTCCGGAGGGTTTGGCGGAGCAGGGACGCGCCGAGGATCAGGGCGAGGCCGGTGGGGCCGAGCCGTTTGAGGCCATCGAGGATGGCGTCGAGGCCGATCTTCTCGATCTGCCACACGAGGAGCGCAAGCCCCAGAGCGGTGGCGATCAGCGTGATGATGCGGCGGGACATCCGTCCGAGATGATCCCATATAATTGAGGCGTGCTCCCCACCGCATACGTCACACCGGCGGCCGCTGTCTTCGTCATCGGCGGCCTTCTGGCGTGCTTTGCAGGCTATCGGCTGTTCCGGTTCGTGCTGGGGATCAACGGTTTCATCCTCGGCGCGCTGCTGACGACGTCGGCGATGGGCACGTCGAGCACGTGGGCGCTGGCGGTGGCCGCGATTGTGGGCGGCCTGCTCGGCGCGGTGCTCATGATCGCCGCGTATTTCGTTGGCGTCGCCATTGTGGGCGCGGGTGTGGGCGCGATGATCGTGCATCTCGCGTGGACGCCGTTTCATGTGGATCCGCCGTGGTATGCCGTGATCGTGGCGGCGGTGCTCGGTGCGCTCGGCGCGTTGTCCATCACGCGCTACATGATCATCGTCGGCACGGCGTTCGGCGGCAGTTGGATGTTGATCGTGGGCGCGATGGCGCTCATGGGCAACAAGGCCGCCACGCAGGCGGCGAATGAAGGTTCGGTTTGGCTCGTGTATCCGCTCGATCCCATGCCCGGGCAGTGGAAGGTGTGGGTGTTATGGTTCGCGCTCGCGATCGTGGGCGCGGTGGTGCAGGTGTTTACAAAAGGTAAAGGAAAGAAGAAATGACATTCTCCCGTACGACGACCGTTAACTGGCAGGGTTCGATCATGGAAGGCGCGGGCACGCTGACGGCGGGCACGGGCGCATTCAGCACCAAGGTGACGTTTCCGCGCCGCATCGGCGAGCCGGAAGGTGTGACGAGCCCGGAAGAGCTGCTGGCCGGTTCGCATGCGGTCTGCTACGCGATGGTGGTGACCGGCGCGCTCGGTCGCGCCAATGCGACGACCACGACGACGACGGTGACCTGCACCGTGACGGCCGACAAGGGCGACGCGGGCATCAACATCGTCAAGAGCGAGCTGTCCGTTGTGGCCGAGGGCCTCACGGGCCTCGACGCCGCGGGTCTCGACGCGCTCTGCCAGGACGCCAAAGGCAAGTGCCCGATCTCGAAGGCGCTGAATCCGTCGATCGCAGTGACGGTAACGACAACCGTTAAGTAACCGGTCGGTTGGGTGCACGCTTCGCACGCTTGGTGGTGTGCGGGCTTCGCCTCGTCGGCAAGAGAGTAGATTTGTCGTAGCCCCGGACCTTCAGGTCCGGGGTTTCTGTTTTTGTCCCTGTCGGTTTTGTCCAATACGGAGGAGTCCCGGGTTCCCGGTCCCGGGCTGGCGCAGCCTCGTTCCTCTAACGGGGGACCAGGCACCCTTGGGACGCGGGACGACAATTTCTGTCCCCCCATTTGACGTACTGGCGCGGCGCCAACAATAATGAGTGTTCCTGCCGCGGGTGAAAGCCCGCTCAGAGCGTAGTTCGCAGCGCTCAGTGTTCCTCGGTAGCTCAACGGCAGAGCATCCGGCTGTTAACCGGAGGGTTGCTGGTTCGAATCCAGCCCGAGGAGCCAATCTAATCAATAACTTACGGTGATCGGCTTCTCGCGCTGCGCGGAAGTGTGGGGGATTTTGTGGGGAGTCTCGGTCAGAAACTCCCCTTGGTGCTGTCTAGTGAACAGCGGTCGTTGTCTCTGCAGCGTCATCGGACACCAGCGGTTCACTCGGTCGATCCAGCAACGCCATGGCTTGCCGCTGCGCGTCTTGGCCGATGTGTCCGTATCGCTGAGCCATTCGCACCGTTGTTGACGGTGCCCAGCCGAGTATCTGGCCGACAATCGGCAGCGACACGCCTTGCTCAAGAAGACGGGTGCAGCACGTGTGCCGAAGGTCGTGCCATCGGGCCGTCACTCCGGCCTTGAGCTTGGCGCTTTCCCAAGCCTGCTTGAGTGACCCTACAGGGGTCTCTGGATCGCTGCTCTGAACGATTGGCGTGAAGGCGTCACCGGTCGCGCCGATACGTTCGCTTGGGAAGACAGCATGAAAGCCTTCTCGGTCAGGGAACGACTCTGCCCAAGTTGTCAGCGTAGTTGATGCGCTGTCGTTGATGGGAACGGTGCGGCCCCGGCCCGCTCGCGTCTTCGACTCGCCTACGCGAATGGTCTTCTTCGTCATGTCGATCTGTTCCCACCGGAGGGAGAGCAGTTCAGATCTTCGCAGCCCTGTGTTGAGCGCGAGGACCACAGCCGGATGGAGGCAACGGGAACGACTGGCCTGGCAAACGGCCAGCAACCGGGTTTCTTCCGCGAGGGTCAGTGCCTTCCCAACGTCCTCGCGTTCCTGCCGCTTCTTCACGTCCGGTTGTAGGTTCGCCCAAAGCCGATGGCGTCGGAGAATGCCGCGAAGCGTTCCGATTTCAAGATTGACCGTCGCGCCCGAAGCGCCTTCAGTTGCCCGATGCTGCTGGTACTTTGCAACGTCACGGCCGTCGATGTCCGCAAGTAGTAGTCTGCCGAAGACTGGGCCAAGGTGGTCGAGGTTCTTGCGTTCGATTCGTAGTGTGCTGGCTTTTACCTCACCCTGTTTCCACCCCAGATACTCACGCGCAGCGACGGAGCAGAGCAGGGGACGACGACGCTTACCGCGCAGGCCGTTCGCACTCTCTTCCAGTTCGCGGCGACGCTGGTGCTCTGCGTCTCTCGCCACAGTCTTTGACGCTGACCGACTCGATTCGCGGACGCGCTGTCCCGCAAAGGAGAACTCAAACCACCAGATATTCCCGCGTCTGAATAGGGACATGGTCAGCCTTTCCTAGTGTTGGTCTTGCGCGTCGACCGCTGCTTCTTGAGAGCTTCGGTCTCTTTGCGCAGGTCGTATGCCATGGTCCGGCAGGAGTCCGTGCAAAATTTCTTACTCTTCCTAAAAGCAGTGGCATCGATGAAACCGCCGCATGGCTCAAAAGCGCAGGCCCGGTAGTTCGAGTATCTGGCCATCGCGGCGGCAAACTGCATCCAGAGTCCGCTCTTCAAAGAGTCCGGCCCAAGTTCGAGAACATAGCGATCGCCGTCAAAGGCTGGGACGAAACTCAATTTCACTGCACTTGCCCCGAAGTACGACAGTTCCCAGAGCGCCAACGCCTGCGCGGCTTGGAGAGCACTCAACGGACTCGTGTAACTACTGGGATGGCGTAGGGTTGGCGTGTTCGGTTGAAACAGGTCCGAAGGCTGCGACGGCCCGGCTGATTCCCACAGCCTGGCGAGTTCGTGACTCTTCATCTCGTGTCTGAAAGCGTCGGCTGACTTTTGTTTACTGGCCTCCCACAGCCGAACGCCGAGCTTCATCCTTCGGATTCCAAGAAACCAATCTTCAAGACGCTCTCCTTTGACCGGTTCGCCGCTTTCGTCTCTGGACTTCGGTGGCGAATACAACGGGCCGTTCTTCGTCGCAAACGCGACGACAGCAGCTTCGGTGCATTCCAAGCCCGCAAAGCGCAGGAAGAGTGCTTCATCGACCAGTGGTTGGCAGTCCTTGAACGCGGTATCCAGCGCGGGAGCGAGATACCGGACGCTGGCCTCCGGCGAGCGCGGAGGAATGGTGTGCGATCGATAGCCTCGCACGGGTCGGTGCCAGCTGGAAGAGCTGGCAATCCGAATTGGTCTTCACGGAAACATTGTCGG
>CAYHEX010000336.1:0-4670 GCA_964355365.1 uncultured Solibacteraceae bacterium | reverse complement strand
AGGATGTTCACGATGCCGAGCGCGATCTGGCCCAGGATCAACCACAGGGCCAGACTAAGTAGTGTCAGATCGTGCAGTTCCACGTCGCCCTCACCGAAATGGGTCCGGCTGTTTGTCGCCGGACCCAGTGCGGGCATTCGAAATGACACTAGTTTGGGCCCGGCCTTACCGATTCCGGTGCGCTCGAATAAGCAAAGCGGTTCCTCTAAGGAGCGCCCTGAAGATTAGTGTCGCACCAAGGAGACCCGCAGCAACGACAGCTGCGCCTTGGCTCCCAGGAGGCAAAATCTCCCCAAGCACCATCGCGATGACCACGCCACCAAGGAGGACCCACTCCACCCGAAGTGCCTTGTAGACCTCGCGCGGCACATTACGGAACGCGACAACCGACATAATGGCCGCCAACAGCACCGCTACCAATTGAACATAGAACTGCGCTGGTTGTGCGCTACGAACGGTGAGCATAACAGCCAAGACCACGAAGATGGAGAAGTCCAAGTCCGCCGGCCGGGTCCGGGCAAACACCGGAATCATCAGGGCCACGATCGCCAGTACAGCTACGGCAACGGTGAGAGACATAAAGCTCCTCGCAAGACGGAGATTAGCCTAGTTTCAAGGATGACGGGCCACCCACGTGAGGGGGTCGCCCATCCATGTCCTAGTTTACCGGCTCGTACCCGAACTCAGGCTCAAAGACGGCCCCCGCTTCTTCTGCTGGAACGGTTATGTAGCCGAATTTGCAGAGCGTGTAGGCCGCGAGCGCGACTGCAGCTGCCAGGGCAGCTCCGTACAGACCCACCGTCGAGCCGAGTACGCCGAGGGTCGTAAGCGCCGCTGCTGGCCCCATCATGATGGCAATGGAACCCGCGAGCCGGCTGATCAATGCGAGCAGCGCAGTAGCCGATCCGGCCGCAACCATCCAGCACGGCACAGGAGGTTCGTCGGCGGCGAAGAAAGGCCCAGACGGCGGCGATTCTCTGGTTGCGCAGTCTGGATGGCTAGGGTTTTGCGAACAGAAGCTCGCGAGCTCGGAATCAATGGCGCTCTGTTCGGCGTCGAGAGACTCGTATTCCGCTTCGGCGGCGGCAACTTCAGAGACGAAGTCATCGTACTGGTCTTGCGTCGCGCAGTCTCCCGCGCCGAGTTCGGGGTCCGAACAGCTGTAGCCGCCGGTGTCCCCTGTGCCTGTGCCTTCGATCGCGGGCTCGCACTGATCAGGGCCGTCGTCGCCGCTGTCGAAGTAGCAGCCGTCGTTGCCGTCCTTCCAACGCCCGGAATTGGGCGAGCACTGGTCCGGTCCGCTGTCATTCCCGTCCCAGTAGCAGGTTCCGCCGATTTTCCACCGACCGGTCTTCTTCGCGTCTGAGGCTCCGTCTGGTGTCTCGAGAATCACCACCGACTTGGTCACCGGCAAGTCTCGATCCGGCATGAAGACGCGAATCCGAGGCTTCCCCTTTGCGATGAAGGTCTTGATGTTGCCTCGACGGCCGTCGGTTGCCCGTTCGATCGTGGTGGTTACACCGAGCTTCGCCACGCGCGCGTGGCGCTCAGCGGTGTTTGGCGCCAAAGCCACATCGAGTAGTCGGAGGACCCCTTCCCTCCTCGCGGCGATCTGCGAAACCGGGTGTTTCTTCAGGTCGAGCAGTTGTGCCCGAAACGCTTCGACTTGCTTGCGCAGCCCGAGCGCGTCCCCGCGCTGGCGTTCGGCGCGAGCGTTTGCACTTGGCGGCACCGGGTGAATGACACCTCTGCCGTCAACCCGCTCAATCGACCACTTGGCTCGGCCCATCGGCGGGTCCAGCGGAGTTGATCCCGAACGATCGCGTCCCGCGGCAAACAGCGGTTGCATGCCCGTGAATACCATACCGGCAGTAGACGGGCCCTGTTGGGAGTTCAATGCGAATCGATAAGCCAAACCCGATATCGGTAAGCCAAATCTGATCTCGCGCCACCGACAGTGCTAGGACTTGCGGCGGCCACTGGGCGGCGAGCCGCGCAGTCGTCGAAACCAGCTGCCGAACTCGCTGGTGCGCCGATACCCGCACTCGAGCGCCACTTCGTAGACGCTCATGCGCGAATGAGCCAGCAGGTGCTCTCCGTGGCTGATTCGTATTTCATGCAAATGCTCTGTCGGGGTATGCCCAATCCGAGCATGGAACAGACGCGCGAGATGTTCCGGAGACACACCTCGCTCCTTGGCCACTATGGCGACCGTGAGATTAGACTCCCCGAAACGACATTCCATTGTCTGGATGGCGCCACGCACATGGGCGGCGCCCACGGCATCATGGGGCAGGTCAAGCACGTCACCCTCCGGCGCAATGTCGTCGGATTCATCGGTTGCAGTTGCTCCATCGACGGCCTGGTCCAGCGTCGCCAGAAGCAACGCGCGGTCGAGGGGCTTCTCCAGGAAGTCCACGACGCCCAATAGAAATGCCTCCCGGCACCGACCAATCGAACCATGCGCCGTCAGAATCACGAACGGCTTGCCGGCATTCCTCGACGGCATTCGCTGGAGAACATCGAATCCGCTCGGGCTCCGGCCGAGGTCGAGATCGCAGACAACGATGTCGAAGTCGCACTCGGCCAGCCGCGCCAGCGCCTCTTCGGCGGAAGCGGCGACCGTGACGGTCCACGCGTGCTTTGTCAGAAACTGCGCGCACGAGGCGTTCGCGAACGGATGAACTGACGAAAGTCCAAGCTCAGGCGGGGAGGCCCGAACCGTAAGGGTCGGGCGGAGTCTATGCGAAATGTGTTCAGGAAGCCGGAAGAGCGCGTCAGGATCTGGTAGCCGCTCCGCGAACGAGCAGCCACAACCAGACAAGCGAGACCCAGAGTAGATTCGCCACGAACAAGTGAGCCATCTGTAACGACAGCGGCGCAAGAGCGAGGATGTTCACGATGCCGAGCGCGATCTGGCCCAGGATCAACCACAGGGCCAGACGCGCCGGTGTGCGTGACAACGATTCGTCCAGCACTTCAATCTGAGAAATCAGCGTCATCACATAAAAGCTGACGCCAACCGCCAGCAGCGGATGCCACATCCGCAGGCGAACCAGAAAATGCTGCGTCGGGTCGAAGTCTCTGGCCAGGCCCGCCGTGAGCGAGTTCACCGGAAAGAGCGTGTCGCCGAGGGCCACAACCGCGCCGGCCGCACTCACTACCAACATCCCGATCAGGCCCAGCCGAACCCACAGCTCACGACGCGCCGCAGTGGCCGGCGCCCAGGCCAGCTCGCGCGGTCTCGAGGCGAAGACCGCCCACGTGTAGGTCCCGACCAGAATCAGCGTGTTGGACAGATGCACGGCAATGTAACCCGCGCGCAGCGCAGACGCGTTGTCCTGCACGAGTCGCAGCAGAACGATGCCGGCGCCAACGGCGGCTTCGATGAGCACAAACACCATCGACCAGATCGATGCGCGCCGCGCCGGATGACCGGGTGGAAATGTGCGATGCGCCGCCCACACCAGCACGGCCGTCAGAATCAGAATGAGGCCGCTGGTGGATCGGTGCGCGAATTCAATCACGGTGGCGAGTCGAGGCGCCATGGGTACGACGTCGCCGTTGCAGAGGGGCCAGTGGGCGCCGCAACCTGCGCCGGATCCGGTGGCACGCACCACGGCGCCCCACACGATGACCGCGATGCCGTAGATCAGAACGGCCCAGGCCAGCCGTTCAAACGCGCGCGCTGAGCGAAACACTCCGTCAAGCTTACAAGATGGCTCGGAAAAGGAGTCTAATGACGGGGTGGGACACGTATCCGAAATGACGCCAGTGCAGGTCCAGTGCGCAAGTTGCGGGGCCACCGTAATGCTCAAGTGTGAAGGGTTGTCCGGCGTGGCCGGCTACCCGATCTACAGCAAGTTCTTCTGCCCGCACTGCCGGAAAGAGAACACGGCACGAACGCCCGGCCACATCCTGTCGGTCGAGCCGAACTAGAGTCGGCCGCGTGAAGCGCGGCCTTCAGAACTCGAGGAAATTGGCGGAGAGAGAGGGATTCGAACCCCCGGAAGCCTTTCGACTTCAACGGTTTTCAAGACCGCCGCCTTAAACCACTCGGCCATCTCTCCGGTTAGTGCATCTTCGTCGTTCGAAAGGTTCGTCTGGTTCGTAGGGTTCGAGGGGTTCTGTTCGGATGGTGCTTGGGGTTCGTAGGGTGCGTGAGGGGGGTTCTTAACGGCCTACCCCGCGAACCAACCTCACGAACCTTACGAACCCTCTGAACCCTACGAACAGAACCTCTCGAACCCACGAACCTTACGAACCCTACGAACGACTGATCTTCCCGAGCCCCCCCATAAAGGGCCTGAGCGCCTCAGGAACCACCACGGACCCATCCGCCTGCTGATAGTTCTCGAGGATCGCGATCAACGTGCGGCCAACCGCCAGCCCGGAGCCGTTCAGCGTGTGGACGTGCTGGGGCTTTCCGGTGCCGTCCGCGCGGAACTTGATATTGGCGCGCCGCGCCTGAAACGCCTCGGTGTTGCTGCATGAGGAGATCTCGCGGAACATGTTCTGGCTCGGCAGCCACACTTCGATGTCGTAGGTTTTTGCCGAAGCGAAACCCATGTCGCCCGTGCAGAGCAGCACACGGCGATACGGCAGGCCCAGCGTTTCGAGAATCGTCTCGGCGTTGCGTGTGAGCTTCTCGAGTTCGTCATGCGACTGCT
>CAYHEX010000335.1:0-4689 GCA_964355365.1 uncultured Solibacteraceae bacterium | reverse complement strand
CGGATTTGCCAGCAGCCCGTACCGATAGAACCGCTCGATGTCGTTGCCCTTGAACGTGCTCCCGTCGCCCCAGATATTGACGTCGTCTTCCTTCATGGCGACAACGAGCATCGTGCCGGTGACGGCGCGGCCGAGCGGCGTGGTGTTGAAGTACGGCACGCCGGCGGTGGTCACATGGAACGCACCGCACTGCAGTGCGGCGATGCCTTCCATCACGAGCTGCCGGCGGCAGTCGACGAGGCGTGCCTTTTCGGCGCCGTAGAGCAGGGCTTTGCGTGGAATCTCGTCGTAGTCGGGCTCGTCGGGCTGACCGAGATTGGCCGTATACGCGTACGGGATCGCGCCCTTCGCCCGCATCCAGTGGAGCGCCGCGCTCGTATCAAGACCGCCGGAAAACGCGATGCCGACTTTTTCGCCGGAAGGAAGGCTCTGCAGGATCGTAGACAAGGGGACCATTGTACAAAACCACTGAGAAGGGCAAAGGGCAGAGGGCAGAGGCGAGGGGAAAGGTTAGAGGTCACAGGACGGAAAAGGCCACAGGTCGCGGCGCCTCTGTCTCTCCTCCGGCGCCATAATGTCCCGTGCTGGCTGGCGGATCGCGTCGGGTGTGGTTCTGGGTTGCAGCGATCGCTGTGGCGGCGGCAGCGGTATGGATCGCGGCGGCGCTGTCGGGGATGCCGGGTGCCCTCGAGGATTTCGAGGTCTATCGCCGCGCGGCGTGGGATGTGCGTCAGGGCGCCTCGGTCTACGTCACCCATCTGGATCAGCTCACCTACGAGTACTTCCCGTGGCTGGCCGTGGCGATGGTGCCGTTCACGTGGATCGATGAGCGGACGGGCGGCGCGATCTGGACGATGGGTGTGTGTGGCGCGATCGTCGCCGCGGTTTGGCTGAGCGCACGTCTGGCTGACACGCGCGAGATGACGCCGCGGCACTGGATGCTCGTCGCCGCGTTCGTGCCGCTCGCGTGGGCGGAACTCCTCGAGGGACAGGTCAACGCGATGATGATGGCGGCAGCGCTCGCCGGCGCGCTCGCGCTGCGGCGCGGCCGCGGCACGCAGGCCGCCGCGTGGTTCGTCGCCGCCGCGCTGATCAAACCGAACGCGCTGATCTTCCTGCCATGGTTGTGTCTCGTGCATCGCCGTGTTGGCGTTGCCGTGGTGGCCACGCTGGCGGTGCTGCTCGCGGTGGCCGGCGCCGTACTGCCCGGCGCCACCGTCATCGACTGGTCCCGGCGCGT
Source organism: uncultured Solibacteraceae bacterium (assembly GCA_964355365.1). Lineage (GTDB taxonomy): Bacteria > Acidobacteriota > Vicinamibacteria > Vicinamibacterales > SCN-69-37 > SCUN01. The sequence goes on along the minus strand of CAYHEX010000335.1, from coordinate 3,449 downwards.
GTGGATCGACTCGCTCGAGCGCGTCACCGAACCGCCGAACGTGTCGATCGGCATGTGGGCCACGCGATTAACCGACGGCCATGCCGCCGCCGCGGTGCTGGCGGCGGTCCTGCTCGCGCTGCTCGGCGTCGTGATCGCGTGCTTCGTGCTGCGGCGTCCCGCCGGCGCCACCGCGGGCGATGCGGCCGACATCGCGTTGCTGTGCGTGGCGATGCCGCTGATTTCGCCGCAGGCCTGGTTCGGTCAGTTTCTGCTGGCGATTCCCGCAGCCGTGTTGATCGCCGAGCGTTGGCCGCACCTGCGCCCGCGCGATCGCGCCATCTTTGCGACGACGATGCTCCTCATGTGTGGAAGCGCCACGATCCTCGAAATCACCGGCTCGCAATTCGTCATCGACAACGTTTCACTGGCCATGACGCTCGCCGCGCCTGGGACCATCTGGGTACTAACGGTGACAAGGGCAGAGGGCAAAGGGCAGAGGGCAGAGGCGAGGTAGAAAAGAGAAAGGGAATAGGAAGGCAAAGGCACGAGGACCCGACCTTTGGCCTCCTCTGCCCTTCGAACCTTCTACCTCGCCTTTGCCCTTTGCCCTCTGCCCTTTGCCCTTGTCTCGGTTTTTGTCTCTGCTACCGCCCCGCCGCCTTGAGGCCGAGGCGGATCGTGTCGTCCGCCGTCGGACCCTGCATCAGCAGCGCCAGGAAGCCTTCCTTCACGCGCTGCTCGATGTCGCGCGTCGTGGCCGTGAGCATGTTCGCGAGCTTGGCGCGTGTGGATTCGGCGAGCACCTTCTGTGTGCCGGCTTCGGCGCCCGCGGTCTTCTCTTCGGGCGTGCCCTGAATCGCGCCGCGCAGGCTGCCGATGCCGCACGCCAGTATGCTGATGCCCGGCAGGTCCGCAATCTGCGCCGCCTGCGTCACAGCCTCCGGATCTTCGACCATCAACATCGCGATCTTCTCGCCCTTCGGATTCTTCGGTGACCACACGTCGGCGCCGGCAGCCTTGAAGAACGAGAGCGCGAGCTTCGCCTCGTCGATGTTGCGGATGTGGGGCAGCGTCACGCCATCCGCGCCCGCGTCGAGAATTTCCTTGATGCGCGCCTTCGTCACGTCAGGCCCGTCCTTCTCGATCGGCGGGATGCGGACGATGATGGTCTTGCGATTCACGGCGCTCGGGGCGCGTAGTCCCTGGGACACGGCCTTCACCGCGCCAGGGTCGTATTTCCCCTCGAGATTCAGGAACAGATAGTCGTAGAGCGGGTTCTCCGCGAGCTTGGTCGCGGCGTCGACGGTGTAGGCCTGGGTTGGCACGTAGATGCCAAACGCCGGCTTTCCCGTGGCCCACAAGTCGAGCACGAGATTCTGGTGCTTCTGGCGCGCGTGAATGGTGGCCACGGGCATCAGGCTGGCGACACACAGGGCAGCAATCAGGAGAGTGACGCGTTGTGACATCGGCAGACTATACCCAGAAACACCCAGAAACACCTTGCCATCAGGCAGGCCGCCCTCTTATCTTTGGCGAGCTAATACATGACGATCCGGTGGCCTTTGGCCCTTGCGGCCCTCCTCTTGGTGGGTTCGATGGTGGTTCGCGCCACATCGCTGCCCGTTGCCCCGTCCGTTGCGACCGCGCGCGCGCCGTATACGCCCGCCGACGCCACCGAACTGCTCAACACCTACTGCGTGAAGTGCCATGGCGACGATGCGATGGTGGCGGGGTTGTCGTTGGAGCATTTCGACACCGCAAAGCCGGAGACGCAGGTTGAAGTTGCCGAGAAGGTGGTGCGCAGACTCGCCGTCGGCATGATGCCGCCGGCCGGAGAGAAGCGGCCCGATGCGGCAGCGGTCGCCGCGTTTCGGTCGCTCCTCGAAACGCGCATCGACACGGTGGCCGCGGCCAAACCGAATCCCGGCGCGCGGCCGTTCATGCGGCTGAGCCGCGTCGAATACGCGCGGTCGATCAAGGACCTGCTCGACCTCGATGTCGACATCGAAGCCTACCTGCCGCCAGACACCGTCAGCCACGGCTTCGACAACGTGGCCGACGCGCAGACGTTTTCGCCGTCGCTGCTCGAAGGCTACATGCGCGCGGCGCGCAAGATCAGCGTGCTGGCGCTGGGCGATGCCGCCGCGTCGCCGACGCAGGCCACCTACAAGGTGCCGCGCACCGCAAATCAGTACATCCACGTGCCCGGTGCGCCCATGGGCACGCGCGGCGGCCTGTCGATCGTGCACAACTTTCCGGCCGACGCGACCTACACGCTGAAGATCTCGCTGCAGGCGTCGCCGACCGGCCAGCTCTTCGGCTCCACCGCGCGCAACGAACAGATGGAAGTGTCGGTCAACGGCGAACGCGCGCTGCTGATCGACGTCAACCCCGCGCTCGACGAGAGCAAGGGCAACGGCATGACGATCACCACCGACCCGATCACGGTGAAGGCCGGGCCGCAACGGTTGTCGGTGGCGTTCATCCAGAGGCGCGTGGGCCCGGTCGACGATCTGATCTCGCCGATCGAGCACACGCTGGCCGACTCGCAGATCGGCACCAGCCCGGGCATCACGGCGTACCCGCACCTGCGCGACGTCGCGATCCTCGGCCCGACGAAGATCACCGGCGTCTCCGACACGCCGAGCCGTCGCCGCATTCTCACGTGCCGCCCGTCAACCGCCGCGGACGAAGCGCCGTGCGCGACGAAGATCGTCACGGCGCTGGCTAAAGACGCCTACCGTCGTCCGCTCACGCCCGCCGATGTGTCGGCGCTGATGCGGTTCTACACCGAAGGGCGCAAGACCTCATTCGAAGAAGGCGTGCGCACGGCCATCCAGGCGATGCTCGCGAGTCCGAACTTTGTGTTCCGGCTCGAAGAAGCGCCCGCGTCGGTGAAGGCCGGCACCAACTACCGTGTCAGCGATGTGGACCTGGCGTCGCGCCTGTCGTACTTCCTGTGGGCCAGTGCACCCGATCAGGCGTTGATTCGCGTCGCGGCGTCCGGCACGTTGCGCCAACCGGCCGTGCTCGAGCAGCAGGTGCGACGCATGCTCGCGGATTCGCGCGCCGATGCCTTGTCGACGCGTTTCGCGGCGCAGTGGCTGCGTCTGCAGGACCTCGAAGGCATGCACCCGGACGCGCTGCTGTATCCGCAGTACGACCACACGCTCGGCGAAGCGATGCGCACGGAGACGGAGCTGTTCTTCGGATCGATCGTGCGCGAAGACCGCAACGTCATGGACCTGCTGACGGCGGACTACACCTATCTGAACGATCGTCTGGCGGCGCACTACGGCGTGCCGAACGTGGCCGGGCCGCGGTTCCGCCGCGTGCAACTCGTGGACGCGAATCGTCGCGGACTGCTCGGGCAGGGCAGCATCCTGGCGCTCACGTCGGTGGCCGACCGCACGTCGCCGGTGCTGCGCGGCAAGTGGGTGATGGAAGTGCTGCTCGGTTCGCCACCT
>CAYHEX010000334.1:0-4692 GCA_964355365.1 uncultured Solibacteraceae bacterium | reverse complement strand
TGGGCGCCGGCGCGATCACGACAACGGGGTTTCCGTTGAACCGCGAGCGGATGGCGGCGCTCATGGGCTTCGCGGCAATCAGGCGCAACAGCTACGGCTGCATTGCGGCAGTGGACTACATCACGGCGCCCTACTCGGCCGTGCGGGTCGCGATGCTGCATCTGGGCCGGCTCGTGCAGGATTTCCAGTTCTGGTCGAGCTTCGAAGTGGGCCAGCTGCATGTGCCGGACGGCTTCGTGCAGATCTCGTCGATCATGCCGCAGAAGCGCAATCCGGTACCGATCGAGCATGCGCGCCTGCTCGCGTCGCTCGCGGCCGGGCGGGCCGAGACGGCGCTGTCGGTGATGCACAACACGCCGTTCACGGACATGAACGATGCCGAGGGCGAGGTGCAGGCCGCGTCGCATGCGGCGTTCGTGGATGCGGGCCGCGCGATCGATCTGGTCGCGAGTCTGGTCTGCGCCGTGAGCATTGACGCGTCGCGCGTGGCCGCGAATCTCGATCGGTCCTGCGCCACCATCACGGAGCTCGCCGACACGCTCGTGCGCGTGGAGCAGCTCTCGTTCCGCCACGCGCACGACATCGCCGCCGCCACCGCGCGAGCCGTGGTGGCCGCCGGCTCGTCACTGCGCGAAGCGGGCTACCAGCCGTTTGCGGAAGCATTCCGGCACGCGACGGGCCGAGACAGCGTGATGAACGAGGCGCGCTTCCGCGAGATGGTGTCGCCGGAGCATTTCATCGCCGTGCGCACGCTCCCCGGCGGCCCTGCGCCTGCCCCGCTGCGCGCCGCCATCGCCGACTATCGACAACAGGCCGCCGACTTCGCTCGTGACGCCGACGCCATCGCCACTCGCGAAGCTGCGCAGGCACAGGCGCTGGAAGCGGCGTTCAACGCACTGGCCAAGTGACGGATTCACCATGGAGAGCACGTAGATCCATGGAGCTGTCCGACTGCAGGCCTGACGGCCCGGCTACGCCGGGCTAACGACGAGCGAACAAGATCAAGAACGAGAAAGCCCCTCGCTCATCTGGGCTCTCTCGTTCTTGATCTTGCTCGCTCGTCGTGCCGCCGAAGGCGGCCGTCAGGCCTAGCGCCAGATCAAGAGCTCAGCCTGCTCGATGGTTTGCTCTTCCTCCATGGCCCTCCATGGATCTCCATGGTGAAAAGCTCTTCGTCGCCTACAATCGGCCCATGCGACAAGCTCTCATCGTCCTGTTCGCCCTGATAGTCGTGGGCACGCCGCTGCACGCGGGCCCCGATCGGTTCGCGGGCACGCCGGCCGCCAGGGTCGAGTTCGACAAGGGCAAGACACTCGAGTCGTCGAACGACTGGGATCAGGCCGCGCTGGCCTACAAGCGCGCGTGGACGATCGATCCGAATTTCGCCGACGCGCATGACGCGTACGCGTGGGCGCGACACCGCGAAGCGCTCGGCGACATCAGCAAACTCGGCAAGATGACGATCGAGGAGCGAAAGGCCCTCACGGCGCGGACGAAAGCCAAAGACGAAGCGCTCACCAAGGAATACGACGACCTCATGCGCGCCAATCCGAGGGCGCCGATCTACCAGTGGGCGCAGGCGCAGCACTACAACGAGAGCAACATCGACCTGCAGGGCAAGCTCTGCAGGGAAACGGTCGAGACAGATCCGACCTTCACGCCGGGCTATCGCTGCCTCGCCATCGTGGCCGGCGTGCGAGGGGACTTTGACGTTGCGGCCGACAGCTGGCGCCGCGTGATGGCGATCGACGGCGAATCGCCGGAGCTCTGGCTGCGTCTCGCCCGCTCGGTGCGCGAGTGGCCAGCGAAGTACAAAGCGCTGACCGAGGAGCTCATCGCGCGGCTTCCGCGGACCGACACCGCCGCGCAGGCGCTCGAAATGTGGGCGGAGTCGTTGCCGGTCACGGAGCGCATCGCCGCATTCGAACGGCTCATCGCCGAGTACCCGCCTCAGCAGTTCAAATCCACCACGGATGGCGCGATGTGGCTCTTCACGTTGTATGACGACCTGGCGCCGGAGAAGGCGGCCGCGCTGGCGCACGCGATGGCCACCGCGTTGCCGCAGGAGAAAGAGTGGCTGGCCAAGGCCGACTACAGCGACACGCTCTCGAACGCGGAGAAGCTGGCAGGCACCGACGGGTCCGGCGCGCTCGCGCTGCTCAAAACGGTGAAGGTGCCGTCGTATGTCAGCAAGCAGCGCCTGCTGATGGCCACCGCGCGCGCGCAGGATCGCGCCGGGCAACTCGACGCCGCCTACGGCGACTTGCTCAAGGCCCACGCTCCGGTGCCCGGGCCGAAACTCGAGGCCGCGCTCTACGCCTACGGCCGTCGCCTCAACAAAGACGCCGCCACGGTTGACAAAGAAGTGTGGGCGCTTCGCACCGCAGCGGCCAAGCCGTCGACACCATTCACGCTCGAGTCGTTTCTCGACGGCAAACAGGTCTCGCTTGCCGACTTCAAGGGCAAGGTCGTGCTCCTCGACTTCTGGTTCCCGAACTGCGGCCCCTGCCGCGGCTCGTTCCCGCTGCTCGAGCGTCTCTACGCCAAACACAAGGCCGACGGGCTCGTGTATCTCGGCATCAACGGCCTCGAAGATCAGAATCCGCAAGTGATGCCGCTCTGGAAGAGCCTCGGCCTGAGCTTCACGCCGCTCAAGAGCAATTCGAAGTGGGCCGACGAGGTCTACGGCGTCAGAGGGTATCCGACGACGTTCTATATCGGGGCGGATCAGCAGCTGTACTTCAAGACGCACGTGTACGACGAGAACACGTTCGCGATCGCCGACATGCAGCTCACCGCGCTGCTGAAGGCCGCGAAGCGGTAGCCAGACAAGATCAAGAGCTATTCACCATGGAGGACACGTAGAGCCATGGAGAAACCCACGATCACGATCCTCAGCAGGCAGAGCCGAGCGCGGCGTCTTTGATCTGGCAGCCGAGCCTGGCGGCCCGGCTGCGCCGGGCATGCGCGGGGTGAGCGAAACCGGAAACGAGAGAGCCGGGTGAGCTTGTGGCTCTCTCGTTTCTGGTTTCGTTCACCCCGCGGCCGCCGAAGGCGGCACGCCAGGCCCGACCTTCGACGTCGCTCAGGTCAAGTCAGCATGCGATGAGCTCTTCGCCATGGTCCTCCATGGCTCTCCATGTTGAGATGCCCTTGATCTGGATCTCGCCCATCGTTGACCCTACTGACTTTGCAATATAAAGTGATCTTCAGAAGACATGCCGAAGAATCGGACCGGGACGTGGCTCGTGTTGATCGTCGTGGCCATGGGCCTGACGGTCGTGGGGATGGTCGGACCGTTTGTGTACATGAACGTCTTTCCGACTCCCTTGCATCCGAGCACGCGCGAGGTCGGCTCGGTGACGCTGTCGGCGCCATCGCCCGGATGGACCGCCGCCGCCGCGCAAGGGCGGCAGGTCGTTCGCGCGAATGTCATCGAGCAGAACCTGCCCGGCATCTCCGTGGCGGTCGGTGTGGGCGGCGACATCGTCTGGGCCGAGGGATTTGGGTGGACAGATCTGGCGACGCAGGCGCCGGTCTCGCCGAAGACGCGGTTCAGGATCGGGCACGCCTCGGTGGCCCTGACCTCCTCAGCGGTCGGCCTGCTGCGGGAGAACGGCCGCCTTCAGTTCGACCACGACATTCAGGAGTACGTCCCGGCATTCCCGAAGAAGGAGTGGCCCGTCACGCTGCGGCAGTTGATGAGTCACACGGCGGGTGTGATCCACTACCGGGACACCGAGTGGGGCGACAAGCCCTCCGCGTCATGCGAGCGGGCCTCGGAAGGGCTGCAGAGTTTCGCGAATGACCCGCTGCTGTTCAAGCCGGACACGAAGTATCAGTATTCGACCTACGGCTGGGTGCTGGTCAGCGCGGCCGTCGAGGCCGTGGCGGGCGAGCCGTTCTTTACCTTCATGCAAACGAGGATCTTCGATCCGCTGGGCATGTCGGCGACGACCGTGGATTTCCCGCGCGAGTCCACGCCGGATCGGGCGACCTCGTACTACGTCGACAAGCTCGGGCGCACGGTGACGACCGCCGTGGACTACACCTGCTTCGCGGGCGCCGGCGCGTTTCTGTCGACGCCGTCCGATCTCGTGCGGTTCGGCGTGGCGATGAACAACGGCACGTTACTGAAGCCCGACACCGTCAGGCTGCTGCGGACACGACAGTCACTCGCGTCTGGAGAAGACACCAGCTACGGCCTCGGCTGGATGCTCGACACCGTCGAGTTGGCGGGCACGCGCACGCTGGTCGCGGGCCATGCGAGCCGCACCATCGAAGGCGCCTCCACGTCGTTCCTCACCTTCCCCGAGCGCGGGCTCGTCGTGGCCGTGTCGTCGAACATTGCGTTCGCGAACATGCGATCAATTGCGTTGGCAATCGCGGAGGCGTTTGTGTCGAAGATCAAGAGCTGATCTCGATCATCCGGGCCGCCTAGGCCCGCAGTCGGACAGCTCCATGGATCTACGTGGAACCATGGTGAATCCGGCTTGCTACGACCGCGCGAACGCGATCAACGGTGCGAGATCGTGTTGGTCCGCGGCCTGAAGCGAAGCGACGTAGCGGCGCCGGACCGCGCCCGCGTCGATCGGATTCGCGCTGCCCCAGGTGAATCGCTGGCCTCCCAGTTGAATGATGAGGAGGTCAGCCATCAGACGTGAATGCCGTCCGTTGCCATTTGGAAACGGA
>CAYHEX010000333.1:0-4700 GCA_964355365.1 uncultured Solibacteraceae bacterium | reverse complement strand
GACGAAGTGATCACGCCGACGTACTCCTTCTTCGCCACGGCCGGGTGCGTGACGCGCCTCGGAGCCACGCCGGTGTTTGTCGATATCGACCCCGTGACGTTCAACGTGGCCCCGGCCGCCATTGAAGCCGCGCTGTCGCCGCGCACGAAGGCGATCATCCCGGTGCACCTGTACGGTCTGGTCGCCGAGATGGAAGCCATCCGCGCGATCGCCGACCGGGCGGGCGCCGTGGTGATCGAAGACGCGGCACAGGCGATCGGCGCCAAGCGACACGGCACACAAGCCGGCAACTTCGGCATCGCCGGCTGCCTCTCATTCTTCCCGTCGAAGAACCTCGGCGCGTTCGGGGACGGCGGTCTCGTCACGACCAACGACGCGGCACTCGCGGCCGAGATCAAGCTGCTGCGCAATCACGGCGCGGAGCCGAAGTACTACCATTCACGCATCGGCGGCAACTTCCGGATCGACGCGCTGCAGGCCGCCGTCCTGCGAATCAAAGCGCCGCATCTGGCGGGCTGGACGGCTGCGCGGCGCCGTAACGCGGACCGCTACCGCGCGCTCTTCGCCGAGGCGGGACTCGATCGCGAACTGACCCTGCCGGTGGAGCCCGACGGCAGCTTCCACATCTACAACCAGTTCGTGATCCGCGGCCGCGATCGCGATGCGCTGCGCGCGCATCTCACCGCGCGGCAGATCGGCACCGAGATCTACTACCCTGTGCCCTTCCATCGTCAGGAGTGCTTTGCGCCGTTGGGCGCCCCGGTCGACGGGTTCCCACACGCCGATGCGGCCGCGAACACGTCGACCGCACTGCCAATCTACGGTGAGTTGACGGAAGCGCAGCAGCGTGAAGTCGTGAACGCGATCGCCGACTTCTACCACTCCCACGGATGAAGATCGTCGTCCTCGGCGCCGGCGGCCAGCTCGGCGGCGCGATGTCCGCGTGCGCCGCCGGACGGCATGAAGTGACGGCTCTCCGCCGCGCCGAGGCCGACATCACGGCCCCCGCTGCGCTGCGGCGCTCGCTCACTGACGCCGCACCGGACTGCATCATCAATTGCGCGGCCTACGCGCAAGTGGACGAAGCGGAGGATGAACCCGAGGCCGCGTTTGCCGCCAATGCGCTGGCGCTGCGATCCCTCGCCCGCATCGCGAACGACATCGGTGCGGTGTTGGTGCACTACAGCACCGACTTCGTATTCGACGGCACGGAGACGGGTCCGAACCGCGAGGAACGCGCACCAAGCCCAAGCGGGATCTATGCCACATCCAAGCTGGTTGGCGAGTGGTTTGCGGCTGATGCCGCGCGCCACTACGTGCTTCGCGTTGAGAGTCTGTTCGGCGGCGCCACCGCGAAGAGCACCATCGACCGGTTGCTCGACGGCATCGTGGCCGGCCGCCCGGTGACGGCGTTCTCCGACCGCACCGTGTCACCCAGCTACGTGGTGGATGTCGCGCGGGCCACACTGTCCTTGGTGGAGCAATCCGTGCCGTGCGGCGTGTACCACTGCGTCAATAGCGGCGCCACCACCTGGGTCGCCCTCACCCAGGAACTCGCGCGCTTGGCCGGGCGACCCGACGCACACATCGCCACGACACGCATGGCCGACCTCCAGATGCGCGTCCGGCGCCCGCTCAACGCCGCGCTGTCCAACGCACGACTGGTCGCCGCCGGCGTGCCGATGCCCACGTGGCAGGACGCGCTGGCTCGGCACGTGCACTCGCGCATCGACGCAGCCCAGCCCTGATCCCGGATCCTGCGCGCCGCACAACGGTCGACGCGGCCTACGCGTCGATCAACGCGGCCACCCGTTCCGCGATCGCCAGGCTCGCGGTGAGTCCCGGTGAATCGATGCCGGCCGCGTGGATGAGGCGCGGCTGGCGCGTGTCGCGACGGATCATGAAGTCAGCGAAGTGTTCGTCCGGCGGATGCAGCTTGGCGCGAATGCCCGACCCACTGAGGCGGAGGTCATCGATGGTGACCGACGGCAGCAGGCGCCGCGTCGGTTCAAGGAACGCGTCGAGCGGCCACCGTCCATCTTCGTAGTCGTCCTTCCGGTCACGATACTCGATCGTGGGCCCGATCCAGACCGCGCCGTCGATCGTCTTCGTGAGATGGACGCCGAGGCCATGGCCGCTCGCGTGCGGCACGGGATACACGAGGCCGTTCACCAGCGCGCGAGCACGCGGCGCCAGTTCGGCATACTCACCGCGGCACGGATAGATGCGGAATGACTCACCGCCGCACAGCGCCGACACGTCATCAGCGTAGAGTCCCGCGGCATTGACGACCACATCGACGTCAATGCGCTCACGCGGCGTGACGAGCACCAGTCCGTCGCCCGACGATTCGCACGCCACGATGGGCGTTCCCACCAGCAACGGCACCTCGAGCCGCTGAAGTTCACGCTCGAGCGCATGCACGTACGACTCGGCTTCAATCCAACCGGTGGCCGGCGACCACAGGCCACGCAACGCCCGAATGTGCGGCTCACGGACCCGAATCTCCGCGCCACTGACCGGCTCGAGCGTGACGCCGTTGGCCGCGGCACTCTCGCCGAGACGATCAAGCGCCGCCTCTTCGGCCGAGTCGGTCGCCACCACCAACTTGCCGCAACGCGCGTGCGGCACCACGTGCTCGGCCGCAAACGCATACAGCCGCTCGCGCCCCTCGATACACAGCGTCGACTTGAGTGAGCCCTGCGGATGGTAGAGCCCGGCGTGAATCACGCCGCTGTTGTGCGTGGAGGTGTCGAGCCCGGGGCGACGATGGCGTTCGAGCAGGACAACGTCGAGACCGCGCAGGGCCATCGCCCGTGCCGCCGCCAGCCCCACTACGCCACCACCGATGACTCCAATCATGCCGCGCCGCTATGCTATCGTGACTTTCCGAATGGCTACTTCAGGAACTAAGCGCGCGTTGATCACCGGCATCACCGGTCAGGACGGCTCGTATCTCGCGGAGCTCCTGCTCGAACACGGCTACGAGGTCTTCGGCCTGACGCGCCGGCTGTCGGCGTCCAACTACTGGCGCATCGAGCACCTGCTCGATCGCGTCACGCTGATTCCCGGCGACCTGCTCGACCAATTGTCGCTGATCCGCGTCCTCGATCGGGTGCGGCCGCACGAGCTCTACAACCTGGCGGCGATGTCGTTCGTGCCGGCGTCGTGGGATCAGCCGATGCTGACCGGTGAGTTCAACGCGCAAGGCGTGACGCGCGTGCTCGAGGCGGTGCGGCACGTGGATCCCACCATCCGCATGTATCAGGCGTCGTCGTCCGAGATGTTCGGCCGGGTCCGCGAGGTGCCGCAGCGGGAGTCGACGCCGTTCTATCCGCGCAGCCCGTACGGCGTCACCAAAGCGTTCGCCCACTACATCACGGTGAACTACCGCGAGAGTTACGACCTCTTCGCGGTATCGGGCATCCTCTTCAATCACGAGTCGCCGCGGCGCGGCCTGGAGTTCGTGACCCGCAAGGTCACCGACGGCGTGGCGAAGATCAAGCTCGGGCTCGCCGATTCCCTCTCGCTCGGCAACCTGGACGCGCATCGCGACTGGGGCTTTGCCGGTGACTACGTGCGCGCGATGTGGCAGATGCTGCAGCAGCCGACGCCGGACGACTACGTGATCGCGACCGGCGAAGCGCATTCGGTGCGCGAACTCGTTGAGATCGCCTTCGGCCACGCCGGACTCGACTGGGAGCGCTACGTGAAGCTCGACCCCTCGTTGATCCGCCCCGCGGAAGTGGACCACCTGATCGGCGACGCGTCAAAAGCCAAGGCCGAACTCGGCTGGGCGCCGACAGTGACGTTCACCGGGCTCGTCACGATGATGGTCGACGCCGACATGAAGCGGCTCGCCGCTCGTTAGCCGCGCTACCGAATCCGCGATTTCACAGCCGCGCGCGTTTCGCGATCGGCTTCGCGCCGCTTGACCGTTTCCCGCTTGTCGCGCACGTTTTTGCCGCGCGCGAGGGCCACAGCCAGCTTGATCCGGCCTTTCTTGAAATACATGCGGAGCGGCACGAGCGTCAGGCCCTTCTCAACGGTCTTGCCAATCAGCTTGTTGATCTCCTGACGCTTGAGCAGCAGCTTGCGCGTGCGCGTGGGCTCGTGATCCGCCGAGCCACGATGGCTGTACGGCGCGATATGCGCATTCCACAGGAAGATCTCGCCGCCCATGACCTTGCAGAAGCTCTCGCGCAGGCTGATGCCGCCCTCGCGAATCGACTTCACTTCCGTGCCCTGCAGCACGATGCCGGCCTCCCAGGTGTCCAGGATGTGGTACTCGAACGCCGCCTTGCGGTTGTCCGCAATCAGCTTTTCCTGCTTCTCCGGCTTTTCGTCGTTACTCATTCGTCGCCAACCTCGCGGCGAGCAGGATCGCCTCCACCAAACTGCCCTCGTCCGCCACGCCCGTGCCGGCGATGTCGAATGCGGTGCCGTGATCGACCGACGTGCGCACGATCGGCAGACCGAGCGTCACGTTGACGGCGCGGCCGAAAGCCAGCAACTTCACCGGAATCAGGCCTTGATCGTGATAGCACGCGATCACGGCGTCGAACTCGCCGCGCGCCGCGCGCACAAAGACCGTGTCACCGGGAAACGGCCCTTCGACGTGCACGCCCAGACCACGCGCGTCTTCGAGCGCGGGACGAATCACGCGATCTTCCTCGTCACCCATCACGCCATGTTCACCG
>CAYHEX010000332.1:0-4772 GCA_964355365.1 uncultured Solibacteraceae bacterium | reverse complement strand
AGCGGCGTTCCGGTACTGCCACTGGTGTGGTAGGTGTGCCGCCCCGGCTGCCAGCGCCGTTTTGCAATGAAGTCTGCCGGGGCTCGCCGGAGGTCTTGCTTTCCTACCGTCGGCAGCTCGTTGAGTTGCCCCACCTCGAAACCTTCAAGACGCTTTCGCGTGAATCCGACCCGTGCCCACTCTCGTCGGTAGTAGGGGACGCGATCGAAACTCCAAACCAGGATTCGTCTCAGCTCCGCTTCCTGATATCGAAGCCACTGCTCCGGGGTGAACGCCTCGCGCGCGACGAAATCTGGAACCGATTTCCTGAAAATGCTTCCGAAACGACGGCGTTTCCAGGCAAGGCCGAATAAGGTAATCCCGCATGTTTGGAGCCACACTGGGCAGCGCGCGTAGGCCTGGTCGAGCGCGGTCATACTCGTCTTCGGATGGGAGCTTCAAACGTCGCGCAGGTCAGGCCGACGAGGAAGGCTGGTGCCGCGATCCGCATGGCGTCGATACCGAGGAACAACGAACACCAGATCAACAGGGACGTGACGACCGCCTTCTCCATCGGCCCGCGAGCGCGGCGAAGATTCGCGCCCATCATGTTCAGCAGAACCACAAGAGAGATCAGACCGAACACGCCATGTTCTGCGAGCAACCGCGTCCATTCCGTGTGCGCCGCAACCTCATAATCAAATGAGGCCGTGGTCCGGGTCCGCATGGCTAACCCCGGTCCCACGCCGACCAACGGTTGCTCGGCCCAGAGCTGGAGGTCGCTCTTCGCCAGATCCCATCGGCCCGTCGCAGTGACGTCTTCGAACCGTTCGACCAGCGCGCCGTCTGTCAGATTCGCCAGCCGCGGTACGATGAATCCGTAGAGTAATGTCAGGACCACGGCACTTCCGACAACGAGCTGTCGCCCGGCGCGATCGCGCAGCAGGTACAGGGCCGCTCCTGCAATCGCGCTGGCGCTCATGTAGATGCCGCCGCGCGAGAACGTCATCGCGCTCTGCACGAAACAAACGACCAGGGCGACGAAGAGGAGACCTCGGCGACGCGCTCCCAGATCGGACTGCGTGGCGAGCAGCAAGAAGCAACACACGGCACCCAAACCGAGCACCGCGGAGACTTGATTCGGGCCGAAGCCCCCACTGGTAGCGGCATTGGACGACCGGCCACTGAACTCGATGGTGCCCGCGGCGTAGGTCGAGAGCAACGTCAGCGAAGCAATCGCGATCACCGGCCCCAGCGCCGCAAGCAAGATGGCACCCAAGTCCCGTCTCGACAGCGTCAACTGCGTGAAGAAACACGCCGCCACCGCCAGTGTCAACGGGCCCGACAGATTGAAGCTGATTTGATCGCGAATATCGGAAAGATCGATTGCGTTCTGGGCCAACGTCCCGATCGATGGCAGCAACAGCGCGAAATAGACGATCGCGGCACCCGTCGATCTCGTGGGCACCCCGCGAGCAAAGCTGATGAGCAGAATGCCCGAGACGGCATACTTACCGATCTCCCAAAATGTGGCCGCGCCGGCCATACGCCACAGGACCTCGGCGCCCACAACGTACGCCGCCAGAATGGCGACGTCGGACTGTCTCGGCGTCGAGGCAGCGAGCCAGACGCCGAATGCGATGATCGCCCATGCGTGAAGCGTGGCCGCGGCCGGCCACGCAAACACGAGCGCGCCGATCAGGACATGGGCGGCCATGAACCAAATGGCGACGCCCAAGTCAAACAGTTGCCGCTTCGGCGAGACCGTGACGCCAGACGCATCGGCGTTGCCAGCCAGCATGACAGCCGAGCGGCTCACACGCGACCCTCGGCGGCGACGTCGACGTCGACGTCGACCGGCACTCGATCGGGTGTTGCACTGTCATCGAGCGTTGGTATTTGGGGATATTGCCGCAGCATTCGACAGGCGATTCGATATTCGCGCCGCATCTGAAGGAGTGTATCGGGGAGACACACAATGCCAAACGCCAGTTTTGACAGGCGCATCAGACGACCGCCGGTGGCCGTCCAGGAACTGAACGTCCGGATCCACAACTCTTCCCGAAGCTGGCGAGCACCGAAGTAACGCAACGTCAGATAGATTTCCGATGCGCTCGGCAAGTGACGCTGACGAATACTCCGCCGGCTCGTGCTGTGCGTAATCACCCGGACTCCGTGCTTGCGAAGTCCGCCGCTTGGCGCACGGTGATGGACCGGTCGTATCGTCGGATCCAGCATCATCAACGCGCCGGCAAGATAGCAACGCATCCCAAGATCGCCGTCCGCGCGCTTGGCACGATCGTACGCAAAATCCATCAGTCCGGTACGACGCAGCAGATCCCGTTTAACCATCGCGATCGGAAAAATATCGGAGACCCTCTGAAAGCGGCACGAGGGCGGCGGCGGCCCTGCGCCGACTTCGTCGACAACGGATGCGACCATGTCGGCGCCGGAGTGTTCGAAGCGATGAACAAATCTCTCGAGAAAATCCGGCGTCAATCGATCGGCGTCGTCCCCGAGAAACAATAGGTAGTCGCCGCGAGCTGCCTGCGCCGCCGCATTCCATGCGGTGCACTGGCCAGTCGTGGACTGGGGAATGTAGTGCAGCGGCAGATGTGCAAACTCTCTTAATAGCTCTGGATCACGTTCAGCGGGAGCCGTCTGGTCGACGACGATAATGTCCCTCGGTCGGATGGTTTGATCCTGTAACTGGGCGAGTTCGTTTCGGAGGTAGCCGTAACGCTCGATCGTAGGAATCAACACGCTGATACGATCGTGCCACCGCGCACGATCGACGGGCGCCTCTTCGTCACGGGTCAAACAGTACGGTGCCGGCGAGGGATGCGGTGGCGCGCCCTGCAGACGCAGCAACGCTCGCGCAACCGCGAGGGCCGACCATTTCGATGCGAGCGCTCTGATCGCCGCCCAGTAGACCCATTGACGCCCATATTGATTCCGCACGAACCTGAGCTCGTCATACGGCTTCAGACGGGTTTCTATCGCAGTCGCGTTCGGCGATACCAGTTGGGGGACATGACGCACGATCGCGCCGTTCGCGAGATAGCGATGGCCCATGTCGAGACCGGCCGCCTCGATGGTCTCGAATCGAGCGTCCATGCCGCCGAGTTGCCGGAGAACCTCCGTTCGAGCCAAGCACGCCCTGAGGCTGATACGCCATGACGTCGCAACGATGGACTGGTCGGGATCGCGGCTGAACATCCATGTCGGTCGTACGAAGTCCGTGGAACGAGGCAACCCCGCCACGCCGAGCCGGAGTCCGGCGTGCCAGACGTCTCCGGGAAGTTCGCTGACGTTCGACAGGATCAAATCATCTGGAACTGGAAGATCGCGGTGCCAAAACAGTACGTACTCTGCGCGGGTGGTCTCCAACCACGCGTCGATGACCGGTGCGCATTGCGCGGGGCGGTTCGGCAGCACTCGGGTCGTGCCGAGGGCCCACTTCACGGCCGTACGGTCGCGACCGGGAAAGTACAGTAAGTCGACTTGCATGCTCACGGCGCCTCCAGCAGGGCTTGATAGAGACTCCCGAAGGCCTCAATCTGCTGCGTCATGGAAAACCGAGAAATAGCGCGACGTCGACCGGCCTCTCCCATGCGTTGCCGCAGCAGAGCGTCGGTCGCCAAACTGGCAAGCGTCGTCGCCATCGCCGCGATATCGCGGCGGGGTACGACAAATCCGGTTTCGCCGTCGGCGACGTTCTCGGCCAAACCGTCCGCGTCCGTGCAGACCACGGGCAACCGCATGGCCTGCGCTTCGATGACCGCATTGCAGAATCCCTCCGAGACCGCTGGGTGGAGGAACACGTCCGCCCAGAGCATTTCGTCTCTGACCTCGTCGGGACGCTTGGGCCCAACGAGCTCGACGGATTCCTCGAGATCGAACTGGTGTCTCGCGAATGCGATCGCGTCAATGTAATCGCCGTCGCCCACGATGCGATACTCGACGCGCACGCCGGCATCCAACAACATCCGCATCGCACCGAGCGCGTGTTCGTACCCCTTCTTCCAAACCAGGCGGCCGACGCTGAGCACGCGCAACGGGCGGCGGCTCGTACCCGCAACGTCAGTATGCACGCGCTCCCCCGGCTCGAAGACGCCCGCATCGACGCCTGGCGCGATCAGGACGTGGGGCTTCTCAGGAGGACAGCCTCGCTTCACGGCCCGCGCCCACAGATCAGCACCGAGCACATGCACGACGTCTGCATGCGCCCATACATTCGAGTAGTAATCACGTTGATCGAGCGCCGTGTAATTCAGATCGTACCCGCGACAGCTGACCACAATTCGGCATCCGAGTAACGCCGCCAGGTGTGTGCGGCCGACGGCAAGCGTGCCGAATTCGAAGTGGATTAGTGACGGTCGGCAACCGATCAGTGCCGCATCGAGATACAGACGGCGCAGCACGTCTGACCCGAACTGGCGGAATCCTCGTCGCAGGTACCGCAGCGTTCCGGAAGGGTTCCGCCACAAGCACGACAGCAGAACCAACGGCAGGCGTACGGCCGCCGCGACTCGCGATTCCGTTGTCCAGGCGAAATCGCTATGCTCCGCCACGAAGGTGGCGTCGTTCGACTGCGTCGTCTGCCGTTGCCGCCTGCGGGGAGCGGATTCGAGGCACACGATGCGAATCCGCGAATCCTTGCGGAGTAGAAGCGCGCACTTCTTCAGCAGAAAGGTCGAATCTGAGGGGAACGATCCAACCACCAACAGGATCGTACCGTCCGGCGAGTTGGCCCGTGATCTCGCGTGGCGGCCGCTAGAGCGCTGCTTCAA
>CAYHEX010000331.1:0-4790 GCA_964355365.1 uncultured Solibacteraceae bacterium | reverse complement strand
GGCGGGCCGATCACGAGCAGACCGCCCATCGTGGAGAAGAGAATCACCAGGTCGTGCATCCGCGTGTCGCGACCGACCAGCCACGGACGCAACACGTTGTCGATCGAGCCGACGACCAGCGAGCAGAACAACGCCAGGCCGACCGCCTTCCCTACCGCGCCCATGGCCAGCAGGACGATGCACGCCGGCACCCAGATCAGCGCACCGCCGATCAAGGGGATGATCGACAGGACGATGATGAGCACGGTCCAGAACGCGACGCTCGGGATGCCCACAACCCAGAAGGCCGCGCCCGTCAGCAGGCCTTGAATCAGGCCGATCACCAGCGTGCCTTTGATCGTCGCGCGCGTGATCGACATGAACCGCTCGATCAGCAACGCCTTCTCGTCCGCGTGCAACGGCACATGATCGAAGATGGCCCGCAGCATGCCCGGCCCGTCGACGAGCAAGAAGAACATCGCGTAGAGCGCGATGAAGAAGTTGACGATCGCCGACACCGTGCTGAGCGTCGTGGTGGACAGCGACGACACCAGGAAGCTGCCGGTCGAGTTCACGACGTCGCCCGTCTTGGTCAGGATCTGTTTCCGGTACGGCTTGAGCCACTTGTCGTAGCCGGGCACCCGCTGCAATTGACGATCGAGATACGTCGGCGAGTTGATGGACTTCTCGATAATGGGACGCACGTTGGCGGAGATCGATCCGGCCTGTGAGATCACGAGGCCGCCCACGCCGAAGAGTGGGACGATGACGACCAGGAGGGTGAGCAACACCGTGAGGCCCGCGGCCATCGATGCGCGACCACCCACGCGGAGGAGCAACCGTTTGTAGAACGGCCGCAGCAGACCGGCCATGACGGCCGCCGCCACGATCGTCAGCCAGAACGCCTGGAGGAGCACAACGAGCACGATGGACATGCCCGCGACGAGCAGCAGCAGGAACGCCTTGCGAAACGGGGTGTCGGGTGTGAGGAGCATCGCCGATGCCAGTGTAACGCGGTGGCGAAACAGGCGGACTCACAGATCGCGCTGTGAGTCCGCCCGGTCGTGCTACTTGCGTGAGAACGAGTACGTGACGTTGAAACGCAGAATCCGCGGTCCCAGCACGCCCGTCGCCGAACGGTAGGTGGCGATGTTGGTGGCCGGGTTGGTCGTCAGCCCCGCCTCGCGCACCGCCGTCAGGCCCGTGCCGGTACGGACGGAGTAGGTCGTGTTGGCGTTCGTCAGGTTGTAGAGGTCCAGGCTGACGTCGATCTTCTGGCCGCCAATGGTGAAGAACTTGCCCAGACGCATGTCGGCGATGAGCAGGCGCGGCAGCTCGTCGGCGCCGCGCTTCTCGGCATTCACGGTCACGGACTGCACGAGGCAGTTGGCCGTGATCGACGTCGAACACGCGTTGATCGCCAGCGTGCGCGTGATGGGCAGGCCGGACTGCATCGTGACGTTGGCGCCGAGGACCACCTGGAACGGCAGCGTGTAGGTGCCGCTCATCTTCAGGTTGTGCTTGCGCCCGCCCGACTGGCCGTCGGTGTTGACGTAGGCGGCGTTCGGGTTCTGCAGCGACGGCAGCGGCTGCGTGGTGAGCGAGTAGGTGTAGCCGGCGAGCACCGTCCAGCCGTCGCGGAACCGGCGATTCAGGGTGAACTCGACGCCCTTGTACTTCGTGGCCACTCGGCTGTCGTTGACCACCTTATTGACGCTGATCGTGCCGGACGTCTTCTGGCTGTAGACCGTGATCGGCGCGTCGTCCG
Organism: uncultured Solibacteraceae bacterium; assembly: GCA_964355365.1. Taxonomy (GTDB): domain Bacteria; phylum Acidobacteriota; class Vicinamibacteria; order Vicinamibacterales; family SCN-69-37; genus SCUN01. The sequence goes on along the minus strand of CAYHEX010000331.1, from coordinate 3,043 downwards.
ACGTCCCGAGCACGCCGTCCCGGCCCATGTCCGTGATCGTCTTCTGCGTAAACAGGTTGTCCCACTGCTCGATGTTCTGGTCGACGGTGGTCTGGTTGTCCTTTTCCCGGCGATAGATGAACGTGGCGCTCGCCAGCACGGTGGGCACCACTTCGCGATCGATCCCGAGCGTCACTTCTTCGCGTTTCGGCCGGCGCAGCGTCTTGTCGAATACGGCCGGATTTGGAATCGACGTCGCGGTCAGCGTGCCCAGTTCGCCACCGACGTACTTCGTCCCGTCCCACGTCACTGTGCCGGGCTGAAAGACGAGATCGCTGTTGGCATCAAGCCAGTTGTACGTCTGGCTGATGTTGCCGTTCGGGTTGGGCGGCGTGCCCGTGTTGATCTGGTCCAGATAGCGGCCCCACGATGCCTTGAGCACCGTCTTGCCGTTGCCCGTCAGGTCGTAGGTGCCGCTGGCGCGCGGCGCCCAGTTGTACCAGAGCGGGTTCTGCCGGACCTCGGCGAAGTTCTTCTTCACGGTGTAGTCCTGCACCACGCCGCCGATGCTCACGCCCTTGAACACCTGGCCTTCGGCGAAGTAGCGGCTCGACGGCGACGTCTGCGCGGGCAGGAAGCCTTCGACGCGTTCCCAACGGATCCCGCCGATCACCGTCAGCCGACCGTACGAGAACGAGTCCTGCGCGAACAGTGCCGTCGAATTCACCGCCGAGACCACGTGCGTCGGCGAATTGAACAACGTCACGGTCGACGCCTTGTTCGTCGCGCTGAGGTACACCAGATTCACGTCGTCTACGCGCGTCACATCGGTGTCGGCCGGTGTGTAGCCGTGGTCGATGCCGCCCTTGAACTCGTGGCGGGCGCCGAAGAGCGACGGCACGTAGTACTGCCAGTTCGAACTCGCCTGCAGGCGACGACGAAAGAACATCGTGTCGCTGGCAGCGTTGCGGTAGCGGATCCCGGACGAGTTGTCGAGAATCGACTGGAACGCCGTCTTCTGGTGCAGCGGGAAGTGGATGTTGTTGTAGCTCACCTTCGTGTCGGCGAAGAGCCGATCGCTGACCAGCAGGTTCCAGGCGCCCTGAAACGTGTTGCCGTAGTCGAGTTCGGCCGTGTTCGAGTCCTGCGTGTTGTTCGGTCCCGCGCCGCGGTTGGGCTTGTCGTACTTCTGCCGCTCCACGAACCCTTCGAACCGGTTGCGGGCGTTCATCTGGTAATTGAACTTGGCCGTGCCCGTGGTGATGTCGGTGGTGTCCTGGTTGCTGGTCGTCAGCTGCACCGGCAGCAACGGCGAGACCGCGGGGAAGCCCGGGACGTTCACGTGGGTCGGCTGGTAATTCAACGAGGCGAAGAAGAAGAGCTTGTTCTTCACGAGCGGCCCGCCGCCCTGCAGGTTGCTGTTGGTGATGTAGTCGACCGCGTTCGAGTCGGCGCGGAAGCCGGCCTTGAGCAGCGCGGCATCCACGTTGGCCGCCTGCGTCTTCTTGCCCTGATAGGTAAAGAGCGCCTGGCCGTTGTACTTGTTGGTGCCGCTCTTGGTCACCATGTTGATGAACACGCCGGCCGTGCCGACCGAGATGTCCTGCGCGCCGCTCGAGACCTGAATGTTCTCGAACGAACTCGGGTCGTAGTAGTTCATCGAGAAGCCCTGCGCCGACGGATCGTTCACGTTGACGCCGTTGAGCATCTGCGTGTTCTGCGCGTTCGGCGTGCCGCGCGACGTGAAGGCGCGCTGCAGGCCGGCCTGGTTGCCGCCCACGTCCGGCGCATCGAAGATGATGCCCGGCGCCTTCGACTGCAGAATGCTCCAGATGTCCTTGCCGCCCGGCGTGTTCTCGAGCAGGTCCTTGTCGATGTTGACCTTGACGTTGGCGCTCTTCGTATCGACCACGGGCGGCTCGCCCTTGACGGTGGTCTCTTCGGTCATGCCGCCCACGGACAGCTGCGCGTCGATCGAGACGGTCTGGCCCTGCAGCACCTGCAGACCTGAACGCACACTGGTCTTGAATCCCTGCAGCGTCACGCGCACGGTGTAGGTGCCGACGGTCAGGGACGGGAAGCGATGCACACCGGCGCTGTCGGTCACGGCAGTGAGCGGTGCAGGTAACACGGGACTGGTAATCGTGACGGTCGCGCCGGGGATGACGCCGCCTTGTTGGTCAATAGCTTTGACAAGAATGCTGCCGGTCTGAATCTGCGCGAACGCCGCAAGCGGCGTGAGTGCAGACACCAGAGCGAACAGCGCGATGGACAGGCTCAGCTTTCGGACCATGCGATGAACTCCTCGATTGTGTAAGCGGGGCAGCGACCCCGCGCAGAGCATAGATGCGACGAGGCTGTGACGCAAGTGTGTCCATCCGCATACGCCCCCCCGCGGGGCCGGCGTCACCGCCCCAGTTGGGCGTTCCAGAATCGCTCGACCCGGCGCCAGGCGTCCCGCAGGACGTGCTCGCGGGTGAAGTAGTGAAACTCGCCGGGATACGCCATGAAGCTGACGAGATCGCCCTTCCCCGCCTTGATCGCTTCGTCGAGCAACTTCACCGAGTGGATGTAGGGCACGTTCACATCCGCCGTGCCGTGCAGAATCAACAGCGGCGTCTGCAGCTTGTCGATCCGCGACACGGGTGATGCCTGCGCATACACCTGCGGATTCTCGCTCGGCGTGCCGATGCGGCTCGTCGTCCACGTGCCGTGATACGGATCCTCGTAGTAGAGCGCGTAGTCCACGACGCCCGCCACATCAACGGCGGCGCGATACGCCGTCGGCATATCCGTGACCGCGAGCAGCGTGAAGAACCCGCCGTAACTCAGCCCCCAGACGCCGAGGCGATTCCCGTCGACGTACGGCAGCGCACGCAGATACTGGTGCGCCAGCGCCGCATCGCGGAAGTCCTTGCCCCCGACGTCCATGTAGACGCCCTCGCGCCACGCCGCGCCGTAGCCGATGCTGCCGCGATAGTCCGGCGCGATCACCACGTAGCCCTGCTGCAGAAAGTACTGATGGATGCTGTAGTACACCGCGTAGTTGCGCTGCACGTGCCAG
>CAYHEX010000330.1:0-4836 GCA_964355365.1 uncultured Solibacteraceae bacterium | reverse complement strand
CGAAGACGCAGGCCGCGCTGCTCGAAGCCATGCAGGAGCATCGCGTCACGATTCAGGGCCGGACCTACAAGCTCGATGAGCCCTTTCACGTGTTCGCCACGCAGAACCCGATTGAGCTCGAAGGCACGTATCCGCTGCCCGAAGCCCAGCTCGACCGCTTCATGTTCAACATCGTGATCGAACACCCGCCGCTCGAAGAGGAACTCGAGGTCGTGCGCTCGACCACCGCGATCCTCGAGCCGACGTTCAATCGGCCGGTGAGCGGGGCCGATCTGATCGCGTTTCAGCGACTGGTCCGGCGCGTGCCCGTGTCGGATGCGGTCCTGCGCTACGCGCTGGGCATCGTGCGCACGAGCCGGCCGAAGGATCCCAACGCGCCCGAGTCGATCAAGAAATACGCGGCGTTCGGCGCCAGCGTGCGCGCGGCGCAGTATCTGATTCTCGGCGCCAAGGCCCGCGCGCTGACGCACGGGAAGTATCACGTGGCGTTTGACGACGTCCGCGCGCTGGCGCATCCGGTGCTGCGCCACCGCGTGCTGACCAACTTCCGCGCGGAGTCGGAAGGCTACACGAGCGATCAGCTGGTCGACGACCTGCTGAAGGTCGTGCCGGTGCCCAAGAGCGGGATGTAACGTGCAGACCGGCGCAATTCCCGGCGCGCGGTTCGTTGATCCGGCGGTGCTCGCGCGCATCGGCAAGCTCGACTTGCTGGCGCGGACGGTTGTCGACGGGTTCATCAACGGACTGCATCGGGCCCCGTTCTTCGGGGCCTCGATCGACTTTGCCGAGCACCGCGGCTACGTGCCGGGCGATGACATTCGTCGCGTCGACTGGAAGGTCTTTGCGCGGACGGACCGGTTCTACATCAAGCAGTACGAAGCGGACACGAACACGAACTTCAATGTGATCCTCGATGTCTCGAAGTCGATGAGCTTCGGCTCCGGGCCGCTGACCAAGCTCGAATACGGGTCCTATCTGGCCGCGTGCATGGGCTACATGTCCCAGTCGCAGCGCGATCGCGTCGGCATCATCACGTTCGACAGCGAGATCGTGGCGCACGTGCCGCCGTCGGCCAAGCACTTCCAGGTGATGCTGCACACGCTCGACAAGGCGCGGCCCGGTCGCAAGGGCGACTTCTGCCCACCGGTGAAGAAGGCGGCGGAGTTCTTCAAACGTCGCGGCTTCATCGCGATCATCTCGGACCTGTACGACGACCCGGAGAAGATCCTCGACGCCGTGAAGCCGCTGCACCATCTCGGCAACGATTTGCTGATCTTCCACGTCCTCGACAAGGCCGAACTCGAGTTCACTTACACGGATGCGTCGCGGTTCCGTGACCTCGAGACTGACGAAGAACTCCCGATCGTGCCCGAGTCGCTGACGCCCGAGTACCGCAAGTTGATGGCCGCGCACATCGAAGCGCTGCGGTCGAGGTTCTCTGAGAACCGCATCGACTACACCGTGGTCGACACGTCGCGGCCGCTCGACGAGGCGCTGTTTCGCTATCTCGCCACCCGCGAGAGGATGAGCCGGGTCCGGTAGTCGCCATGTCGTTTCTCACCCCCGCCTTCTTCGTTGGTCTGCTCGCGATCGGGATCCCGATCCTGATCCATCTGACACAGAAAGAGAAGAAGACCATCATCGACTTTCCGTCGCTGATGTTCCTCCGCAAGATCCCGTACACGTCCGTGCGGCGCCGCTCGATCCGCGACATCTGGCTCCTGCTCCTGCGGATCGCCGCCCTGCTGCTTATGGTGCTGGCGTTCTCGCGACCGTGGTTCTCGTCGGCGTCAATCGCCGCCAGCCTGCCGGGCAGCACGCGCGAAGTGGTCGTGCTGCTCGACCGCTCCGCGAGCATGGGCTACGGCGATCGTTGGACGAGGGCGCAGACCGAAGCGAAGAAGGTCATCGACGGCCTCAGCGGCCAGGATCGCGCCACGCTCGTGCAGTTCGGATCGAGCGCCGAAGAGACCGTTCGTGCCACACCGGATCGCGTACGCCTGTCGCAGGCGGTCGATGCCGCCAAGGTCGGCGCGCAGGCCACACGATTTGGCCCCGCCCTTCGGCTGGCGCAGAGCATCCTCGCCCAGTCGGCCATGCCGCGCCGCGAGGTGGTCCTGATCAGCGACTTCCAGAAGATCGGGTGGGAGAAGCAGGAAGACATCCATCTGCCCGAAGGCGCGACGCTGACGCCGGTCTCGATTGGTGGTGGCGAGACCGCGGACGTCGCGGTGACGTCGGTCACGTTCGTGCGCAATCAGTTCTCCGGACAGGATCGCGTGGTCGCGACGGCCGGCGTCGTGAATCGCGGGGCGAAACCGGTCGCGGACCTGTCGATCAGCCTCGACATCGACGGTCACGTGGTCGACACGAAGAAGATCAGCGTCGTTGCGAACGGCACCACGTCGGTCGCCTTCGCGGAGTTCACGGTCGCCGACGCCAACGTGCGCGGCAAACTCACAGTGGGTGCGCCCGCAGCGGCGGGCGCCGACAACTGGACCGCGGACAATGCGTTCTTCTTCGTCCTGTCGCCGGGCCGACCGGTCTCCGTGCTGATCGTGCAGCGGGATCAGGCCGATCGCGACGCGAGTCTCTATCTGGCCACAGCGCTTGGCATCGGCGAGTCGCCAAAGTTCGAGGTGGAGACGATCGCCGCGTCGAAGTTGAGCGGCGCGCAGGTCGAGAAGCGCGCAGTGGTGATTCTGAATGATGTCGCCGTGCTCCCGACCGGTGGTGCCGACGTGCTCAAGCGCTTCGTCGAGCGCGGCGGCGGCCTGCTCGTGGGCGCAGCGGAGAACGCGAAGTGGTCGGAGTCTGAGCAGACCGCGCTGATGCCCGGTGTACTCGGCGCCTCCGTCGACCGGCCGTCGGGTCGCGTCGGCGCGCTCGGCTACCTCGACTACAGCCACCCGGTGTTTGAGGTCTTCCGTACGCCGCGGGCTGGCAGCTTCTCCGGCGTCCACTTTTTCCGCTACCGCGCGCTCGACCCAAAGACCCATCGCGTGCTCGCTCGATTCGACGACGGCGCGGCGGCGATGGTGGAGCGGAAGATTGGTGGCGGCCGCGTCATCGCGTGGACGACCAGTCTCGATAATTCCTGGAACGATCTCCCCGTGAAGCCGGCGTTCCTGCCGTTCATGCGTCAACTGGGTTCGTTCCTCTCGGCGTTTCAGAACGCCGATGCCTGGCAGAGCGCCGGTCGCGCGTTGGACCTGACGTCGCGTGTGCAGGCCGCCTCCGCGATCTCTGGCGAAATCGCTTCGGCGGCCAGAGCCGCTGGACAGTCGGTGGCAGGGGACACCAAGGCGGCCGGTGAGACCGCCGCGTCAAGAAAGACCATCGACGGCATCGTGTCTACCCCGTCGGGTGAGCGGGTCTCGCTTACCGACAATGGGCGCCCCGCTTTCGTCGAACTGGGTGAACAGGGTTTCTACACGGTGCGACTCACGGGCGAGCGAGACACGGCCAAGCCACTGACGGTGGCTGTGAACATCGACCCGGCTGAAACGGATCTCACTGCGATGGATCCGGTGGAGTTTGTGGCGAAGGTGACCGGCCGCGCCGATGCCGCCACCGCGTCGAAAGACAAGGCGCCGACCGACGTCACACCGGCCGACGCGGAGAAGCGTCAGGGCATCTGGTGGTACCTGCTGTTACTGGGGGCGGGTGTGCTGGTGTTGGAAGCGTGGTTGGCCAACCGGTTGTCCAAAGGACCCGGGGTGATAAGTGCTCCGCAAGTGGGAAGTTAGGAAGAAAAGAAGTGGGAAGTTGAAGTGGAAAGTGCAAAGTAAGGGCATACCGCAAATCGCACTGGGGGACCTATGGACGCTCGCGCAGAACTGATCAAGGTCATCGAGGACGTCCGCAAGCGCTGGCGCATGAAACTGGCGCTGCGCGGCGGCCTCTTCGTGCTCGCCGGCATCGTCCTCACGCTCGTCCTCGCGTCGTCCGGTCTGCAGGCGCTGTCGTTTACGCCGAATGCGATCTTCGGATTCCGTATCGTCGTGTTTGCCGCGATCATCGCGCTGATCGCCGTCTGGCTGTTCCGACCGCTGCGCCGCAGCGTGACCGACGATCAGGTCGCGCTCTACATCGAGGAACAGGATCCGTCGCTGCAGGAAGAACTCATCAGCGCGGTGGAGATGTCGGCGACGTCGCGCGCGGGGAAGCCGGAAGTGTCGCAGGCGTTGCTGGATCGCGTGGTGAAGGACGCGATTGCGAAGGTTCGCGCGCTCGACAACGGCAAGTCGATCGGCCGCGAAGTCGTGCGGCGCCTGGCGGTCGCGCTCGGCGTTGGCCTGGTTGCCGCGACGCTGCTGCTCGTGTTTGGCCCGGAGTTTCTGCGCAACGGCGTGTCGGCGCTGCTGATCATCACGCGCGATGCTGAGGCCGCGGCGCCGTTCCATATCAATGTGGAGCCCGGCGACGCGAAGGTGCCGCGCGGTTCGGACCAGACGATCAAGGCGACGCTCTCGGGATTCACGTCGAGCGACGTGCAGTTGTTCTACCGATTCGACGACAGCAAGGAGTTCGAGACGCTGCCGCTCGCGCCGACGGCAACCGGCGACGCGTTCACCGGCATCCTCTTCGATCTGTCGAATCCCGTCAGCTACTTCGTGAAGTCCGGCGGCGTCACGTCGGGAACTTACACGATGACCCTCGTGAACCTGCCGGCCGTCGGCGAGATGGAACTCGAGTACGTCTTCCCCGCGTACACCGGCCTGCCGAATCAGATCGTGAAGGACGCCGGCGATGTGGCCGCGCTGCGCGGCACCGAAGTGCGCCTGAGGGTGAAGCCAACCATGGCGACGCCGGGCGGCACCGTGGCCGTGGATC
>CAYHEX010000329.1:0-4853 GCA_964355365.1 uncultured Solibacteraceae bacterium | reverse complement strand
GTGCCGCAGAGGCGTTGCTGGACCGCATCGTGACGATCAATAAAGAGCTCGGCGCAACTGCGACCACGTCGACCATTGCCACGGCCACGTCGGTGCGGCTTATTTCGATCGTGATGGCGATCGGCGGCCTCGTGCTGGCGATCGGCATCGGTCTCCTCGTGACGCGTCAACTGAACGGCGTGCTGGGATCCCGAGCCGCAGAGTTGAGCACCGGCGCGCAGCAAGTGGTGGCGGCCGCCTCACAGCTGTCCGGGTCGTCGCAGGCGCTGTCGCAGGGCGCGACCGAGCAGGCATCGTCGCTTGAAGAAACGTCGGCGTCGATGGAAGAAATGGCGTCGATGACGCGGCGCAACGCGGAGAACACGACGCAGGCGGCACGACTGATGAACGACGTGTCGGGTCAGGTGGGCGCGTCCAACGCGGCCCTTGGCGAGATGGTCGGGTCGATGGCGTCGATCCGCGAGTCCAGCAACAAGGTCGCCAAGATCATCAAGACCATTGACGAAATCGCGTTCCAGACGAACATCCTGGCGCTGAATGCGGCCGTGGAAGCCGCGCGCGCCGGCGAGGCGGGGATGGGCTTTGCCGTCGTGGCCGACGAAGTGCGCAATCTCGCCCAGCGCTCGGCTCAGGCCGCCAAGGACACCGCGGCACTGATCGAGGAGTCGATCGCCCGATCGGAAGAGGGATCGGTGAAGGTACAGCAGGTCTCGGCGGCGATTGGCACGATCACCGAGAGCGTGAACAAGGTCAAGGGCATCGTCGAAGAGGTGCGTGAGGCGAGCCAGCAACAGACCCAGGGCATCGATCAGGTGACCCAGGCCGTCATGCAGATGGAGAAGGTGACCCAGACGACCGCGGCCACCGCGGAGGAGAGTGCGGCGGCGAGCGAAGAACTGAACGCGCAGGCCGAGAACTCCATGGTGGTCGTCCGCGAACTCGAGGCGCTCGTTGGCGGCGGCCAACTGGAGGCGCACGCGAAACCGGTGGCGCGGACTGCGGCCAAGGATCCAGGACGCCTGCTTTCGATGCGGACGCACGCGGCGAACGCCACGAAGACAGCCAGTCGCTCCAAGAGCGCTGAAGAGGCGCTGCCTCTGGGCGACACGGGCACCTTCGGTAAGTTCTGACGTCTTGCGGATTCTGGAGGACGCCATGAGGAAGTCATACATCGTGTCAGGTGTGATCGCTGCACTGTTCCTGAGCGTGGGCGCGCCGGTCGGCGCCCAAACGCCGGTGCCGATCACCAGGGGCGTGGATCTGGTGGGCACGAGCGCGTATCTGTGGCGCGGATTCGTGCCGACCGACGCGCTGAGTGTGCAGCCGAATCTGTGGATAAAGGCGGGCGATGTCACTCTGTCGTCGTGGGGCAACACGGCGCGGCCGCGCGTGGGCGGATTGTTGACCGAACACGACTTCACGGTGGACTACACCAGAACCGCGGGCCGGTACGTCGTCTCGGCCGGGTGGATTAACTATCTGTTCCCGTCCGTGGACGTCGGGCGTTACTCGAATGAGTTTTACGTCGGTGTCTCGCACGCCTCGTTCCTGAATCCCGCGGTTCGTGTGTATCACGACGTGCAGGTCGGGGCGGGCACCTACGTGAATGCCGGCGTGAGTCACGAGTTCGCCGTGGGCCGCGCGCTGGTGACCCCGAGCGTGGCCGTCGGCTACAACCGGCATCAGTGGATTGCCGAGTCCACGTGGAGCGACGCGCTGATGGGCGTGAAGGTCAAGGTGCCGACGTCGAGCAAGCGCCTGACCCTCGTGCCGTTCGTGAACTACTCGCGGTCATTGGCGAGTGGCCTCTTTCCGAGCCGGTTCTACGGCGGCCTGGGCGTATCGGTGCAATAGCGCCGTCCGGTGCTAACGTGCTGGTGTTGTGAATCTGGTCCTGTTGTCGCCGGCTGAGATTGCCGACCACGGTCTGGCGACCGTGTCGGGTGCCCGTGCGGATCATCTCCGCAGGGTGCTGAAGGTCTCACCCGGCGACGCGGTCCGCGTCGGCATACTCGACGGCGGGATGGGTGTCGGCACGGTGACGTCGATCGCCGGCGATCATGTCGAACTCCGTTGTGCGATCGACTGGGAGATTCCGCCGCGGCCGCGCGTGGATGTGCTGCTCGCGCTGCCGCGACCCAAGGTGATGCGGCGGCTGTGGGCGCAACTCTCTGCGCTCGGCGTGGGCCAGGTCATTCTTACCAACGCGGAGAAAGTGGAACGCGACTACTTCGACAGCCACGTGCTGCAGGAGGACGGTTACCGTCCGCTGCTCATCGAGGGGCTGCAGCAGGCGCGCGATACGCGCGTGCCGGTCGTGTCGATCCACAAGCGTTTCAAGGTGCTCGTCGAGGACGATCTCGACGGATTGTGTCCGCACATGCGCCGCATCGTCGCGCATCCCGGCGGCGAGACGCCCATCGCCCGCGCGCTCGGCACGGCGGGTGCACACGAGCGCGTGCTGATCGCGATTGGCCCCGAGGGCGGCTGGAACGACTTCGAGTTGGGCCTGCTCGACGCGCACGGTTTCACCCGCGTCGGCATGGGGCCGCGAACCCTGGCCACGACGACAGCATGCATTGCGCTGCTGACGCTCGTGCACGAGGCGATCCAGCCGTAGCGGTGGACGGTCCGCCGCGACGACCCTCCGCCGGAGGAGTAATATTTCCGCACCATGAAGAAGTGTGCTTTCGCGCTCCTCGTCCTCACCGCCTTTCTCATCCCCCAGAGCGTCCAGACCCAGGAAGCGAATCGCTGGGACGCGCATGCGCGCAATGTGACCATCACGCGCGACACGTGGGGTATCGCGCACATTCACGGCAAGACGGATGCGGACGCCGTGTTCGGCATGATCTACGCGCAGGCCGAAGACGACTTCAATCGCGTTGAGACCAACTTCATCAACTCGCAGGGGCGCCTGGCGGAAGCGGAAGGCGAGTCGCAGATCTGGCGCGACTTGCGCATGAAGCTCTTCATCGATCCCGACGTGATGAAAAAGGAGTACGCCGCGAGCCCCGCGTTTCTCAAGACGCTCATGGACGCGTGGGCCGACGGCCTCAACTTCTATCTGGCAAAGCACCCTGAAGTGACGCCGCGCGTCATCACGCGCTTTGAACCGTGGATGGCGCTGACATTCAGCGAAGGCAGCATCGGTGGGGACATCGAGAAGGTGAATCTGTCGCCACTGCAGCAGTTCTACAGCGCGCAGGCGCCGGGCGTGCCGGCGCCGGCGCAGGCACCGAACGTGCCGATGTCGACTGACGTCCTCGACACCGAACCGCGCGGATCGAACGGCATGGCGGTGGCGCCGTCGAACACGACGGGGAAGCACGCGCTCCTGCTGATCAATCCGCACACGTCGTTCTTCTTCCGCTCGGAGTTGCAGATGACGAGCGACGAGGGCCTCAACGCCTACGGTGCGTCGACGTGGGGTCAGTTCTTCATCTATCAGGGCTTCAACGAGCGCGCAGGCTGGATGCACACGACCAGCGCCGTTGACGACTGGGACGAATATCTCGAGACCGTCGTCAAGAAGGGCGACACGTACTTCTACAAACACGGCACGCAGGAACTGCCGGTGACCGAGCAGAAGATCGACGTGCCGTACAAGACCGCGACCGGCATGGCGAAGAAGACGTTCACCGTGTACCGCACGCAGCACGGCCCGGTCGTGCGCGTCTCGGAAGGCAAGTGGGTGTCGATCGCCATCATGCAGGAACCCGTGAAGGCGCTGACGCAGTCCTACACGCGCACGAAGGCGACGAACTACGCGGCGTTTCGGCAGACGATGGAGCTGCATACGAACTCGTCGAACGCCACGATCTACGCGGATGCAGACGGAACGATTGCGTATTTCCACGGCAACTTCATTCCGAAGCGCGATCCGAAGTTCGACTGGACGAAGCCGGTCGACGGCAGTGATCCGGCGACCGACTGGAAGGGCCTGCTGAGCCAGGACGAGTCGCCGAACTTCAGGAATCCCGCGAGCGGCTGGCTCTACAACGCCAACGACTGGCCGTGGGCTGCCGCGGGGCCGGCCAGCCCGAAGCAGGCGGACTTCCCCGCGTACGTGGACAGCGGCAGCGAGTCTGCGCGCGGCCGCCACGCGGTGATGGTGCTCGAGAAGAAGAAAGACTTCACGCTCGACGGACTGCTCGCGGCGGCCTACGACAGCTACCTGCCGTGGTTCGAGCAGCCGCTGCCGTCGCTGATCAAGGCGTACGACGCGCTCGCGTCAACCAATCCGCTGAAAGCGAAACTCGCTGATCAGATGTCGCTACTGAAGAAGTGGGACATGCGGTGGGGCGTCACGTCCGTGCCGACGTCGCTCGGGGTGTATTGGGGCGATGAGGTTCAGCGCCGCGCTGGTGGCGCCGCGCGCACGGCCGGCGTCTCGATGGAGGAGTACCTCGGCACGAAGGCGCCGGCTGAGATGTTACTGAACGCGTTGGCCGCCGCCTCAGACACACTCGCTGCCGACTTCGGCAAATGGCAGACGCCGTGGGGCGACATCAATCGCTTCCAGCGCCTCACCGACGACATCGTCCATCCGTTCACGGATGCGGGCCCGAGTATTCCCGTCGGCTTCACGTCCGCGACGTGGGGTTCGCTCGCGTCATTCGGCGCGCGCACCTACACGGGCACGAAGAAGATGTACGGCACGAGCGGCAACAGCTTCGTCGCCGTGGTCGAGTTCGGCCCAACGGTGCGCGCGCGTGCGGTGAGCGCCGGCGGCGAAAGCGGCGATCCGAAGTCGAAACACTTCAACGACCAGGCGCTGCGCTACAGCAAGGGCGATCTACGCGACGTGTACTTCTATCCGGCGGATCTCAAGGCGCACACGGAACGGACGT
>CAYHEX010000328.1:0-4864 GCA_964355365.1 uncultured Solibacteraceae bacterium | reverse complement strand
CGTACACATATTGGATGACGCGCTCACGGCGATCGCCGCTCGGCAGATCGAGATCGATGTCGGGCCACTCGCCGCGTTCTTCCGACAGAAAGCGCTCGAACAGCAACTCCATTCCCACCGGATCCACCGCCGTGATACCGAGTGCGTAACACACGGCGCTATTGGCCGCCGAGCCGCGTCCCTGCGTGAGGATGCGGTTCTGCCGGCAGAAATTGACGATGTCCCAGACGATGAGGAAGTAGCCGGCGAGTTCGAGCTTTTCGATCAGGTGCAGTTCGCGATCGATCTGCGCGCGTGCCTTGTCGTGATACGGCCGATAGCGATCGCGGGCGCCGACTTGCGCGAGCCGGCGCAGGAACGAGATTTGCGTCTCGCCTGATGGCACGGGATATTCCGGAAACTTGTAACCGAGATTCGCCAGCGTGAAGTCGAGCCGCTCGGCCAGCGCTTCGGTCCCGGCCAGCGCCTGCGGCAAATCCGAAAACAGCCGCGTCATGACCTCGGGCGGTTTCAGATAGCGCTCCGCATTCGCCACCAGCCGGCGCCCGGCCTGCTCGAGCGTGACGCCGTGATGAATGCAGGTGAGCACGTCGAACAGCGGCCGGTCCTCCGGCGTGGCGAACCGCACGCCGTTGGTCGCCATGAGCGGCACGCGAAACGCCGCCGCCAGATCGATGAGCGCGCGGTTGTCCGACTCCTCGTCGCGCCGCAGATGCCGTTGCAGCTCGATCCAGACATTCTTTCGCCCGAACACGCCGACGAGTTGATCGATCAATCCGCCCACACCGTGCCGCTCGGCCACGAGCGCGCTCGATCCGGCCAGCGCGATGAGGCCGCCGGCGCGGCCGTCGAAATCCTTCAGCGAGTACCGTGCCTCGCCCTTCGCCGCGCGCAACTTGCCCTGCGTGATCGTGCGGCACAAATTGCGATAGCCCTCGGCCGACGCGACCAGCACGGGCAGCGTCCACGGCCGATCATTCGTTCCAGTCGGCCCGGTTGGGCCGTCGTCCCCCATGGTGAGTTCGGCGCCGACGATGGCCTTGAGGCCGGCCTTGGTGGCGGCGCGATAGAACTGCGGGGCGCCGTAGACGCCGTCGGCATCGAGCAACGCGAGCGCCGGATATCCCAGATCCGCCGCTCGCGCGATCAACGTGTCGGGCATCGAGGCGCCACGCAGAAAGGAAAAGGCTGAAGATGCGTGAAGTTCAATAAACATCGGTTCGTAAGGTTCGGAGGGTTCGGAGGGTTCGTGGGGTTCTGTGCGTATGGTTCGGGGGTTCGGGAGGTTCGTACGGTTGGTTCGTGGGGTTCAGTCGTAGGTGCCTTCGAGTTCCCAGTTATTGGTGAGGCGATTGCGGCTGACGCGCACGAGCCGGCCGTCGGTCAGTTCCATGTCCCAGGCATCGCGATCCCACGTGGCGCCATCGCGACGCCACCACTTGCCCGACGACCGCCACGGCCCGGCCTTCGCAACAACCTCGAGTGTGGCCATGCGAATCGCCGCCGGATGCCGCAGCCGCCGCAACATCCGCAGCGAACACTCCGAACCACCCTCACGAACCCCACGAACCTCATGCACCTCACGAACAGAACCTTCTCGAACCTCCCGAACCTCCCGAACCTCCCGAACCTCCCGAACCATGAACTGTCCTTGCCCTGTCTCTCTTTCATCGTTCGTGTCTTTGATCTCTGGCGCGCCCACTTTGGCTTCGCCCATCAGCGCGCCGAGCCTTGCCACGAGCGTCGACAACGTCTCGGGCGTCGGCAGCGTGCGCACAAACAACGCCCCCTGCGCGATGCGGCCGGGCGACACTTCAACTTCGAGTTCAACCGCATCAATCCCGGCACTCTCGATACTGGTGCCTTCTAACTTGCTCGTGCCTTCTAGCTTGTTTCTGCCTTCTAGCTTGTTTGTGCCTTCTAGCTTGTTTGTGCCTTCTGCCTTCTGCCTTCTGCCTTGAATCGGATGCGACTCCAAGTCGAGCAATATCAATGTCCTGAGCACCCTCGGATCGCGCATCGCGGCCTGCAGATGGAGCGTGCGCTCGAAACCGGCCTTCGAGACCAGCGCCAGCCGCGTCGTGATCGACACGGCGCCGCGATCGGCCTGCTCGAGCTGCTTCGACAGCGACTCGCACAACCGCGCAAGCACGAATGACAGCGGCTCGAGCCCTTCGATCGGCCATTCGCATTCGAGCCGCTCGACAAATCGCCGCGGCGCGTTGGCCGGCACCATCGGCTGCCGGTCGAGCCCCAGCGCCACTTCGTGCATGCGCGTGCCGAGCGCGCCGAACCGCGCGCGCAACTCCGCGCGTGGCAGCGCAGCCAGTTCCCCGAGCGTGCGAATCCCCCAACGCGACAACGTGGTCAGCACCTGCGCGTGCGCTTTCGTGTAGCCCGTGTTGTGCTGCCGCAGCGGCGACGGCGCCGCGCGGAAATTCCGTCCGCGCGCCACGCGCTGGATGCGCACGTCGTCGGCCATCGGCGCCAGATCGCGCACCGTCAGCAGTGCCGCCACCGGCAGCGACGCCAGCGCCGCCGCTTCGCGACCAGCCTCCACCACCGTCACCGGCTTCCGGCTGTGCCATGCCAACACCCACGCCGCCGTCGTCGTCCCCGCGACCGCCACCCGGATCTTGACCTGCCGCTCGGCCGCGAGCCGCTGCACTTCATGGCCGATATGATCCGGCGTGCCAAACATGCGCGCGAGTCCGTCGGCGTCGAAGATCACGCCGGCATCGCCGTACATCTCCACCCGCGGCGAACACAACCGCGCAATCTCCTCCAACGCACCTGCCCGCACCTGCTCGCACCCACCTGTGCGCACCTGTTCGCACCCACCTGCCCGCACCTGCTCGCACCCGCCCGCACCTGCTCGCACCTGCCCGCACCCGTCCGCACCTGTCGTGATCGCGCATTTCATAGCCGAATCTCCGCTCTGCCGATCTCGCGCGCGGACGTGACCGACGCGTCCACATCCAGCCCATCCAACCGACGTCGCTGCGCGCTGTCGCCCGTCCATCGCGCGCGCGCCGTGAGCCGCACCGACCAGCCCCGCGGACTGCGCGCCACCGGCACATCGGCCAACAACAAACACACCGTGTCGCGCCCTTCATTCGCGTGCGCCAACCGCAGCCACGACGAGGCCGGCACGCGACGCACCGTGCCCACCGGCACATCCACCAGATCCAGCACGACCACACCAAATCCGCCGGCACGGACAATCAGATCCGCCGCTCGCAGCGCGCGACGCACAATCGCGTCGGCCGAAGACAGCGACGAAGGCGCCGACGCGCGTTCCGACAGTGTCGACACGCTCGGCCCGCGGACCCACAACACCCGCGTCACATCCACGCCGGCCGCCGCCGCCATCGCCGGATCGAATCGATCGATCCCGTCGATCAGCCCCACCACTTCGCCACGACGCGTGGCCGCGGCCATGGTTGACACCAGCACACTGGTGCGTCCTGACGACACGGGGCCGCACAACTCCGACAGTTCACCGCGCCGCCATCCGCCGCCCAGCGCGTCATCGAGCGCCGGCAGCCCCGTGGATGCCGTGGCCGGCACGAGTTCTGGCCGGGCCAATGTGCCGTCAAGCTTGCGGGCACGCAGCAGGCCCTCGATGTGCTGAATTGCTTGGGAAACCATCTAGTTTTCGCTTTACTTTCGCCTACTATACGCTCCGAACCAGCTCCCGGCAACATGTAAGATGACGGGGTCTCGATGGAATCCCCGCCCACACAGACCGATGCGCCGGCTCCCTGGTGGCATCGCCTGGCAGTTGCCCTGACCCATCGCAACTACCGTCTGCTCTGGTTTGCCGCCTTAGGCTCCACGATCGGCACGTGGATGCAGCAGTACGCGCAAGGCCTGCTGGTACTCCAGCTCACCCAGTCGAATTTCTACCTCGGGCTCGATGGCGCGCTCGCCCAGCTTCCAATTCTGCTGTTCATGCTGATCGGCGGCGTCGTGGCCGATCGCTACGACCGCCGAAAGCTGCTCGCCGGCTCGCAATACGTGCAGGCGTTTTCCGCGTTCACGCTGGCCCTGCTGGTCATGACGGGCCACATCGCCATCTGGCACGTGCTGACGATGTCGTTCATCACCGGCTGCGGTCAGGCGTTCGGCGGCCCGGCGTATCAGTCGCTGGTACCGACGCTGGTGCCGCGCGAGCATCTGCCGAACGCGATTGCGCTCAACTCCACGCAGTTCAATCTGTCGCGCGTGCTCGGCCCGACCATCGGCGCCGGTGTCCTGCTCGCGCTCGGCACGGCCGCCTGCTTCGGCATCAACGGCGTGTCGTACTTCCTGGTCATCTTCGCGCTGGCCTCACTGCACCTGCCGCCGCATCCTCCCTCCACGCCCGGCCAGCACAAGCCGATCATGGAGGACCTCAGCACCGGGCTGAACTACGTCAAGAACAGCCGCGTCACGCTGACGCTCACGCTGCTCGTGGCCATCTCCACATTTCTGGCCATGCCCGTGTTCACGCTGCTCCCGGCGTTTGCCAGCAGCGCCTTCCCGAACGGCCCGGGCACCACGGAAACACGCCTGGCTCTGCTGCAGGCGTGTCAGGGCGTCGGCGCCATCGTCGGCGCGTTGGCCATCGGCGCGGCCGGCCGGTTCAAGGGGATGGGCCGGGCTCTGCTGCTGATGCAAGTGATGCTTGGCGTGCTCGTCGTTGCGTTCTCGCTGACGCACTACTGGATCGCCAACTGCTTCCTGATCTTCATCACCGGCATGCTGTCGATGGGGGTGTTCTCGATCAGCTTCTCGATCGTCCAACTGGCCGTCCCCGATGACCTGCGCGGACGGGTGATCAGCGTGTACATGGTGGCCTTGCGCGGCGGCGGCCCGCTCG
>CAYHEX010000327.1:0-4865 GCA_964355365.1 uncultured Solibacteraceae bacterium | reverse complement strand
AACAGGTGCGTCGCACCTGTTCGCACCTGTTCGCACCTGTTCGCACCTGACCCAGATATGATCGGTTCTCCTGTGTTCAACGGTCTCCGCGCGGTCGTGGTCGTGGTCCTTGTGGCGCTCGCGTTCTCCGCGCCCGACATCGGCACGCTGTCCGCGCGACAGTCTCCGTACACCGTCGTCACCGACACCAGCCGCAAGGCACTGCCCGTCCGCACCATGAACGGCACCGAGATGGTGTCGCTCGAACAACTCGCGCCGCTGTTCGGGTTGGCGCTGCGTGAAGACACGCTGGCCGGCGCGATGAACATCACGACCAGTCGTCAGACCATCGTGCTCACCGCGGGACAACCGGCCGCATCGGTCGGCGGTCGCGTGCTGTCACTGTCGAGCCCGGTGGTGCGCGACGGCCGGTCCTGGTTTGTGCCGGTGGACTTTCTGCCGCGCGCGCTCGGCCCGGCGACCGGGCAGCGGATCGAGACGCGCGCGCTCTCGCGCACGGTGCTGATCGGCGACATCAAATGGCCGGTCGTGGCGGTGCGGCTCGAACGTCAGGGCGCCGGCGTCCGCGTCTCGGCCGACATTCAGCCGGCCACGCCCTTCCGCGTCTCGCGCGAGGGCAACAAGGTCACGGCGCGCTTCGACGCGCAGTCGCTCGACTTCACGCTGGGCGGCGCGGCCGCATCCGATCTGGTGGCGTCGATCCGGGCCGACGGCGCCACGATCGTCATCGACCTCGGCTCGTCGGCCTCGATCGTCCGGCCGGCCGAGGACGCCGCGAATGGACATTTCACGGTGGATGTGTCGCCCGCTCCGCGCGCCGGCCAGGAGGCACCGCCCACCGAACTGCGCGCCGCGGGCCTGAAGCTCATCGCGATCGATGCGGGCCATGGCGGCGAAGAACCTGGCGCCAAGGGCGCCGACGGCACCACGGAGAAGGACGTGACGCTGGCGCTCGCGCGCCGACTGAAGGCCGCTATCGAGGCGAAGCTGGGACTTCGCGTCGTGATGACGCGCGACGGCGACGACACGATTCCGCTCGACCGGCGCACCGCCCTCGTGAACAACAGTCAGAGCGACGTGCTGATCAGCCTGCACGCCGACGCCTCGTGGCGCCCGACGACAAGCGGCGCGCAAATCCTGACGCTGTCTGCCGGGGACTACCAGCGCCGGCTACCGCCGACGACGGCGCCTGCGCTGACGGTGCCTGTCGCGGGCGGCGGCACCCGCACGCTCGATGTGGTGCCGTGGGACCTCGCGCAGTTGCCGCACGTGGCCGCGTCGACGGCCTTCGCGACGTCGGTCGAACAGCATCTGCGCGAACGACAGGTCCCCATGCACGCACGCGCACAGGACTCGCTGCCGCTACGTTTTCTTGCCGGCGCCAACATGCCGGCGATTCTCGTCGAGGTGGGCTTCCTCTCCAATACGGATGACGCCGCGGCCCTCGCCGGCGCCGATCGGCCGTCCGCCATCGTCGACGCGTTGATTGCCGCGCTCACCGACCTGCGGACGTCCATGGCGCGCGGAGGTGTCCGATGACCCCACCCGCGCCGCCAGTGCGACCTGCCCCCGCCCCACCCGCGCGCCCAGCCCGTCCCGCCCCGCCCGGGCCGCGCCCGCGCGCCACACCGCTGGCCGCCGTGATCGGCGTCGTGATCGCGGGCCTGCTGGCGGGTCTCGCGGTCGTGTACTTCCTGCTGCCGCGATGGCTGATGACGCCGGACGCGCCCGCGCCGGCGGCCGCGACCGCCGCGGCGCCCGCGAATGTCGATGCGCGACGGTTGATCGCCACGCTGTATTACGTCGCTGAAGACGGCGCGTCGCTCGTCGGCGTCACGCGCGACGTCCCGTTCGGCGGACCGCCCGCCGAACAGGCGCGCAACATCCTCACCGCGCAACTCGCCACTGCTCCGCCAGGATCGGTCTCGGCGATTCCGGCCGGCGTGTCCCTGCGCGGCCTCTTCCTCACCCCGCGCGGCGATGCGTATGTGGACCTGAGCCGTGAGATCATCACGGGGCATCCCGGCGGTTCCCTCAACGAATCACTGACGGTGTTCACGCTCGTGAACGCGCTGACGCAAAACGTCCGCGAAATCACCGGCGTGCAAATTCTGGTGGAGGGCCAGCAGGTCGATACGCTGGCTGGCCACCTCGATCTTCGCCAACCACTCGCCGCACAACCGCGGTGGGTGCAGAAAGGACCGTAGTTCCCCCATGACTCGTCTCGACGCCCGCGCGGCGGATGCCCTGCGTCCCACGCGCATTACCCCTGGTTACCTGCTGCACCCCGAAGGCTCCGTGCTGATCGAAGTCGGCAAGACCAAAGTGATCTGCACGGCTTCCATTGAAGAGAAAGTGCCGCCGTTCCTGCGCGGCGCCGGCAAGGGATGGGTCACGGCGGAATACGGCATGCTGCCGCGCGCCACCAACACGCGCACGCAGCGCGAAGCGTCGCAGGGCAAAGTCAGCGGACGCTCGCAGGAGATTCAGCGGTTGATCGGCCGGTCGCTGCGCTCGGTCGTCGACATGAAGGCGCTCGGCGAGCGCACGATCTGGATCGACTGCGACGTCATTCAGGCCGACGGCGGCACGCGCTGCGCGTCGATCACCGGCGGATTTGTCGCGCTCGTGCTCGCGCTCGAGAAGCTGAAGGAACAGCGCTCGATGCCGAAGATTCCGATCACCGACTACGTGTCGGCCATCAGCGTCGGCGTCGTGGACGCCACGCCGCTGCTCGACCTGGCCTACGACGAAGACTCACGCGCGGAAGTGGACATGAACATCATCAAGACGTCCGACGGCCGCTTCATCGAACTGCAGGGCACGGCGGAACAGGAGCCGTTCTCGCGGACGATCCTCGATGCCCTACTGGGGCTGGGTGAGCGCGGCATCGGGATGCTCATCGAGAAACAGCGGGAAGTCTGTGGGCCCATTCTGAAGTTCTAATCGCCCAAATGTGGCAATGGGGCAATGAGGCAATCAAATTGCCCCACTGCCCCATTGCCTCATTGCCTCACTAGTTGTTATTTGATGATCACATCCACCCAGCAGCTCGTCGGCGCCTTCTGCCACGGGTCGTTGTCGTAGTCGAACTTCTGATAGCCGCCGGCGCCCGTGTTGCCGCCGGCAAAACCGCCCCGGCCAGCGAGGGCCGGCGCCGCCGCGCGCACCCGCTGCGCCTTCGGATCGAGCGTGATGTCGATCTGGTCGCGCGCGTCTTCGAGATGACGCTTGCTCGCGACGTCGGTCTGGGTCGCGATGGCGCCGGTCAGCTGACCGCGCAGCGCTTTCAGCTCGCCCTTCAGCAACGCGCGCACTTCATCGCTCGGCTCAGCGCCGTTCAACCGGTTGTCCATCACGTCGAGGTAGACGCGCTGGGTGTTGCGGCGGAAGGTGTCGATCGGCTTGGCCGGCGTGGCCAGTTCGCTCCAGATGCCCTTGCGGACATCCCCGAGGAACTGCACCGGCGTGTAGGCCGTGGCCGGCTCGAGCGCCGCCTGCTCGACCATGCGGTCGAGACGCGCGGACTGCAGGAGCGAGTTCATCACCGAGTTCTGGGCCGTGCGGATGCGGTTGATCACGCCCGTCGGTTCCATGCGGCGGAGCAGCTCCGGCTTGACGAGAAACGTCGGCGTCGCGAACGCGCTGTTGAGCAGGAAGCTCACCGCGTCGCTCTGCCGCTGTTTCGACATCGTCGTGAAGCGCACGCCCTGCTGGCCGATGTGCTTCTGCTGCGACTCGACCGCGCCGACGACCTGGGTGACATGGTTCATCTCGGTCGTCCACTGGCCGAGGATGGCGCCGTACATCTCGGTGAGCTCGTCATACGGATCGCCGGGCTGGGTGGTGGTGGCCGTGAGGAGCATGTCGGTCAGGCGGGCCAGGTTCTTCACGCCGAGCGCCGTCGCCTTGGCCGCGTCGGCGTCGCCGACCGCTTCGGTGTTGTTGCCCGGATCGCCCGCGCCGCCCGCCGTTGAGAAGCGCAGGTACGGCTTCGCGTCCTGCTCACGCGCCCACGTGTCGAGCGTCTTCTTCTCGTCCTCGGCCTTCTTCACGCCGGCAATCGGCGCGTAGCCCCAGTGCGTCGCCCACTTGTCGTACGGGCCGATCTTCGGGACGAGATCTTCGATCGCGATGCCGTCTTCCGGCTGCGCGACGTAGTTGAAGCGCGAGTAGTCCATCAAGGTCGGCGTGTGGCCGTTCTCCTTGACCCAGTTCTTGTCGCGGACCTGCTCGAGCGTGTACATCGAGCTGGCCTTCATGTTGTGCTGGAAGCCGAGCGTGTGGCCCACTTCGTGCGCCACGACGTACTCGATCAGGCGGCCCATGAGATCGTCCGGCAACGGCAGGGACTTCGCGCGCGGATCGAGCGCACCCGCCTGCGTCCAGTACCACTTTTTCGAGAGGTTCATGACGTTGTGGTAGAAGTTCACGTCGGCTTCGAGGATCTCGCCGCTGCGCGGGTCGTGCACGTGCGGGCCGTTCGCGTTCTCGGTGGTCGACGGCAGCCAGCGGATCACGGAGTAGCGCACGTCTTCCGCGCTCCAGTCGGGGTCTTCCGCCACGCTCGGCGCTTCCTTCGCGATGATGCCGTTCCTGAAGCCGGCGGCCTCGAACGCGACCTGCCACTCCTCGATGCCCTTCTTGATGAACGGCACCCACTTCTTGGGCGTCGCCGGATCCACCCAGTAGATGATCGGCTTCACGGGCTCGGACATCGCCGCGTTCGGATCCTTCTTCTCCAGGCGATAGCGGGTGATGTAGGTGCGATCCACCGAGCGGTGCTCGTCGGAGCCGAAATCGACCATGCCCTGCGTGAAGTAGCCCACGCGCTCGTCAAACAGCCGCGGGATCATCGGCGTCTC
>CAYHEX010000326.1:0-4892 GCA_964355365.1 uncultured Solibacteraceae bacterium | reverse complement strand
AAATCTCGGTAACAGGATCGTCCTCGAGTATCGCCACACGAGTTTCGTGAGGCGTCGAGGAAATCACCTTCTCTTTAGTCATGCAACGTCCTAATTTGTGAATCGCCGCATCCGAACGTTCAGGATGAGACCGAAACCGGCAAGCGTCGCCATCAGCGACGACCCGCCATAGCTCATGAGTGGCAGCGTCAGGCCCTTCACTGGGGCCAACCCCGCTGACATGGATATGTTGTACACCACCTGAAACGCAAAACCGGACAGTATCCCTATTACCAGATACGCCCCGAGACGGTCTTTCGCGAGCTTGGCCGCTTCGAGACTTCGCAAAATCACGAACAAATACAGGCTGAGCGCCAGCAGCACGCCGACAAACCCGTGTTCCTCCGCAAACGCGGAAAACACGAAGTCGTTGTGCGCCTCCGGCAGGAAGCCATACCCGCCGGCCTGTGTGGCCCCACCAAACCCCTTGCCGAACAACCCTCCGGATCCCACGGCGATCCGGGCCTGGATCGGCTGATAGCCCTTCTCCAGAGGATCGAGTTGCGGGTTCACGAACGTCTGAATGCGCCCCCGCTGGTAGTCGGACAGCACAAACCGGTACGTGGGCCAGGCCAACACCAGCGCGACCAGTCCGGCGATCACCAGCCATTTGGTGCGCATGCCGCCGAGAAACGCCATCCCGAGAAACACGGGTACGAGCGTCACCGCCGTGCCCAAATCAGGTTGCCGCAGGATCAGCAGCACCGGCACGGCCAGAAACGCGGCGCCGATCGCGATCTCGCGAAACGATTTGCTCAACCGCTGCGCGCCGGCAAAGTAGGCGGCCAGCACCATCGCCACGACGATGCGCGCGAATTCACTCGGCTGAAAATCGAAATACGGCAGCGGGATCCAGCGACGCGAACCGTTCCGGATCGCACCAAAGAACATCACGCCCACCAACAGCGCGATCAACCCGCCATAGAAGAACAGCGACCGCTGCGTGAGCGATCGGTAGTCGATCAGCAGAAAGACGACGAAGACGACGAGGCTGATGCCGACGGCGTACAGCTGCTTCCAGAATTCGCGGCCCGGCGTCTGGTGCACCAAATCCCACTTGGCGCTGTAGATCGACGCGAGACCAAGCGCGATCAGCGCCAGGAGCGCGGCGATGCAGGCCCAGTCCAGATGCGGCAGGATGCGGCGGTCCACAATCATGCGCCACCGCCAATCTTCGGCTCGACCGGTTTCGGTGGCAACACAGGCAGCGGTCTGCCGTCCTGCTTGGCGAAGAACGTCTCGAGCACATGCTTGGCAATCGGCGTCGCGGTGGTGCCGCCATGTCCGCCGTGTTCCACGAGGATCGCGCCGGCGATCTGCGGGTTGTCACGCGGCGCAAAGAACACAAACCACGCGTTGTCTTCCAGGTTCTCGTCGGTCTTGCCCTTCTTCAGGCGAGCCTCGTTGCCGATCACCTGCGCCGTGCCTGTCTTGCCGGACACGTCGCGTCCCGCGATCCGGGCGCCGCTGCCGGTGCCACCGGCCTCATTGACGACCATCCACAGCCCGTCACGAATCGCCTGCAGATTCTCCGGCTTGATGAAGAGGTTTGACCGTGGCGGCGGCGAGCCCGCCTGCTGCCAACCGGTGCCCGGATCCACGGCCTTGAGCACGTGCGGCGTGATCAACGTCCCGCCGTTGGCCATCGTGGACACCATCGTCGCCAGCCCGATGGGCGTGAGGCTGACCACCCCCTGCCCGATCGACACGGAGATCGTCTCGCCGGGATACCACGGCTGCTTGCGCACGCGCTGCGACCATTCGGAGGACGCGACCAGGCTGTCGGCTTCACCGGGCAGGTCGATGCCCGTCTTGCCCACGAGGCCGAGTTTCTCCGCGTAGTCATGAATCGTGTCGATCTTCATCTTCGAGCCGACGGTATAGAAGAACACGTTGCACGACACCTGAATGGCCTTGCGCAGATCCACGACACCGTGGCCCCGACCGTCCTGACGGCTGCACTTGAACGACCGGCCGCCGAACTCGAAGTGCCCGGGACAGCTGACCTGGGACTCGGGCGTGATCACCCCTGTTTCGAGCGCGGCGACGGACATCGCGATCTTGAACGTCGAACCGGGCGAGTACGTGCCCTGAATGAGCCGATTCTGAAACGGCTTGAGCGGATCGGTCTGCAGTTTCGCGAACTGCGCGCGATCCATGCCGCTGGCAAACGCGTTCGGGTCGTAGCTCGGCACGCTGGTCATGGACAGGACCTCGCCGTTGCGCGGATCCATGAAGACCGCGGTGCCGGCGTAGCCCGAGTCCAGAAACGCCTCTTCCAGCGCCTTCTGCAGATCGAGGTCCACCGTCAGCTGGAGACGATCGCCGTCCACCGGCTCCTGCTCACCGAGCTTCTCGATCTCTCGGCCGCGACTGTTCACGGCCACCAGACGGTTGCCGTCCGTGCCCTGGAGCAGCCCGTTGTACGTGCGCTCGAGTCCCGCCTGTCCGACAATCGCGCCCGACAGCAGCCCGGAAAATTCCGGCCGCTGCAGCTGCGCGTCCTGGATCTCGCCGACATAGCCGAACAGGTGCGCCGCCATGCCGCCTTCGGGATATTCGCGCGTCGGGAGCTGCAGCACCACGACTTCGGGCAGGTCGACCTGGCGCGCCGTGACGGCCGCCACTTGCGCCATCGTTGCATGCTCGATGATGGGGATCGGCCGATAGAGTGGATCGCGGCGGCGCTTCGCGTTGGCGATGATCTCGGTGATACGCGCTTCGTCCACCCCGGTCGCGGCGGCCAGCCGGCGCGCCGCCTCGTTCAGATTGGTGCTCTGCTCGCGCACCAGCGCAATCGTGAACGAATAGGTGTTGCGCACGAGCACTTTGCCGTTGCGGTCGTAGAGCACGCCGCGCGGCGCGCGCAGCGGCAGCTTGCGCAGATGCTGCCGCTCGGCGAGTTGTTCGTACCGCTGATGCTCGACTACCTGAAAAATCCAGAACGCGACGGCGATCGCGACAAACCCGACGATGGCCGCCACGCGCAGCACCGTGAGGCGCAGCGCGAAGCTTTGACGATCTTCGAAGTTGGCCGAGGTCTGCATCAGTTCACCTCACCATTTCCGTTTGCCAAAGGTCGACCGCCGTGACGGTCCGCGGTGCAGCATGCCCGGCAACGACTCCGAGCCCTGGAACACCACAAACGCGGCCAGCGCATTCAGGAGCGTTTCACTCAGCAACGCGAGCCACGAGACGTCCGGCCACCGCAGATCGATCATGCCGAACAATCCGACAACCATCAGCCGCGCCACCACCGTGGCCCCCGCCACGAGCAACATCCGCGGCAGCGGACGGGTCACGATGAACTGCGAGCCGACGACCCCGGCGGCAAAGCCCGCCACTGTTTTCGCGAGTCCGCCGACCCCAACGGTGCTACCCGCCAGCGCATCCTGGATCAGGCCGCCGAGCGAGCCGCCCAGCACGCCGGCACCGGGCCCCCACCGCAATGCCACATACACCACCGCGACGAGCACCAGGTCAAAGGCCCATCGCCCGCCCACGGCAAAACGCGCCAGGCTCATCTGCAACGCGACCGCGAGGATGATGACGCCGACGACGGCGGCGCTCTTCATTGGATGCCGCCCGCGCCGGAGGGCGCATCCAGCAACACCAGCACCACGTCGAGATGCGAGAAGTTCACCGCCGGTCGCACATCGATCTGGAGATGCATGCCGGCGCCGCGATCAACGCGCGTCACATTGCCGATCATGAGCCCCGCGGGAAAGACCCCGTCATGCCCGGACGTGACCACGCGATCGCCGGCCAGCACGTCGAAGCTCTTGTTCACAAACTGGAGGCGCAGCGGTGGTTCGTCGCTCCCGCCAACAATGACGCCCTCGGCGGCCACGCGTTCGAGCAACGCCCCGGCGCCCGCGTTGCGCCCTGTCAGCAACTGCACGCGCGCCGCATGCGGCAACGGCTGGCCCATCACGCGGCCCACCACACCGCCGGACGCGATCACCCCCAGATCGGCGCGAAGTCCGTCGGCACTGCCTCGGTCGATGGTGATGATGAGCGCGCCGGGCGCCGGATCGCCGCCGATGACACGCGCCGCGAGGGTGCGCGGCGCGACAGATTCCTGCATCCGCAATATCGATTCCAACGCGGTGGTCTGCCTGGCCAACGCGTCTTTTTGCTGAACCTCGCCCTGCAGTTGAAGGATGTCCGCGCGGAGCTGGGCGTTCTCAGCCACCACGCCTCGCAGCGCGACATAGCGTCCCCAGAACGACCACGTCGTGTCAGCGATGCCCGCGGCCAGGCGCTGCACGGTCGCGAAAGCGCCGAACGCGACCTGCTCGAGCAGCGGCATGCCGGACTTCGACTGGACCTGTGCCGAAATCAGCAGCACGTGGCCCAGGCTGACGAGCAGGAAGAAGTACGTGGTCCGGCGGCGGATGTCGATCAATCCAACGAGATCTTTCTCAGCAGCTCAAAGTTCGCCAGCATCTTCCCGGCGCCGAGCACGACGGTGGACAACGGATCCTCCGCCATCGCCACCGGCAGACCCGTTTCCTCACGGAGACGCTTGTCCAGATTCTTCAAGAGCGACCCGCCGCCGGTGAGCACGATGCCGCGGTCGACGATGTCGGCCGACAACTCCGGCGGCGTGCGTTCCAGCGCCACGCGCACGGCATCCACGATGACGTTGACCGTTTCGGCCAGCGACTCGCGGATTTCCTCGTCGGTGATAGTGATCGTCTTCGGCACGCCCTCGATCAGATGACGGCCCTTGATCTCCATCGTCAACCGCTCCTCGAGCGGATACGCGGAACCGAGTTCCATCTTGATCTGCTCGGACGTGCGCTCGCCGATCAGCAGGTTGTAGGTCTTCTTGATGTACTGGATGATCG
>CAYHEX010000325.1:0-4896 GCA_964355365.1 uncultured Solibacteraceae bacterium | reverse complement strand
ACTTGGCAATGGTCCGCCGCGCGAGGTCGAGGCCTTCCTTTTGCAGGATGTTGACGATCTTCGAGTCGCTCAGCGGACGCCGCACGTCCTCCGCCTCGATGATCCTCTTGATCCGCTGCTTGATCGTGACCGACGACACGTTTTCGCCGAACGAGCTGCTGATCCCGCTGTGGAAGAAGTATTTCATTTCGTACACACCCTGCGGCGTGTGCATGTATTTGTTGTTCACCACGCGCGACACCGTCGACTCGTGCATGCCGATGTCGTTGGCCACGTCGCGCAGCACCAGCGGCCGGAGATGCTCGATACCGCTGTCGAGGAAGTCCTTCTGGAACGTGATGATGCTCGTCGCCACTTTCACGATCGTGCGCTGACGCTGGTCGACCGACTTCAGCAGCCAGAGCGCCGAGCGGAACTTGTCCTTCACATATGCGCGCGTCTCGTCCGAGGCCTCGCCGGTCTTGTCGAGCAGGCGACGGTAGACCGGGCTGATGCGCAACTGCGGCAGGCCGTCTTCGTTGAGCGCCGCCTTGTACCCTTCGTCGGTCTTGATGATGTAGACGTCGGGAATCACATACTGCGAATCCGGCGGCGTGTACCGCGCGCCCGGCTTCGGGTCGAGATGGCGGACGATCTCGAGGTGCTGCTTGACCTCTTCCGGCTCGATGCCGACGAGCTTCGCGAGCTCAGGGATGCGATGGTTCTGGAGCAGGCGCAGGTGCTCGCGCACCAGCAACTCCGTGGTCGTGCCCGACAGCCCGAGATGTTTCAACTGCAGCAGCAGGCACTCCTGCAGATCCCGCGCGCCCACGCCGATCGGATCGAACGACTGGATGTGCGCCAGCGATCGCTCCACGTCGGCCATCTCCCAGTCGCCTAGCGCGGCGATCTCTTCCAGCGACGCAACCAGATAGCCGTCGTCATCGATGTTGCCGACGATCGCCGTGCCGATCTCGCGCACGAGCTCTTCGACGGCCTGAAGATTCAGTTGCCACATCAGGTGATCGGCGAGCGACCCGCGCGACGAGAGGGTGTTCTCGATCGGAGGCAGCTCACGAACCTCAACCGCCGGTTTCGAGCCGCGATAGCCGTCATCGAGGTATTCGCCGAAGAAATACTCGTAGTCGGCGTCGTCCCAGGTATCGCCCTTGTCTTCGGTGGTCTTGACCGGTTCGGGTTCCCCGTCCGTGGATGGCGTCTCGGCGACCTGATCGTCGGCCTGAACCTCCTCGAGCATGGGGTTCTCGATCATTTCCTGATTCAAGAGCTCGGCCAACTCCAGCGTGGTCATCGGCAGCAGCTTGATCGCCTGCTGCAGCGACGGCGTCAGGATCAGCTTCTGGGCGAGACGAGCGTAGAGTTTTTGCTGAATGGCCATTGGGTCAGTCTGAATGCAACCTGAATGCCATATTAGTCCAGCCGGAAATCGGCGCCGAGATAAATCCGTTTGACCTCGTCGTCGGCGGCCAATTCCGCCGGGGTTCCGGCACGGAAGATGACGCCGTCGTGGACGATATAGGCACGATCGGTGATCTTGAGGGTCTCGCGGACGTTGTGGTCGGTGACCAGCACGCCGATCCCCCGCGACTTGAGATGTTCGATGATCTTCTGAATTTCTCCTACGGCGATGGGGTCGATGCCCGCGAACGGCTCGTCCAGCAGCATGAACTTGGGCTCCATCACCAGCGCGCGGGTGATCTCCGCGCGCCGGCGCTCGCCGCCAGAGAGGTTGTAGGCCTTCGACTTGGCGAGCGGCGTCAGGTTCAACTCCGCCAGCAGCGTCTTGAGGCGCAACTGGCGCTCCGCTCGAGACAACTTCAAGGTCTCGAGAATCGCGAGGATGTTCTGTTCAACGGTCAGCCCGCGGAAGATCGACGCCTCCTGCGGGAGATAGCCAATGCCCGCGCGGGCGCGGACGTACATCGGATCGGCGGTGACGTCGCGTTCATCGAGCAGCACGCGGCCCGAGTCCGGCGCCACGAGGCCCACCACCATGCCAAAGGTCGTCGTCTTTCCGGCACCGTTGGCCCCGAGGAGCCCCACAACCTCACCGGCACGGACGTCGATGCTGACGCCGCGCACCACGGTGCGGCCGTTGAACGACTTGGTCAGGCCTTCGGTTCGCAGGATCGGCATCACTTGATTATCCAGTCTGCGCAGCTTTGGAGTTTGCGCGTTTGTGTGCCCGCCGAACCAGGATCAGCCTTGAAGTCGATGCCCGGGTCCTTCGCATCACTCGTCTTGGCAAACGTCAGCCTCACACCACGCGACTCCGAGCAGCTCTCCGCGCCGTTATCGATGGACCGCTCGATGACGCGAGCCGGGCTGCCGCTCAGCACATACGTGGCGGCCTTCGCGTCGTGCACCATCCGGTCACCCAGCGCCGTTCGTGTGGCGGACACGCGCGCCTGCACCAGCCCCTTGCCGGCCGGAGCGTCAGCCACCATCCGTGTCAGCTCCCGACCGGCCGCCGACAGGAACATCTCGATCGTGACGCCGCGGATGATGCCGTCGGGCGCGTTGAACTGGGCCCGTTCCTTCTCGGTGCCTGTGTAGAGCGCGCGATGTGTGGCGTCTTTGTACTCGAACTTCGCGGCCGAGGCTGAAGGCGCCTCCTGCGCAGCACCTTCAAGGTTGTCGATCGGGAACTTCGCAGTGACCTTCCCCTCGGCGGACAGGTCTCCCGCGTTGCTGTCGACGGTGACCGTGTCGCCGGCGATGAAGCTCTCGTCCTTGCCGCTGCCCTGCCCCAGCCGCGCCTTGCCGGTGTAGATCGCCAGCTTCTTCGCATCGTCGTAATGCAAATCGTTGGCGCGGCCGAGCATGGGCTTGGTTTCATCGAACAGCCCCTTGCTCGCGGCGGTCGTGTCGGGAGCCGTCTGCGTGGTGAGCTCCGCCCACGCGTGGATCACGATCTTGTCGAGTTCGATGTCGATGTTCCGCGCGTTGACGACGATGCGATCGGTGGACACGAACGGCTTGTTGCCGGTGGGCGTTGCCGATCGCAGCACCAACTTCCCCTTCGCGGCCATGTAGGTCACGTCGTCCGCTTTCCCTCTGGTCCCGCCGTCAGTGAAGTCGACGGCGTCTCGGAATCGCGCCTCCGTGATGTCACTGAGGTCGCCAGCGTTGAGCGACAACGCCAACTGCTGAGCGCGGACCGTCCGTTTGCTCGCCGCCTGCCCACGCGCGACCGGCCTGGCTTCGATGAATTCCACGTTCCGTCGGAACACCGCCGCCGTGAGGCCATCCTTCTCTGTCCCTGTGGCGTTCAATTCACGACCGCTGATCACGCGCTGGGGCACATCGGCCGCCGCCGGCAGGGTCACGGTCACCGGCGCGCCGTTACCCGAGAGCCCCGTGACCGTCTGGCCGTCGGCCGCCAACGACACCTCCAACAGATCGCCGGCCACTTGCTTTCGACCGGTCGGTCCCATCAAGAAGATCGATGCCGTGTGCAGGAGCTGCGCGTGCTTGATCGTTCGGCCGTCAGGCTGAAACGCGAGGCTGATGTCGTCAGCATGCATTTCCGGCGTCTTGCCGACGCCGGCCACCGGCACGATGCTCGACTGCTGGTGCAGTTCCATCAACTGCACGCCCTGGTTGTCATCACCGAGGTGCATCTGCGCGCTCGTCGCTGTGAGCACTTCACGGTCGCGAACGATGGAGGCGTTGCCGTCAAGGCTCACGAAGTGCGTGCCGCGGTTGATCACCATCGCCTTGGCCGTGGCGTTGAGGGCGCCCTGGCCAGACGCGTCAGCCGCCATCGCGATGGCCGCCTGGTCTTTCAAGGTCAGTAACTGCCCCGTGCGATCGTAGACCGCGCCAACGCTGCTCCCTGATGTGTGGCCGTCACTGAACGACATGGCCCCCGGCATGTCGAGGATTGCGACCGACTCGCGATACGTCGCGTCATCGGTCTTGATCTCCATTCCGTCCTGCTCTTTGAGAACGACGTGCCCGATGAGATGGGTCTCTTCGGGGATGCCATCCGGATTCTCGCCCGGGCCGGGCGCCCGCAATTCACCCCGATCCGCAGTGATCACAAACGGCTTGCCGGCTCGATCGCACTCGAAGCGCACCTGCTCGATGGTCTGCCGGCCATCCGCGAACTTCGTCGTTTTCGCCCACGAGAGCGCGCTGACCTCTTTGCCGTCCTTGGTGCGGATCTGCTTGAATCCCGGCGCCATCACGGACTGGAAGGTCGCACCGGCCGGCAACGCCTGCGGCAGCGCCGCGGGCGGCGTTGGCGGCGTGCGCTCGATCCGCGTGTACAACAGCCCCGCAAAGCCCAGGCCGGCGAGGGCGATCGCGTAACGCAAGGGCTTCTGCCAACGCATTACACCACCACCGACAGCCGCACATCCGCCACCGAGAGCTCGGTGGTCGTCTGCCCCCGGAATTCATTTTGTTCGAGCGAATAGGCCAGCTCGAGGCCGGAACGATTCGCGTTCAGGTACGGTTCTCGCTCACTGAAGCGCCACGCCATGGCGCGGAACGCGCGTCCGTCCTGCCGAAGCATCAACGCCAGATGCCGCTCCTTGAGGATGCGCGGTTTCTCGATGAGTTCGACCGGCGACGCCCGGAACACCGGCTTGGGGTTGCCCGCGCCGAATGGCCCCATGCGCGCGAGGCCCTCGATCACGGCGGCAGAAATGTCGCGCAGCCCAAGCGGCGCGTCGATCCGCAGCCGCGGCATCAGGTCTTCGTGCGTGAGTTGGACGGCGCCGATTTCCGCCATGCGGGCGCGCAGTTCGGGAATGCGTGCAGCCTCGAGCGTGACGCCGGCGGCCTGCTTGTGCCCACCGAACTTCAGGAACAGCTCAGGCATGGTCTCGAGAGCGGCCAGCAGATCGAACGCCGGAATACTGCGACACGAACCGTGCGCGATGCCGT
>CAYHEX010000324.1:0-4903 GCA_964355365.1 uncultured Solibacteraceae bacterium | reverse complement strand
TTCGCTTCCGTAAAATAACGCCAATACGCCCTGTACTGACCACGTACTGCATCCCAAAATGCAACGTTTTGCGAATCAAATCCACCGTCGGTGATGACCGGTGCAGTGCTCATGAGTGTCCAGTGAATGCCGTCCGGCGACTGGAACGGAAATAGTCCGGTCGATCGCTTCTTGAAAAAAAGTTCAAAGCGAGGAAAGAAGGCCTTATAACGCTTGTCCGGCGCGGCGGTCGGATTCTCGTCTTTGAAGACGGCCGGATGCGCCGCATCAATATCAAGGATCTCCGGGCCGCTGGCGATAACGATATTGTTGGCCTTCGATCCGCGAAATTCGTGGAGCCCCAGTGAGGGTTTGCGCCAGTGAATTCCATCGTCCTCCGCCCCAGCGCGAAAATTAACCTCACGCTCCGCGTCGGCCCGCGGCGGGCTGACGGCTTTCACGACGTGCGCACCGTCATGCAGTCGATCGGCGTCAGTGACCGGTTGCGGTTCGTGCTGGAGCGCGGACCGTTCCGCATGACGGTGCGGCCCGCCGTTGTGCCTGCCGATCGCACCAATCTGGTGTGGCGCGCGGCGACCCTGCTGTGGCGCGCGCTCCGGCGCCGCGGCGAACCCAACGGCGTGCGCGTCACGCTGGAAAAATCCATTCCGGCCGAGGCGGGGCTCGGTGGCGGCAGCGCCGACGCCGCCGCCGCACTCAGCGGTCTCAACCAGTTGTGGCGCGGCCGTTTGACCCGCCGCGATCTGCTCGACCTGGGCGCCGAGCTCGGATCGGACGTGCCGTTCTTCCTTGTCGGCGGAACCGCACTCGCGCTCGGAAGAGGCGAAGACGTCTATCCGCTGGCCGACGCGCAGCGTCTGGGACTCGTGCTCATCAAGCCGTCGATCGACGTCTCA
This sequence comes from uncultured Solibacteraceae bacterium, assembly GCA_964355365.1. Taxonomy (GTDB): domain Bacteria; phylum Acidobacteriota; class Vicinamibacteria; order Vicinamibacterales; family SCN-69-37; genus SCUN01. Next base: position 4,007 of record CAYHEX010000324.1, on the reverse strand, counting down.
ACCGTCGAGGCGTACCGCTGGCTCGACGACGATCGGGCGAAGCGCGTGGGGCCGCCGACCGTGACCGACCAGTCGCTCGATCTCGGTTGGGCCACCGATCCGGTGGTGCTCGCCAACGACCTGCAGGCTCCGGTCGGCAGACGCCACCCCGTTGTGCTGGAGGCTATCGCGGCGCTGGACAACGCCGGCGCGAGGGCCGCGGTGATGTCGGGCAGTGGGTCGTCGGTATTCGGCGTGTTTGCCGAATCGGGGGTGAATCGCGCCGCCCGCCGCGTGGCGCGTCCGGACTGGCAGGTGGTGGCGACCTCGACGCTCTCCAGGCGGGAAGCGCTGCGCCGAATGGCCCTGTGCTAGACTTTTGTGTTTGTCCTGGGGCGTGGCCAAGCGGTAAGGCGCGGGACTTTGGATCCCGTATTCGAAGGTTCGAATCCTTCCGCCCCAACCAGCTCCAGCCCGGGATGCCGGTCGATTGCGCCGATGATTCACGGTCCACTGAAAATATTCACGGGCAGCGCGCACCCTGCGCTGGCGAAAGAAATAGCGGAGCACCTCGACCTGCCGTTGGGCGGGGCGAGACTGCATCGCTTCCCGGATAGCGAAGTCTCGTTTCAGATCGACGAGAACATTCGCGGAACCGATGTCTTCATCGTGCAGCCGACCAGCAACCCGGTGGACGAGCACATCATGGAGCTGTGCGTGATGATCGATGCGTTCCGCCGGTCGTCGGCGTCGCGCATTACCGCGGTCATCCCGTATTACGGCTATGCGCGGCAGGATCGGAAAGACAAGCCGCGTGTGCCGATCTCGGCGAAGTTGGTGGCCAATCTGTTGTCGGCCGCCGGCGCGAATCGCGTGTTGACGATGGATCTGCACAAGGCGCAGATTCAGGCGTTCTTCGATATTCCGGTGGACCACTTGTTCGCGGCCCCGGTGATGATCGAGTATCTGGCGCGACAGAATTTCGGACCGGTGACCATCGTGTCGCCGGATGCGGGTGGCGCGGAACGGGCGCGCGCGTATGCGAAGCGGATCGATGCGGAGTTGGCGATCATCGACAAGCGCCGCAGCGAAGACGGCACGGCGGAAGTAATGAACGTTGTCGGCGATGTCAGCGGTCGGGTGTGCATCATCGCCGACGACATCATCGACACGGCGGGCACGATTCAGAAGGCCGCGCAGGCGTTGATGAACAACGGCGCGAGCCGGGTGCTCGCGAGCGCGGTGCATGGGGTGCTGTCGGGCCCGGCGATCGCGCGCATTGAAGCGTCGCCGATCGACAAGTTGATTGTGACCAACACGATTCCGCTGAACGGCGACAAAGCGGCGTGCGGAAAGATTGTGGTGCTGTCGGTCGCGCGCCTGCTCGCGCAGGCGATTCGCAGCATCCACGAAGAGACTTCGGTCTCGAAACTGTTTGTTTAGTGAGGAAGCTATGGACGTCATTCTCGAAGCGGTGAAGCGGAATACCTTTGGCAGGAACGAAGCGGGGCGGTTGCGTCGCGCCGGGCAGATTCCGGCAGTGCTCTACGGCGGCGGCGGCGAAGGTGTGTCGCTGGCGGTGGATCCGAAGAGCCTGTTCAAGATCCTGCATTCCAAGTCGGGCGTGAATACGCTCATCTCGTTGAAGTACGAAGGCGCGAGCGACACCCGCGTTCTGGTGAAGGCCTACCAGCTCGAACCGGTTGGGCATCGCCTCCTCCACGCCGACTTCTACAAGGTCGCCATGGACAAGGCGCTGCGCGTCACCGTGCCGGTGCGTCTGGTGGGTGAAGCCAAGGGCGTCAAGGCTCAGGGTGGCGTGGTCGACTTCGTCAATCGAGAGATGGAGATCGAGTGTCTGCCCGCGGACATCCCGGAGCACATTGACGCGGACGTCACCGAGTTGATGGTGCACCAGGGCCTGCGCGTGCGTGACCTCGCCGCGACGACCAACAAGTGGAAGGCCGTCACCGATGGCGACCTGCTGCTCGTGCACGTCGTCATGCCGAAGGTTGAAGAGGCCGTGGTCGCCGAAGGCGCCGGGGCGGCTGCCGCTCCGGCCGAGCCCGAGGTCATGAAGAAGGGCAAGCCTGAGAAGGAAGACGACAAGAAGGACGAGAAGAAGAAGTAGGCATGAAGCTCGTTGCCGGACTCGGGAATCCGGGCCGGCCGTACGCCGGAACTCGTCACAACGTGGGGTTCGAAGTGATCGACGAACTCGCGAGACGACATCAGGTGGGCTTCGAAGCGGCGCCAGCCGACGCGATGATGGGCAAGTGGCGGCGGGACGGCGATGTGGTCCTGCTGGTCAAGCCCCTCACGTTCATGAACTTGAGCGGAGTGTCGGTGGGACAGTTGTTGCGCTACTTCAAGATCGACGTCGCAGATCTTCTGGTGATTTGCGACGACGTGAATTTGCCGCTCGGGCGGCTGCGGGTGCGCGGAAGCGGATCGGAGGGTGGGCACAACGGCCTCCGATCCATGGCTCAGCAGCTCGGCACGGCGGAATACCCCCGGTTGCGCGTAGGCGTGGGGCGGGGCGATGCACGGCGCGATCTGGCTGACCATGTGTTGGCGGGGTTTGCGCCCGAAGAACAGCCCGGGGTGGACGAGGCGGTAACCCGGGCGGCCGAAGCGGTCGAGTGTTGGGTGCTTGATGGCTTGGCAAAGACGATGAACGTCTTTAACCGCGCACGAGACGGGTCCGGGGAAGCCGGACTCGGCGACAACAACGCGTAACAGCACGCTCCTTGTTGCGTTCTCAGAACGCAGCCTGATGTCCATAAGGAGGCATATGAGCAAGGTCCGGCAATACGAACTGATCTATATCACTGCACCGGAAGTCACCGATGAGGTGTTGGCAGATCTGCACGCGCAGATCGTGGCCATCGCCGAACGCTTCGGCGGCACGGTGTCCAAGTCCGAAAACTGGGGCCGCAAGCGTCTGGCGTACGAGATCGCCGGGCAGCGCGAAGGCGTGTACGTCATGGAGACGATCGACGGGCCGGGCATCATGACGGCTGAACTTGACCGCCGCCTGCGTGTGATCGACACGGTCATGCGCCACCTGATTGTCCGCGTCGACGAAGACCTCGCCATTGCGGAGCGTGCCACCACCGAACGCAAGGCCTCGATGGCCTCCCGCCGCATCAAGCGCGGCCTGCCGCCCGAGCCGACCGAAGGTGAACGCCGGCGTCACAGTGAGGATTCTGATGACGACGACAACGATGTGATGGGCGACGCAGGGTTCAGCCCCCGTGGCGACCGCGGTGATCGCGGTGATCGAGGTGACCGATGAGCGAGTTTGACAAGGAACGTGGCGGTGGCCGCGGTGCCGCCAAGGACAAAGACGGTAAGGACGCGAAGGGCGGGCGTCGTGGTGGTGGCGGGTTCTTCCGTCGCCGGCGCGTGTGCAAGTTCTGCGTCGACAAGATCGATTACATCAACTACAAGGACGTGAAGATGCTGGCCGGCTTCATTCCGGAGCGCGGCAAGATTCAGCCGCGTCGCATCTCGGGTGTCTGCGCGCTGCATCAGCGTGGCTTGCAGACGGCGATCAAGCGGGCGCGTCAGCTTGCTTTGATTCCGTACGTCACGGACTAGGTCGACGGGGAGAGATCATGTCAATTGAAGTCATTCTGAGAGAACACGTCGAACACCTCGGCGACCGCGGTGAGGTCGTCAAAGTGGCCAACGGCTACGCGCGCAACTTCCTGCTGCCGCGCAAGCTTGCCCTGGTGGTCACCGGCGAGAACAAGAAGCAGATCGAGCGCGAGCGCGTGGTGGCTGAAGCGCGCGAAGCGAACGAGCGCAACGAGGCGCAGGCGCTCGCGGCGAAACTCACCGGCGTGGAAATTGCCATCGCGCGTCGCGTCGGCGAAAACCAGGTGCTGTTCGGATCGGTCACGACCTCGGATATCGCCGAGGCGCTGGCCGCGCTGCAGTTCACCGTGGATCGTCGCAAGATCCAGCTGGCCGAGCCGCTCAAGACGCTCGGCGAGCACGTGGTACCCGTCAAGCTGTTCCGG
>CAYHEX010000323.1:0-4934 GCA_964355365.1 uncultured Solibacteraceae bacterium | reverse complement strand
GTACGCCTGCGTCCGGCCGCTGTGGTTCTCTACCAGAATCTCGAACGGCTCGCGGCAGCCCAATTCAATCGAGAGTTCCTGGCGCAGGCCGATCGGAGAGTTCGCGATAGACACGCACGGCCTCGGCGCCGACTGGGTCGACGACAACAATGGCCGGCGAACGAAGAGCGCCAGATGCCCCTCCGGTGAGGTCCACGCCAGTTCGACGGTCACGGTGCCGGACCGAGATGGCGCGATCGTATGGTCTGAGTATCCCAAGGGCCCGACCGCCCCGATGATGATCTGCTCTGCTGGCAGAGCACTGCTTGATTGGTGGTCGAACAACAACGACTGATCCGCGCGTTTCATCGTGGCCTTCCCCGGCGGATCGAATTGCTTCCGCGTGCGAAAGCTTGGGCCTGCAGAGGGGCAGGCACAATCGACAACCTCCGCTGCGGCAGCGTGTGCGCACCTTGTCGCCAAGTCATCGCGTGCCCATCCGCATACGACAAGTCACGACGCGGCGCCAAAGTGCGTCACTTGTCTGGATCATTGCCCGGCGAAGAGTGTGCTAGGTGCACTACACTCCGCTCGGCTGTCGCCGCTGCTCCCCCAGCGGTGCACCGACCGGTGACCGACCCCCACCGTTTCTTAGTGAGCATCCATGCCAACAACGGAGCAGAACGGCACGACAAGTTCAGACACGCTGCAAGGCTGGAAGGACATCGCGAACTACCTCGGAAGGAGTACGCGCGCGGTCCAACGATGGGAACGGGAGCTCGATCTGCCCGTCCATCGGATCCAAACCACCAACGGACAGACGGTCTACGCTCGACGCACCGAACTCGACGACTGGCGACGATCCAGAGATTTACCCAAGCCCCTGCCAGAGGATGGCGAAGAGGCCCACCTGAACCCTGAGTCATCGGCCGTCCCCCAGCCCGCGCGTGCCGAGGCCGCGCCCGTGCGTCCCACGCTGCCGCCACGCTGGACGCCCTTCGCGGCCATCACCGTCGCCACGCTCGCCCTGGGCATCTGGGTTGGCAAGTCCGGATGGGCCTCGAGCAGCGGTGTGGTCAATACCATTCAGGCGACGGGAACAACGGTCGCGGCGTACGACGTCAACAACAGGATCGTTTGGGCGCATGACATGGGCGAGCAAGTCAGCCACCCATCCACCCGCACAGGCTCAATTCCTGCCGCAGGTACGCTCCTCGGTGCCTCAGGCATGACGGTAGTGCCGATTCGGTCCGCAACAGCGGGTGAACACAGCCCCATGAGTGACGCGCTGGTCGCGTTCGACCGGAGCGGCCGTCAGCTGTGGCGGTTTGCACCAACCAACGTGTTGCATTGCGGCTCAGAGACCTTCAGTGGCCCTTGGAATGTGTCGGCGATGGTGATCGCGAGCGATCTCGCCCGCCCGCGCGTGTGGATCAGCTACACCCACCAAACGTGGTGGCCGTCGTTGCTGTTTGAGATCGACGAACAGGGGCACGCGTCGCTGCGGTACCTGCAGAGTGGCTGGATTCGCAACCTGACCGAGTGGCGATCGCCACGAGGGACTTTCCTTGGCGTGGGGGGCGTGCTGAACCAATACCAGCTGCCGTCTGCCGCCCTCGTCGATCTCGACGCGGGCCCGTCCGCCACCCCGAGCGACGACCCAAGATTTCGCTGTCAAGAGGCACCGACGGGCACACCCGCGCGGATGTTCCTCTTCCCCAACCTCGACCTGCTCGGCCCCAGCACCTACGCGATGGCGACGATGCTGAAGCCGCTCGTCGATGGCCTTCAAATCGAACTCGACGAGGGGGGAGGCGGGGCACTATTCGAATTGGACAACGCCCTCCACGTCCGCAGCTTCTCGCTGGCCGACCACTACTGGAGCCAACATCGCGATCTTGAGGCGCGTGGAGCCATGCGTCACACGTCAGACGCCTGCCCCGAGCGCACGCGACGACAGCCGATTCGCGAATGGGCGGCAGGAACCGGGTGGACCCCCTACACAATCGCGCCAACGCCGGGACAGAGCGTGGCGAAGTAGATCAAGGCCTCGCCGCGCCGCTATGTCTCGACACCAAAATCCCGTTTATGCGATCAACCGCCTCCAGCGCCTTCGCCAAATTGACCGAGACGTGCTCCATCGCGCTCGGCTTGAATGCCAATCCCAGCACAAGGCCGCCAGTCGTCTCGATCGTGATCACGATCTTCTTCTGAAACGCAAAGATGACGAGGCAGAGCAGGGCGACCAGAATCCCACCCAACAACGCGGGCCCTGGCTCGCGGCTCCCCAAGGCCGAAAGCACCGAGAGAATCAGTAGGACGCCGCCAAGCACGAGCAGCCAGATCGGCTGCGAGAAACCGCAGTGGGTGCTGCTGACTGTAGCGATCGGTACCTGGTGGTGGATCTCTCCGCTCAGGCTGGCTTCCTTGAAGGTCAGCTTCGCGTCAGTGACCTCAAGGGTCGTCAGCGTATCCAGGCCGAGCGTCGTCAGCAGCCACGCGATGAATCCGGAGGGCCGCCCTTCAATCACGACGGCCGCCGGACCGGTTCCGTTGACTTCGAACTTTCGCAGCACGAGAACAGGGCCGCTCATCCCGAGCGCGCCACGCTTGCCGGAAAACGCGCTGATCCCACCAATGATGATCAGAAAGATGAACAGCTCAGAAATGCCAAATCCGAACATCTGAGAACCCTCCCTCGCCGTACGCCACCCACACTTTCTACTTGCGCCGCAGACCTCGCAAGCGACAACACACGTCGATCTGGAGAGTGCAGCACTTGTCACTGCCACTGAATTCCGTCCATGGACATGCGCCAACCAACGCCGCAGAAGCGATTTCGCAACTTGTCGTCCTGTGAACCCATCAGTGCGCCAACAAAAATGCACTACACTCCGCTCGGCTGTTGCCGCGCTCCCCAGCGGCGCACCGACCGGTGACTGACCCCCACCGTTTCTCAGTGAGCGTTTATGCCAACGACGGAGCAACAGGGCACGACAAGTTCGGACACGCTGCAGGGCTGGAAGGACATTGCGAACTACCTCGGAAGGAGCACGCGGGCGGTTCAACGATGGGAACGGGAGCTCGATCTGCCCGTCCATCGGATCTCAACTACCAACGGACAGACGGTTTACGCGCTGAAACCAGAGATCGACAGCTGGAGAAGGACGCGCGATCTCCCCAAACCACAGCCCGGGGACGACGACGGCAACGGCAACGGCACTTCTCTGAATGGCAACGGCCATCCGCTGGAGCCTGCCGACGAAGCGGCGACGATCGCGGCGCCACTGCCAAAGCAGGGCCCGCGATGGGCGACCGTCTGGGCCATCGCGGCCCTGACGCTGGCCATCGGCCTACTCGTTGGACAGTTCCTCAGAGATCCGCAGCGTGGACCAATCACCTGGCTCCAGGCCGCCGGAACGTCGGTCACGGCGCTGGACGCCCAGAACCGCGTGGTGTGGCGGCATGAGTTCCATGAGGACGTCAGCCACGCCGGCCCAGCCCTACAGCATGTGGCGGTGGATCCCGACGACGTGGTCCTGCCGCTGCGTTACGCGGCGTTTGGCCAGCGAACCACTCGCAATGACGCCCTCGTGGCGTTCGATTCCTCCGGCAACATTCGCTGGCAGGTGCAGCCCGGCGAGACGACAGTGACGTGCGGCGGCGAGGACTACTCCGGTCCGTGGGAGATCGGCGATGTCGTCGTCAGCCACTCCACCTCGGCGCGAACGCGTTGGGTGGCCTTCAAGCACAATTCCTGGTGGCCGAGTTTTCTCCTGGAAGTGAAGGACGAGGGTCCGAAGACGTCGGGCAGGCTCGTCTACGTGCAGTCCGGCTGGATCCGGGGAATCCAGGAGTGGCAAACGCCTCAGGGCCAGTTCCTGGTCGTCGGCGGCGTGTACAACGAGTTCAATCGGGCCTCGACGACGTTCCTCAACTTGGCCAGTGGCCCGGCTCGTTCGCCGACGAGCAATGCCAGCTTCGAATGCACCAGCGCCCCGAAAGGCACCCCGGACTCGGCCTACCTCTGGCCATCGCTTGACATCCTGGCCGAGGGCGCCACGCCGCTCGGTTCCAGGATCGCGCCGATCCAAGACGGCCTGAGCGTGTTGCTCGAGCAAAGTGGCGGCGACATCGTGGCAGAGATGACCAATCAGCGAGTCATCAGCAGGCTCGGCTTCGCGGACAACTACTGGGTCGAACACCGACGACAGGAGCGCGCAGGAGTCATCACGCACTCCGCGGAAGCCTGCCCGGAACTCAAGCGTCCGCAACCCATCGAACAGTGGACGCCCACCACAGGCTGGGTTCACTCGACCATCCTCCCAACAGTGCGGCAGACCATTCAGCGGAAATAGCTGCGCGCTTTGGCACGCTCTTCTCTCTTGACCCTCGGCCGTGACGATGAGACCGTCGTCGTCATGACGGTCCCCGAATATCAGCAGACACCTGAGGTCGTGTATCCGCAGGAATTGGTGCACGGACACGTCATCGCCCGGGACGCCCCCACCGTGTCGCATCAGCGGGTGGTCCTGGCGATGGCTGTGGCCCTGCGCGCGCACTGCCAGCAGCACGGAGGCGAGGTCTTCATCGCGCCGACCGACGTCATCCTGGATCACCAGAACGCGCTGGTGCTCCAGCCCGACCTGCTCTACGTCAGCCCGGACGGCCCAGCCCGCGTCGGCGACCGAATCGACGGGCCGCCGAATCTGGTTGTGGAAGTGCTGTCGCCCTACCCGCGCATCGGCAGGGTCGACGAGAAGATCCGCTGGTATGCCGGCTACGGCGTGCAGGAGATCTGGCTGTACCACCAGATCATGATGAACCTCGACGTCCTGTACTGCGGCAGCGGTGTGGTGCTGAACACGGCGCGGTTCAGACTCACCGCGCCGATTCAGTCTCTGGTCCTGCCCGAATTCCGGCTGTCTACCGCAGCAATTTGCGGTATTTGATCC
>CAYHEX010000322.1:0-4938 GCA_964355365.1 uncultured Solibacteraceae bacterium | reverse complement strand
GGGCCGAGCATCGTGTCGGTGTTCTTCTTGTCCTTCAGGAGCGCGGCAAGCATCGAGTCGAGCGGGATGGGCGTTCGGACGTAGTCCGCATAGTTCGCTCGCATCGGTCCATGCATTCGCACCGCATGCGCGCGCGAAACCAGACCACGTTGCGCCGCGATGACGTTGGCCATGTCCATGCCGATCGACACGGCGATGCCGTGCGGAACAGCATACTTCGTGGCCGACTCGATCGCGTGTCCGAAACTGTGCCCGTAGTTAAATACGTTCCGCGGCCCGCGATCGAACTCATCGCGCTCGATGAACCGTTGCTTGATGCGCAACGAGGCGATAATGTAGCGATTGAGCACATCCCGGTCGACGAGCAACCGGTCGAAATCGCCAGCGAGACGATCGAACGCTCCCGTGCCCTCGATCGCATGCACCTTGAGGATCTCTCCGATACCGGAGCGCAGTTCCTTGCGCTCGAGCGTATCGAGAAAGGCGGGAGCGATGATCACATCGACCGGGGGATTGAACGTCCCGATGATGTTCTTCGACGCCCCGAGATTGATGGAGCTCTTCGACCCGATACAGGAGTCGGCCTGAGCAAGTAGCGTCGTCGGCACGAACCGCCAAGCCACGCCTCGCAGCAGCGTGCTCGCGATGAAGCAGCTCACATCCTGCACGATGCCACCACCGATCGCGACAATCGTGTGATCGCGGCGGATCGCGTTCTCGATCAACCGCTCGAACACGGGGATCGTCCGTTCCATCGACTTGTTGCCTTCGGTGGCTTCGAGAACAATCGCGCGCGGATGGGCGAGCACCGGCGCCAACTGCCTCGCGTAGAGGCGCGCCACGTTGCTGTCGACGAGGAAGTGGGGATGGTCCCCAAGCAGCACTTCCGGATGCGCGAGCAAACTTTCATCGAACCGGGCCGTGTACGACCCGCGATGCGACTGGATAACCAACTCCTCAGACACGACTGAACCCTCCATCCACCGAGACGTTCTGCCCGGCGATGAACGAGTTCTCCGCGCTGGCGAGCCACAAAACGACGCGCGCGACCTCTTCTGCCTGCCCGAGCCGACGAACGGGAACCCCTGCGACCATTTCCTCGATCCCCGCAGCGCCCAAGACCCGACGGGTGAGTTCCGTGTCGATGAATCCTGGTGCGACGCAGTTTGCGAGGACTCCGTCCTGCGAATGCTCCGTGGCAAGTGCGAGCGTGAGTCCATCGAGGGCGAATTTACTCGCCGAGTAGGACGCCCTCTGCCTCTTGCTGATCTTGCCCCAGACCGAGGAAACGTTGACGATGCGGCCCCACTGCCGTCGTATCATCGCCGGCAGCGCGGCCTGACACAGACGCATCGGGGCCAAGACATTGACTTGGTGGATCTCGACAAAGTCCTTCGAGACGATCTCCACGAATGGCGCGATCCGATTGATGCCGGCGTTGTTGACCAGGATGTCCGGAGCGATGGCCGCCACCCGTGCGGCACAGTCGTCGATCGCAGAGAGCGCGAGAAAATCGGCCGTCACCCACTCGTCACAGTAGTCGCCATTTGCGTCTGCGACTCCCGTACTCGTGCCGATCACGTACGCTCCTTCGGCATGGAAGGCTCGCGCGATCGCCTCGCCGATGCCTCTAGATGCGCCGGTGACGACGACTGTCTTGCCTCCGAACCGTGAAGTCATGGCACCTGCGTGGCGCGAATAGCGCGAGTTAGATACGCGCCGATCAGATGGTCGAGGATAAGATGAGCGTCCTCAGCAGGACCATACTCACCGATCTCGGTCGGCACATGAACACCCTCGTCAGCCAGCGCGCGCATCTTGCCGCCATCGAACGAAGTCAGCGCGACCGTGCGGATGCCAAGCTCGCGTGCCGCGTCGAACGCTTTCAGAAGGTTCCGCGAGTTCCCGGAGGCCGAGATGGCGACGAGCACATCCCCTGGGCGGCCGAGAACGCGCAGTTGCCGCGAGAAGATGTCCTCGTAGCCGAAATCATTTCCAATCGCCGTCATCACCGCGACGTTATCGGTCAGCGCGATTGCGCGGAAGGGACGCACGTAGTCGTTCGTGCCGACGGAGAGGTCGTTTGCGAAATGGGTTGCCGTCGATGCGCTGCCGCCGTTGCCGATGAAGAACACAGCGGCGCCCCGCTCGCGCGCTGCGAGTAGCGTGGCAATGAACTGCCCAACCTCGCTTCGATCGATTCGGGACAGTACCCGAGGCAGATAGTTGAGGTAGGCGTCTGCGAACAACGCTGGATCGAGAGTGAACATGCGGTCGATGTTATTCATGCCAGCGCCGGGTCCGGAATGTCATGGGCGAGGCGCCACGCCTCATCCTGGTAGTAGATGGAATACACCAACTGCATCGTCCGCAGCGCATCCAGGGACGTGCCGCTCGTGACCGGAGCGCCACTACGGATCGCGTCATGAAACGCCGCGATCTCGTCATCCCATGAAGGGTCGCGGTTGTACTTTATTACGCTCTCGCGCGGATCACCCCGATCATTGTCAGGATCGGCTCGCACAACAGTCAGCGTCTCAGCGCCGTAGCTTTTGGTTCCGGAGAGGATGCCTCCGAGTATCACGCTTCCGCGCTCGAGATTAATATCGAGGTGGAACCGATGCCGCCACTGGGTCGCCGAGGAATGCAGCATCGCGACGACACCTTCCCTCGACCGCATCAGGGCATAGGCATTGTCTTCGACGTCGAATCCCCAAAACTGGTTTGAGACGAAACTGCGGACGTCGTGAAAGTCTCCGCCGAAGAGCCGCATCAGGTCGACCATGTGAATACCCTGATCCAACAAGACGCCACCACCCGCTGCCGCTCGTTTGGTACGCCAGTCTGACTGATTGAATGTTACGAGTTTGGCCTTGCCATACACTCCGCGCATGTTGATCACACGTCCAAGCTCCCCCGAGCGAACGATGGAGAGCGCCTCCCTGACGGACTCGTGATATCGGTGATTGAATCCATACATCAGCTTGAGAGAAGGGCATCGCCGCTCGCTCTCAATCACTCGCAGGATATCTCCGACGTCCCGACCAGGCGGCTTTTCGCAGAAGACATGCAGTCCCGCGTGAAGACCGGCGATTGTGACTTCAGCGGCGATGTCGTTCGTCATACACACAACCAGTGCATCGAGTCCGTGTTCCAAGAGGCGCTGATATGAGCGCACAAAACGCGTACCGTCAGGCAGGACGCCCTCTTGGTCGAACGTAAGATCGCAGACGGCTACGACCTGCATTCCCGGATGCAGGTCGATGCAGTTCTTTCGACGCTTACCAACGATGCCGTAGCCAGCAATACCAACTTTCAACGATTTCATTTCCCGCGATCCTTTAGCTGTCTATTTCGGCGCCACGGACGACGGCCTAGCGAATCCATATCTGATTGAACGTGTCTCGCCCTTCCGATGCCACTTCATCGAACTCCTTCGCGTGCCGCTTCGCGACGAGCCTCAGCCCAACTCCCTCGAGGATGCGGCGGGACTCAGTAGCCTGCCTGTCAAAGGTATCGTTGATCTCCACAAGAACACTCTTCGCCGACTGCAGCACATCGCGCCCACCGCCCAGAATCAGATGCTCGATGCCGTCTACGTCCATCTTGATGTAGTCCGGTGTCGGGAGTCTCAAAGCGTTCACGGCGTCAGTCATCGCCAACCCAATCGTTCGAAAACGAAAGATCGTTTCCAATGGAGCGCCGTCAAATCCGTACGTCTGCCCGAAACTTGACAGCGCCCCGCCCCAGTTGGTGCTCGTCATATTGAGCGCGCTTATCTCCAACCGTGCACTCATCGCCAGCGGCACGATGGTGACCAGATCGACGACGTCGTTGAGGTAAATGTTCCGGGCCAGAGTTTCTAGGTTAAACACGGAAGGTTCAAATGCGTACACGTCGCATCCGCGACACTTCGCCGCGTAGCACGAGTAGAGGCCTACATTCGCGCCAATGTCCCAGAACACGGAGCCGCTTGGAAAGTCATTGATCCACTCCAGCGTCTCAGGTTCCTTGGACGCGAAGGTGCTCGCTCGGTACTCGTTCAGAGCGTTTGGAGTCGCGAAACGCAGGGCCACGCCGCCGTGCGAAACCTGACGGGCCTGCGTCATCGCACTCTCGATGAACTGCGCGTACGCAAAGCGGCCAACAGCGCTCGTGCCAAGGAGAGAGATCGATGACTTCGCGAGACGGCTGATAACGGCTTTTGCAGTTGCTTTTAGCATGGGCAGAGAGTAGGTGGTGCACCGTCGAGGTGCGTCCCGCTAGGCACCGCCAGAGGCGGCGAAAGGAAGATCGGGGGGGGCCGAACGCGAAGGCCCGCCGGAATGGGGTCAACTCCCTCCGACGCCGCTAAGTAGGAGCACCGGGCATGCTCAAGGAAAAGAGCAGCCGTCACCTCCGCCGACTCATTACCAGCAGGAAAGTAGCCTTCGAAGCAATGCGATGGGGCGCTCAGTCACCCTGGCGTATCTCTCGCAGAACTCGACTCGCGCAGCCTGTACTTTCGGCTGGCTCCACCAGCCGTCGATATCATCCCACACCTGCATGACGTGCTCAGCCGCGTCACTTGGCGAACTGAAGACGATACCTGCCTCTGCCAAGCGAGCGTAGTATGGTTTGGCACTTTCCCGCAGATGTCCAAACCCGTTCTGCCAAAACGCGATCGTCGGGATATTCAGAGAAAGCGTCTCGAGGATTCCAGTTGAGTCGTAGCTATGAACGATGAGTCGACTCCGATCAACTAGCTTGTCGAGTGAAACGCGCCCGTGATCAATGTTATCCACAACGCGGAGATCGCTCCACCTTGCACTCTCGGCGAACCGACGGCTGGCCGAAGCCGAATGTAACCTAACTGTGACGACATCCAGAACACGCGTCTCGAGACTATCGAGGAATTCCCTCTGCTCCACAAAGTATCGGCCGAACTCGTGGTCCTCC
>CAYHEX010000321.1:0-4942 GCA_964355365.1 uncultured Solibacteraceae bacterium | reverse complement strand
CGCATGCGCATCAAGGACGGCCGCGCGGTGCCCGCCTTCATCTCGCAGGCGCTCCGCAACGAAGATGTCACCATTTTCGGCAGCGGCGAGCAGACGCGCAGCTTCTGCTTTGTCACCGATCTGGTAGACGGCATTCTGAAGCTGGCGCTGTCGAGCGAGAATGACCCGGTCAACATCGGCAACCCGCACGAGATGTCGATTGAGGAGATGGCCAGCACCATCATCCGCATGACGGGGTCCACGAGCCAGATTGTCTACAAGCCGTTGCCCACCGACGACCCGAAGGTGCGCAAACCCGATATCACGCGCGCCCGCACGCTCCTGCACTGGGAGCCGAAGGTCGCGCTCGACGAAGGGCTGACGTCGACGATCGCGTACTTCAGAACGAAGGTCTGAGTAGTCCAGAGTCCAGCGTCCTGAGTCCTGGGTCCGTCCAGGGTCCGAAGTCCAGAGTCCGTCCGGAGTCCCGGGGAGTCCAGAGTCCCGTGAGACTTCGAGGGGCGCTGGACTTTAGACGTTTGCACGGGCCCCGAACTCTGGACGGACCCTGAACTCCGAACTCCGGACGGGACTCTGGACTCTGGACTACGGATGCGGTCCTACGCCCTGCGCTTTTCGTCTGGCGTAGACGTCCTGGCCCTGAGGCTCTGGATGCTCTTCTCGATCCGCTCAGCCAGTTCACGTTCGGTCTGGAGTGACCGCATCGTGACCTGCGCCTCGCGGCTCATCGCGTCGAGCCGCGCGACCTGCTCCAGGACGTAGTCGAGCACGGCCTTCTGCTCGCCCACCGTTTCCAGATGGATGCGCACGTCTTCGAGCATGTTGCTCGTGACGGCGACCTTCAACTGCACTTCCTCCACCATCGCCCGCTGCGCGTTGATTTCCGCAATGCGCTGCTCGGTGGCCTGCGCTGTGGCCAGCAACTCATCCACGCGGCTTCGGAGCGTCACGATGTCGCCGCGGTGCGCGTCGAGATGATGCAGGTCGGCCTTGCTGCGGGCGCTGACATCGTGCACGCCTTCCACTTCGCGGCGGATGCTCTGCACCGTCTCGTCGCGCGAGATGACATCGTGAATGCGACGCTCGATCGTTTCGGTCGCGCCCTTGAGCTCCGCGATCTTCGCTTCGAAACTGGAAATGCGCTTCTCCGAAAACGCGAGCTGATCGTGCCGCTGCTCCAGGCCCCGTACGGTGAGCGTCATCGCCTTCATCTGCCCATCGGCGGTCTCAATCTGACCGGCCACTTCGGCCTGTCGGCCCTGCACCAACGCCAGGTCCCTGGTCAGCGCGTCCTTGATCGCTTCCGAGCGCCCCAGCGAGGCGGACAGGCCCTGCGCCGTGGCCAATTGCTCGGCCGCCGTGCTGCCGATCGTGCGAACGGACTGCAGCATCTCGCTGATGCGGCGTTCCTGACTGGTGAGCGCGGTCTGATCCTGCAAGGCCGCGGCGAGCCGGGCCTGCGCGCGATCGACGTCGGTCTTCAAGGACGCGATCTGCCCGGTGATCGGCAGCAGCTTCGACTGGTGCTGGCCGATGCCGTCGAGCTTCTGCCGGATGTCGGTGACCTCCAGGTTCACCGCATCGCAGAGATGGCGCAGCGACTCCACTTCCCCGCGCCGACGCGTCTGATCGTCCAGCTTCCGATCGACGTCGGCGGTCAGCACGTTGAGCGCATTCAACCTCGCTTCGATCCGATCCACGAATTGCTGCTGGCCCGCCAGTCGCACCATATGGCGGTCGAGGTCGTCGGCGATCGCGACCAGATTGGCCGCCTTCGCCGTGCCCTCATCCACGACCGACAATTTGCTCTTGATCGTGTTCATGCGCGCGTCGAGCTCGGGCAACTGCACGGCAAACGCGCCCATGCGGTCGAGGAACGATTCGAGCGCGGCGCGTTCCGCCGCCAGATTGTCGCGCAGCTGCCGGGCCTCCGACTGCTCGCGGTAGAACTGTTCGATGTCGGCGCGCAACTCTTCGAGGTCCTTGCGCGCGCCGGCCAGACTCTCCATCTGCCACGTGGCGCGTCGGGACATCTCGTCCACGCTGACCAGATGATCGTGAATCTCCTCGAGCGACGCCATCTTCTCGACGAATGTCGAGGATCGGCTGTCGAACTCGCCGACTTGAGACGCGAGCTGCGCGATCCGTTCGCGCAACCCGTCCACCTCCGGGCCGCGCTCGGCCAGCAACGCATGCGCGTGCTCCAGTTGCGAGATCGATTGCTGCAGGGCCGTGACGCGCGACTGATGCGCATCGAGCTCGCGGCGGCCCGCCGCCACACGGTCTTCATGCTGCCGAACGAAGTCCACGAGTCCGGCGCGATCGCGATCGAGCGTCGCCAGATCGGCCGCCAGCGCGTCGCGCGACCGCTCGGCCGCCTGCAACTGCTGCGTGGACTGCCGCAGCGTCACCTCAACGCGCTCCACCATTTCTTCCACGTTCACGCCGCGCCGACTGGCGGCGTCAAGCTTGGCTACCTGTGCCTCCATGCTGCGCACAAGTTCGGTCACGCGGTGCGATTCGAGCACCGCCGTCTCCACGGCATCTTTCTGGTGTTCCAGGATCTTGGCCTTCTGCGTCACGTGCTCGACCAGCGAGTTGAGCGCCGAAGTCCGTTCCTCCACCGTGCGGGCCAGGTCCTGCAGTTTCGCGAAGCCCTGCAGTTTGACGTCCACCTCCTGCACGAACGCCACAGCGCGCGACGCGTCTTCCTGCGTGCGCGTCGCCAGCTCTCGCATCTGCGCCTGTGCCGCGCGCGCGTCGGTGGCCGCCGCTTTCACGGAGTCGATTTCGGCCGTGGTCGTCGAGACCAGCAGCCTCGCCTGCTGCATCTGCTCGGTGGCCCGGCGCACATCCGCGCGCAGCGCCTCGAGCCGTTCCTGTTCCGATGCCAGCGTGTCCAGCGTGGCGCGGCTCTGCAGCGATTGCGCCACGAGCTGCTGCACGACGTGCCGCTGCTGGTGCAGGTCGCCGTCGGGCGAAGTGAGTCGGTCGGCGGTCTGTCGCGCGTCGCGCACCGAATCAGCCAGGTCCTTCACCTTCTCGGCCAGTGTGCCGACCGCGGCGGCCGCGGTCGCAACGTCGGCCAACTGACGCGCCGCCTCGAGCGTGCGCGCCTCCATCGCCACCACGCGCGCCTCGAGCTGCGTCACGGTGTCGGCGAGCGCCCGGACGGGCGCGGCTGAAGCGTCCAGATGCCGCAGCAGCGCCGTGAGCGCCTCGCGCTCTTCGCGGAGATCACGATCAGGGGTAGGTTCCGCCGGCGCGGCCGCGCCGCGGCGTTTCAGACCTTCGAGCATGCACACTCCACGCAGAGCAGAATAGTCGGCCCGTTTGGCTATGGCAAGGACCGGGTTAACCGCCGGACGTAGTCAAAACCCGAGAGCAACGTGATCACCAGCGTCACGTACACGAACGCCGGCACCACGGGTGAGGTCGTTCCTAAATAGTTGAAATACAGCGTCACCACGCCGGTCAGCACGAAGATCGCGGTCGCGGCCTTCCCGAGCGGCGACGGCCGGAACGTTCTGGGGCCGACCGCGAGATTCACCACGGCCACCGTCATGACGATGCCGACGTCACGACTGATCACGACCACGGTCAACCACAGCGGCAGCCGGTTGGTCAGATCCGATGGGATCGTCAGCATGACGAACATGCTCACCAGCAGGAGTTTGTCCGCCATCGGATCGAGCCAGGCGCCCAGTTCCGTGGACTCACCCGACAACCGAGCCACAAGCCCGTCAAACAGATCGGTGACCCCGGCCACCGCAAAGGTGACCAGTGCCCAGCCCGGCAGGTTATAGAGCATGCAGAGCACGAAGACGGGTACCAGCAACAGACGCAGGAGCGTCAGTTGATTGGCCGGAGTGAGGATCCGGGACATGGCTACTTCGCCCGCGCCTCGAGCCGAGCCACCACGGCAAACAAATCGGCGCCGCTCACCACGCCCGCCGGTTGAAAACGACTGCCCGCATCAACCGTCATGATACCCGCCGACACGGCCGCCGACGCCGATCGGAACGCCAGATGGTCGTTGGGCAGGTCCGGGAATGTCCTGCGCGCGGCGGCGAACGCCGCGTCGAGGCTGCCGCGACGCTGGGCGCCCGACAGGGCATCCAGCACCGCCGCGACGATCTGCGCCAGTTCGGCACGCCGCACGGCCGCGCCGGGATCGAACGTGTGATTCGGTCTGGGATCGATCCAGCCGGCACGCACGACCGGCAGGATCCAGGTGGCCGCCCAGTGGCCGCGCACGTCGGTCACGACGTCAAACACGCGCAGCGGCGCTCGGGCCAGCAACGCCGACAGCCGGACACCGAACACGGCCGCCACCTGTGCGCGCGTCACGCTCGGCGCAGCGTCGATCAGCCGATAGTCGGGCGGCAGCGACGATCCCTCAGCGCGTTCCCGCAGCCGCGCGCGGCGCTCGGCCCACGCGGGCCGGGCATCGATGGCGATGGCCCGCGCGTAGGCCGCAACCGCGTCCTGAAATTGCCCGCGCGCCTCAAGGATGTCACCCAACAACGCCAGCGACACCGCATCGCCGGGGTCGAGCGCGATGGCGGTGCGTGCGCTCGACACGGCGTGATCAAGATCACCACGCGACAGTTGCACCGCCGCGAGCGCGCGCTGTGCCGGGCCGTTCTCGGGCGTCGCCGCCAGTGCCGCCGTGAGGTGACGCTCCGCCTCGTCCCATTGCCCGGCCGTCCGGAACCGCTCGGCGAGGGCGACCTCACGTTGCGAGACGCGAAGCCGAACCGCGTCGACGCGACCGCGTGCCTCCGCTCGCGTGGGATCAACCGCAAGCAGTCGCTGCAACGCCTCCAGTGCCGCGTCATCGTCACCGGCCCCGAGTGCGGCGTCCACCGCGCCGACCAGTGCCGGCGGGTACCGCGGTGCCGTGGCGAGCGCAGCGGCAAACGCGATCCGGGCCGCCCGG